>JANMAS010000469.1:0-6223 GCA_031359975.1 Burkholderiales bacterium
CCCCGCCGCAACCCCCGAAACCCCCGCCACCCCCCGCACCAGAACCGGCACCGGCACCCGAAACCCATACCGCCCCGCCGTCAGCTCGGCCAGGATGGAGCTGGCGATCTCCGGGGGCGTGCGGGCACCATTCTTCAAACCCACCGGCCCATGCAGCCGCGCCAGTTGCTCGGGCGTGATGCCGAAGTGCTCCGCCAGGCGTTCCTTGCGTTTGGCCTGGTTGGCGCGGGAGCCGATGGCGCCCACGTAGAAGGCTTCGCTGGCGAGGGCTTCCATCAGGGCCATGTCGTCGAGCTTGGGGTCGTGCGTGAGGGCGATGATGGCGGTGTGGCCGTCGGGTTTGAGGGCGGTCACGGTGTCGTCGGGCATCGTGCGCAGCAGGGTGGCGCCGGGCACCGCGAAGCCGGTGGCGTATTCCTCGCGGGGGTCGCACACGATCACTTCGTAGTCGAGCGCACCGGCCATCTGGGCGAGGTATTGCGTCATCTGGCCGGCGCCGATCAGCAGCAGGCGCCAGCGCGGGCCGTGGTGGGTGACGAGGGTGGTGTCGGTGAGCGCGAGTTCGTCCACGTCGGCTTGCGCTTGCAGGGCCACCTCGCCGGTGGCGATGGTGAGGGTGCGGCGGGCGCGCTGGCCGCGCCCGAGCAGGGCCAGCAATTCGGGCACCTGGCTGCGTGGCGCCACCGGCTCCAGCACCAGCTCGATGAGGCCGCCGCACGGCAGGCCGAAGCGGTGGGCGGCGTCGGCATCGATGCCGTAGCGCACCACCTGCGGCAGGCCGGTGACGAGCGCGCCGCTGCGGGCCTTGTCGACCAGATCGTCTTCGATGCAGCCGCCGGATACCGAGCCGGCCACCAGGCCATCGTCGCGGATCGCCACCAGCGAGCCGGGTGGGCGCGGGGCCGAGCCCCAGGTGCGGGTGATCGTGCCCAGCACCACCCGATGCCCGAGCGCTTGCCACGCGACGATCGTTTTCATCACCTGCAGATCGGCGTTGTCCATCGGCGGCTTTCGGCTTCGGTTGGGGATGGGAACGAGGATGAAAACGGCGTGCGCGGCGCCCACCGGGAATCATAGGCGCGGGCCGCAAAGCCTGCCCGCCGGGGCGATCGCCCGACATGCTTACGATACGCGTCTCAGCCACCCGCATGGGCTCTTGATGAAGACCTTCGATCGACGTTCCTGGATGACCACTTCACTGGCTGCCGCCGGCTGCGCCGCATGGGGTGGCGCGCTGCTCCATCCCGGCGCCGCTTTCGGCGCCTCCCCACCATCGCCCGCCGCGCCGCTGGTGGTGCCGCCGATGGCGCTGCGCGAGCGGCGGCTGGCCAACGGCCTGCAGGTGGTGGGTATTCCGGTGCGCGGCAGCGCCCGGGTGAGTGTGCAGGTCTGGTATCACGTGGGCGGCAAGGATGATCCGGTCGGCCGCTCGGGCTTCGCGCATCTGTTCGAACACCTGATGTTCAAGAGCACGCGCTACATGCCCAACGAAACCCTGGATCGCCTCACCGAGGATGTGGGCGGCAGCAACAACGCATTCACCGCCGAAGACGTGACCGCCTATTTCGAAGATGTGCCGGCCAACCACCTCGAGCGTCTGCTGTGGGCCGAGGCCGAGCGCATGGCCAACCTCGATGTCAACGAGGCCAACTTCAAGAGCGAGCGCGCCGTGGTGCAGGAAGAATATCGCCAGCGGGTGCTGGCCGATCCGTACGGCAGCTTCTACGAGGCGTTTTCGCTGCACGGCTTTGATGTGCACCCGTACAAGCGCTCGGTGATCGGCAGCATCGAGGATCTGGACGCCGCCACGCTGGACGACGTGCGCGCCTTCCACACCACGTACTACCGGCCCGACAACGCGATGCTGATCGTCGCCGGCGGTTTCGATCCCGGGCAGTTCGATGCCTGGGTCGACACCTACTTCGGCGTGCTCAAGCAGCCCGACACCCCGGTGCCTCGGGTGACGTTGAAAGAGCCGGTGCGCACGAAAGATCGCCGCGTGGCGCTGTCGGCGCCCAATGTGCCGCTGCCCGCGGTGGCCTTGCTGTGGCAGGGCCCGGCCGCGAACAGCCCCGATGCGCCCGCGCTGCGGGTTGCGGCTGATCTGCTCGCCAGCGGCGAATCGTCGCGGCTGAACGAATCGCTGGTCTACCGCCAGCAACTCGCGCAGACGGTGGGCTTCAGCGCCAGCCTGTATGAAGACGCCGGCCAGATCAGCGCCTATGCGGTGGCTGCCGGCCGTCGGCCGTTGCGCGACATCGAAGCCGCGCTGTGGCGTGAGATCGAACGCCTGGCCAAGGGCCCGATCAGTCCGGCCGAAGTCGACAAGGTGCGCACCCGCCTGGTCACAAGCGCCCTCGCCGAGCGCGAAACCCCCGAAGGCAAGGCGATGGCCGTGGGCGGCGCGCTGCTTTACCACCGCGAAGCCGCGTATGTGGACCGCGAGCTGGCTCTGCTGCAGGCGGTGACGGCCGACGACGTGCGCCGCGTGCTGCGGCAGCATGTGCTGAGCGGCAAACGCATCACGCTGAGCTACACCGAAGGCAAGCGCGCATGAAGCGCCCTCCATGCACATCACCAGGCTCCCTCATGCACAACCTCATGCACAAAGATCACGTTCCGCGCAGCGTCCTGCGCGCCCTGCGCCCGATCGGCGCGGGTGCCCGCCCCTGGCTGGCAGGTGCCGCAGCCTTCACCCTGGCCGCATCCGCGCAGGCGCTGACGCCCGGTGTCGACACACCACCCTTGCCCGCGCCGCCGATGCCCATTGGCCAGCCGCAGCTGGCCGAGCACAAGCTGCCCAACGGGTTGACGCTCGTTGTGGCCGAGCGGCACGATGCGCCCTTGGTCACCGCGGCGCTGATGGTGCGCGCCGGTCTTGAATCCGATCCGCCCGGCAAAGCCGGTGTGTCGAGCCTGGCTGCCACGCTGCTCAGCAAGGGCGCCACGCGGGATCGCCGCGCGGTATCGGCGCCCGAACTGGTGCGCCAGGCCGAAGCGCTGGGTGGCGAACTCGAAACCGCATCGAGCGCGCGTGCCACCACGGTGAGCATGACGATCACCACGCCGCGTATCCAGGCGGCGCTGGCGCTCATTGCCGATGTCGCGCGCCGCCCCACGTTTGCCACCGTGGAAGTGCAACGTGCGCGAGAGCAGACGATCGATGAGCTCAAGCTTTCCTACGCCAGCCCGGGCGCGGTGGCCAGCCTGGCCGCCAACCATGCCTATTGGGGCCCCAGCACCTACGGCTCGCGGCCCACACCGCAGACGATGCGGCACGTCACGGCTGACGACGTTCGCCAGTTCCATCGCCAATGGTTCCGCCCCGACGCGGCCACCCTGGTGCTGGCCGGCGATGTGACCATGGCGCAGGCCGTGGCCTGGGCCGAAACCTACTTCGGCGACTGGAAAGCGCCGCGCATGATGCTGCCCGATGTGAGCGAGATCGCCTTGCCGCCCAAGCCGATGGAGGGCACCACGATCCTGGTCGACATGCCCGGCAGCGGGCAAAGCGCGGTGGTGGTGGCCGCGCCCTTTGCCAGTGGCCTGCCGGCGGAGCGTGCCCAGCGCCAGATCGGCGAAGTGGCCAATGCCACCTTGGGTGTGGGTTATTCATCGCGCCTGAACCAGGAGATCCGCATCAAACGCGGCTTGAGCTATGGCGCCGGCAGCGCCACCGTGTCGCACCCCGTCGGTGGCATGTTCCGCGCCTCGGTGCAGACCAAGAACGCCTCCGCCGCCGAGGTGCTGGCGTTGGCCCGCGGCGAGATCCTGCGGCTGGGCGATGCCCTGGTGCCGGCCGATGAGCTGGCCTCGCGCCAGGCCGTGCTGGTGGGCAATTTCGCCGACAAACTCGAAACCACGAGCGGCCTGTCGTCGCTGGTGATCAACCAGCAGGCCCAGGGCCAGCCGCTGGCCGAGCTGGGTGACAAGGTACAGGCCATCCGAGCCGTCACCCCGGAACAGGTGCGCGACTATGCCCGTGCCACCTGGAAGCCCGCCCGCCTGATCGGCGTGGTGGCCGGCGACATGAAAGCCACCGGCGATGCCTTCAAGGGCCTCGAAGGCCGCGTGGTGCGCATGAGTCTCGACGATCTCGACCTGGGCGAGCCGAAGCCCGGCAAGGCCACCAAGGCGCCGTGAGCCGCATCACGCTGCGGGACGATCGGCCGACATTGATCACGCGCCATGGGCAACCCTCGGCGATGATCGTGCCGGTCGAGGCGGGGCAGCGTCTGTACCCCGTGGTCATGCAAAGCCTGGCCGACTATCTGCTGGACGTGCCGGAGGCGCTTGACACCGAGCGTGATCAAACGCCGCTGCGCGATATCGACCTGTGACGCGTCCCGCTGCATGGCGCCCCTGCGTGGGCTACCTGATGGATACCAGCGTACTGTCGCTTCGCTCGCGCAGCATGCCAAACTGCTGGTGCTCACGCGCAATCTGAATCACTTTACGCCGCTGGGTGTGGCTTGAGCCGATCCCACGGTGGCTTTGCCGGACTGATACGGGCGCCGAGCGGCCAGCGCAGGGCAGGCGTCAAACCGCCGAGGCCTGCCTCACCGCCCGCTCCCAATCGTCCATCAGCGCCAGTGCCCGTTCGCGGGGCATCGTGGGATGAAAGCGCCGCTCCACCTGCCATTGCGCCGAAAGTTCATCGAGATTGCGGTAGACGCCGGTGGCCAAGCCGGCCAGGTAGGCGGCGCCCAGCGCGGTGGTTTCGATCACCTTGGGCCGCACCACCGGGATGCCGAGCAGATCGGCCTGGAACTGCATCAGCAGGTCATTGACACACGCGCCGCCGTCGACGCGCAGTTCGGCCACCGGCTGCGCGCCGGCGGCCACTGCGTCGCGGCTCATCGCCTGCAGCAACGCGGCGCTCTGGAAGGCGATACTCTCCAGCGCGGCGCGCGCGATGTGCGCTGCCGTGCTGCCGCGGGTGAGGCCGGTGATGGTGCCTCGCGCATCGGCATTCCAGTAGGGTGCGCCCAAGCCGGTGAAGGCGGGCACGAACATCACGCCGCCTGAATCGGGCACGCTCTCGGCCAGGGCCTGCACCTCGCCGCTGCCCTTGATGGCCCGCAGCCCGTCGCGCAGCCATTGCACCACCGCGCCGCCAATGAACACGCTGCCTTCGAAGGCAAACTCGGGCGTGCTGGTGGGCTGCGCCGCGCTGGTGGTCACCAGGCCGTTTTTCGACAGGTCGAAACGCGAGCCGGTGTGCATCAGCATGAAGCAGCCGGTGCCGTAGGTATTTTTCGCCAGCCCGGCGCGAAAACACGCCTGGCCGAACAGCGCACTTTGCTGGTCGCCCGCGATACCCGCGATCGGGATCGCCGCGCCGAGCAGGCCGGCCTCGCTCTGCCCGAACGGAAAGCTCGACGGATGCACCCTGGGCAACATCACCTCCGGCACATGCAGCGCGTGTAGAAGCGCGGGCTCCCACTGGTTGCGCTGGATATCGAACAACATCGTGCGCGACGCGTTGCTCACGTCGGTGGCATGCACATGGCCGCCAGTGAGCTTCCACAGCAGCCACGAATCGATGGTGCCGAAGGCCAGCTCGCCGCGCTCTGCGGCGGCCTGCGCGCCTTCGACGTGGTCCAGCATCCAGCGGATCTTGGTGCCCGAAAAATACGCATCGATCACCAGGCCGGTGGACTCGCGCACCGCGCTGGTCAAACCCTGCTCGCGCAGCTGCGCACACAGCGGCTCGGCGCGGCGATCCTGCCAGACGATCGCGTTGTAGATCGGCACGCCGGTGCGGCGGTTCCAGATCACGGTGGTCTCGCGCTGGTTGGTGATGCCGATGGCGGAGATGTCGGTGGCCGCCAGGCCGGCCTTGGCGATGGCCTCGCGCGCGGTGGTGAGCTGCGTGGCCCAGATCTCGTTGGGATCGTGCTCCACCCAGCCCGGTTGCGGGAAGATCTGATGAAACTCGCGCTGGGCCATCGCGACGATGTGCCCCTGTTCGTTGAAGACGATGCTGCGCGAGCTCGATGTGCCCTGGTCGAGTGCGAGGATGTGGGTCATGTGGGGGTGTCTCCCGATGTCGCTGGCGGCGCGGTCGCGGCTGTGGTGCCGCCCGACTCGGTGGATTGTGCGATGACACACTGAACGCCGGCTTCGAGCATCAGGTGCGGGAAGGGCGCTGGCGGGGGCATGTCGGTGAACAGGCGGTCGATCTGGTCGAGGCGGGCCAGTTCCACCATCGCCGGGCGGT
>JANMAS010000603.1:0-6713 GCA_031359975.1 Burkholderiales bacterium
CGGCGTGCGGCACTCGAACGGCAACACCGCGATGCCGACGGTCTCGCGCGCACCGCGCGACAAGGCATGTACGGGCTGAATGCCGACGGCCATGGCCGGGCCGAGCCGAAATGCGCGAACGGAATCACTCATGTTCTTGAGCCAGCAGTCGCCCAGATCTTCGAGTTCGGCGTCCAGGCCATCCACGAGCTGCGCGCGCACCTCGCTCGATACGACGATTTCGTCGATCCCCGCCAATCCGGCGAGGCGCGAGGCGAGATTGACGCCCGCGCCATAGATGTCCAGATCGTCTTCCAGCACGTCCGCCACGTGCATGCCCACGCGCAAGTGCATGCACCGATCCGGGGCAAGTCCCATGTTGTGACCTTTGACACTTGTTTGGATTTGCAGGGCGGCAAGCACGGCATCACTGGTTTGTCGAAATTCAAGCAATAGTCCATCACCCAGGCTTTTCACCAGACGCCCCTGCAGGGGTGGCAGCGTCTCGGAACGAATCTGATCGACGAGCCGCCTCCAGTGCCGTACCGCCCTCGTCTCGTCCGCCTCGATCAGGCGAACCGACTCGACAACGTCGATGACGACAACCGTGCAACGTATGCGGTGCAGCTCTGTCCACTTCGCATCTTCTTCATCGATCGGCGATCGGCTCATCTTTTCCTCCAGCGGCCCAATGTGCATCCACATTCTGGAGGACGGATACTGTTTGACACAAGACCGATTCAGGCGCACGCGGCTGGTTTCGGAACGCGCGACGTTTGACGTTCGATGCGCTTGCTCGGCGCCCGACTTCATCAATCGTCGCCGCTGAGCTTGCGTTGAAAGAAGGGTGCCAGGAGGCCAAGCACTGTCGACGCCACCAGGACGGCGACTCCGGCCAACGCCGACGAGTACCAGGATGTGAATTCGCTGAACGGGCTGTTCGGCAACGCGAATGCCCAGGCGCAATAGGCCAGAGTCGCAGCGAACATTTCCCACACGGGCCACTTTCCGTACGCGATCGGCACCGCTTTTTTCGCCGCCATGAGCTTGGCTCCATAGGTGAGCCAGACAACGATCGGCGTGGCGGCAAGGAAGCACCCAAACGCGATCCAGGCCGATGGGGTGACCTCTTTCGCCTGTCCGACCGCGGCGAGCACGGCGACATACATCGTCAATATTTCGGTCGGAATGTAGCCAAAGAGAACGTTGTAGGCGGTGTCGATCGGCGTCGCGGTCGGGGGCGGGTTCTCAGGTAACGGCGGTTCAGACGAACTCGTCGGCGTCGTCTTCGACGCCTCGGCGATTTCCTCCAGGCCGTGCGGAACCTCGAATGCTCGGCCGATGTCGGGTCGGCGCGCGGCGGCGGCGTTTGCCATTGCATTGATGCTCAAGATGTCGCTCCTTCGTGTTTGACGGATGACTTGGCTCGTTCGAGCTCAAAGGCTCAGCAGGGACGAGTGGCTCGCATGCAGATTCCTTTGTTGATCCGGTTCGATCGACGACGCGTCGACCCAGCGGCGCAGTGTGGAACCCGCCATTCAATTCGTCGTCATCACAACAGAGGGTGAAGGTCCGGTGGATAGGCCTAAGCTTTCAGTGGAGCAGTAAGCCAAATTTGCGGATCGGTCTGAAATCAATCCGCGCGACGAAAGGTCGATATGAAACTCGAGGACTTTGCGGAAGGCGGCAGCTCCCTGCCGTTCGCCGTTATTGGCGGCGACATCACACTGAGCCGACAGATCCAACAGCGACTTGCGGATATCGGGCTGCTCGACCCACCGGTCGATGGAAACTTCGGACCTGTCTCGCAATGGGCGCTCGGGCAGTTTGTGCGCAAGGTCGGCACGTCGGCGAAGAGCCGACTCGACTCGGAGTTGGCGCGCGCCCTGTTGGCCGATAGCGCAACGACACTCTTCCCACTGAACACGCAGCCCACGCTGGCCGGCAGAATCGTAGGCGCGATGCAGGCGGCGGGCCACTGGCTCAATCGTCATCCGGATTGCGTGAACATCGTCTACGTCGAAGGGATAGACGCTGATGGGCAATCGAACGGCAACCCACCTAATGAGTTCAACGACCTGCGCTTGCTGCTGCGCGTGAACCGGGCGGGCAATCCGGACATCGTCGGAAGCTGGGAAGGCACTTCCGAGCCTGGCCGTCTTCATACCGTGATTCAGAAGTTCGATCCGCGCGGTGCGGCTCGAATCGCTTTTGGGCAGTACAAGGCGTGGTCAGTCGGCACGCACAAGTTGGGCAGGCCGAGCGCACACGAAGCGCTGGTGCAGACCTTGCCGATCCCGGTGCATCGCGATCTCAACCAGGATTTCCAGCGCACCGGCGACAAGGTTTTCGTGGGCCTGTTCGGCATCAATCAGCATTGGGGCTTCGACCTGCCAAGGGCTGATATCGGCAACGCCAGCGCGGGTTGCCTCTTGGGTAGAACCAAAACCGGGCACCGGCAGTTCATGCAATCGTGCAAGACCGACCCGCGTTTCGTGGCGAGCCAGGGCTATCGATTCATGACGGCCGTGATTCCGGCAGATGCGGTCAATGGGGCGTAGGCCGTGTTCAGGTCAGGTTGTGTGGCGGCAAGGCCGGTCACGACGCGCCGCCGGCTGCGCCATCGCCGAGTTCGGCGATCACCGGCGCGTGATCGCTGGGCCGCTCGTTCTTGCGCGTGAGCTTGTCGATCACACACGCGGTGACACGCCCCTTCAGCGCATCGCTCACCAGGATGTGATCGATGCGCAGGCCCTGGTTCTTGCGGAATGCGAGGTTGCGGTAATCCCACCAGCTCCATAGCTTGGGGGCCTGTTCGAAGAGCCGAAAACTGTCGTGCAGGCCCAGCTGCAGAAGCTGCCGGAAATGCTCGCGTTCTTCGGGCGTGCACAGCACCTGGCCGGCCCAGGCCGCGGGATCGTGCACATCGCGATCTTCCGGCGCGATGTTGTAGTCGCCCATCAGCACCAGCTGCGGATGGCGCGCCAGTTCTTCGGCGAGCCAGGTGCGCAGCGCGGTGAGCCAGCGCAGCTTGTAGACGAACTTGTCGCTCTCCACCGATTGGCCGTTGGGCACATAGGCCCCCACCACCCGGATGCCCGCCACGGTACCGGCGATCACCCGCGCCTGCGCGTCGTCGAAGCCGACGATGTTGCGCGTGATGTCAAGCGCCGGCTCGCGCGAGAGCAAGGCCACGCCGTTGTAGGTTTTCTGGCCGAACCACTGCGACTGATACCCGGCCTGCGCAATCGCCTCATGCGGAAACTTGTCGTCGGTGAGCTTGGTTTCCTGCAGCACGAGGGCATCGGGTTGATGCAGGGCGAGCCAGTCAATCAATTGCGGCAGGCGCACGGCGAGGGAGTTGACGTTCCAGGTGGCGAGTTTCACAACGTTCGTAGGCTATTGATTTGGATTGACTATTTGTACCTTCTGGGTGCACTGTACCCCCAGCAGATGAAGACTGCCGTGCCTCGCCTTCGGGGTGGACAGGATCGTACAGGGGTGCCCCACGCGTTGACCGACGACTCGGGTGTGCAGTCTGTGATGATGACGATCGTGGCCGACCGCCGTTGACCAGTGCGCTTGAGCCGGAACTTCAGCGACGACGAGGAGCCATCCATGACCCCCCCCACGCGTACCCAGGTTGCGATCATTGGCGGTGGCCCGTCGGGCTTGCTGCTCGGGCAGCTATTGCACAAGGCCGGCATCGATGCGGTGATCGTGGAGCGCCAGAGTGGCGAGCATGTGCAGGGCCGCATCCGCGCCGGCATCCTCGAGCAGGTGACGATGGATTTGCTCGACGAGGCCGGTGTCGGCGCACGCATGCACAAGGAAGGGCTGCTGCACGGCGGCTTCGAATTGCTCTATGGCGGCCAGCGCCGCCGCATCGACCTGAACCACCTCACCGGCGGCAAGCATGTGATGGTCTATGGCCAGACCGAGCTCACCCGCGATCTGATGCAGGCGCGCGAGGCCGCCGCCTTGCCCACGGTGTACGAAGCGCGTGCTGTGGCGGTGCACGATTTCGACAGCCTCAAGCCTCGGGTGACCTACCAAAAAGACGGCCAGGCGCATGAGATCGTGTGCGACTTCATCGCCGGCTGCGATGGCTTTCACGGTGTGTGCCGCGCCAGCGTGCCGCGCGAGGCGATCACCGAGTTCGAGAAGGTCTATCCCTTCGGCTGGCTGGGCATGCTGGCCGATACGCCGCCGGTGTCCGACGAGCTGATCTACATCAGCAGCCCACGCGGCTTTGCGTTGTGCTCGCAGCGCAGCCACACCCGCAGCCGCTACTACCTGCAGGTGCCGCTCACCGACAAGGTCGAGGAGTGGACCGACGACGCGTTCTGGCAGGAGCTGCGTCTGCGCCTCGATGCGCCGGGCCGCGAACGCCTGGTCACCGGGCCATCGATCGAGAAGAGCATCGCCCCGCTGCGTAGCTTCGTGACCGAGCCGCTGCGCTTCGGCCGGATGTTCCTGGCCGGCGATGCCGGGCACATCGTGCCGCCCACCGGGGCCAAGGGGCTGAACCTGGCGGCCACGGATGTGAAGGTGTTGTCGGGCGCGTTGATCGCGTACTACCTCGACAAGACGGAGGCCGGCATCGACGCTTACTCCGAGCGCTGCCTGCGACGCGTCTGGAAGGCCGAGCGCTTCTCATGGTGGTTCACCAGCCTGATGCACCGCTTTCCCGAAGACAGCGCGATCACCGCCCGCCTGCAGCAGGCCGAGCTCGACTATCTGGTGCATTCCGAATCGGGCTCGCGCACCATCGCTGAGAACTACGTGGGCCTGCCGCTCGACTTCGGCGAGTGAGGCCGTGGCCGCCGCACGCGGTGGCCACCCTTTGATGGATATCCTGCTCATGCATCAGCCAGCGCCACAAAGCGCTTGATGGTGGCCATTGAAGTTCCGAGAATCAGCCGACAAGGAGACACCGTGAAGCAACCTGCCAACTCCCTGGCTGGCCATGCTGTGCCGGCCACAGGGGACAACCCGACATGACCGCCGAGATCAAGGGCCTCTCGTCGATGGCCACCCGGCAGGTGCTGGCTGAGCTGGTGGCTGCGTACATGCAGCGCTCGGCCGGCACAGTAGCCATCGAGTCGGTGGGTGGTGTGGATGCCGCCAGGCGGGTGCAGGCCGGCGAAGCCTTCGACGTGGTGGTGCTCGCGTCCGACGCCATCGACAAGCTCATCGCCGCCGGCCACATCCTGGCGGGCAGCAAGGTGGACCTGGTTCATTCGGGTGTGGCCGTTGCCGTGCGCGCCGGGTCGCCCGCGCCGGATATCGGCTCGGAAGAGGCCGTCAAGCGCGCTGTGTCAGGCGCGCGCAGCATCAGCTATTCCACCGGGCCCAGCGGCGTGGCGCTGGCCAGGCTGTTCGAGCGCTGGGGACTCGCCGATGAGATTCGTGACCGCATCGTGCAGGCGCCGCCGGGGGTGCCGGTGGGTACGCTGGTGGCGCGGGGCGATGTCGAGCTGGGGTTTCAGCAACTGAGCGAGCTGTTGAACCTCGAAGGCATCACCATCGTGGGGCCCTTGCCCCCGGCCATCCAGATCACCACCACCTTTTCCGCCGCTATCGCGGCCACCACGGCACACGCCGAGGCCGTGCGCGACATGCTCGCGTTCATGGCCTCACCCGAGGCTGATGCAGCCAAGCGGCGCCAGGGCATGGAACCCGCCTGACATGTCGAGCATCCTGCATTTCTGATGACCCACGGAGACAAACCCATGACCACCCCGATGAAAGCCCTGGCCACCGCCGGCCTGGCCGCATTGAGCCTGCTGGCCGGCGCCGCCCACGCGCAAGAGTTCCCCACCAAGGCGGTGCGCATCATCACGCCCTTTCCCGCCGGTGCGGGCCCGGAGGCGGTGCTGCGTGTGCTGGCCGAAAAACTGCAGAGAAAGTGGGGCAAGCCGGTGGTCGTGGAAAACAAGCCGGGCGCCAACGGCTTCATCGCCATCGACGCCTTCAAGCGCGGTGCCACCGATGGCCACGATCTGATCCAGCTGGACAACGTGCACCTGGTGGCCTACCCGCATTTGTTCAAGAAGCTGCCGTACGACCCCATCAAGGATTTCGACCCGCTGACGCCGCTGTTTCGCACCTACTTCTTCGTCAGCGTGCCGACCAACAGCAAGTACAAGACGGTGGGCGACATCATCGCCGACGCCAAGGCCAACCCCGGCAAGCTGAACTACGGTTCCTGGTCGGTGGGCAACCCGGTGCACCTCGGCTCGGCATTGCTCGAGGCCGCCACCGGCACGCAGATGGAGCACATCATCTACAAGGAAGTGTCGATGCTGTACACCGGCGTGGCCAGCGGTGAACTCAACTGGGCGCTGGGCTCGCTGGCCTCGGCGGGCCCGATGCAGCGCAGCGGCAAGATCAGGTTCATCGCGGTCACCGCACCCAAGCGCCACAGCGCCTTCCCCGACGTGCCCACCGTGAGCGAATCCGGCGGCCCGGCCGGATACGAAGTCACCGGCTGGACTACCCTGGCCACGCCGCCCGGTTTGCCGAAGGCCGTGGCCGAGAAGATCCGCAAAGACGTCGAAGACGCGCTCGCCGAGCCGGACATCAAGGATCGCTACGCCACCTTCGGTTACGAAGTATTCCCCGCCACCCCGGCGCAGTTCCAGGCCTTCATCGCCTCGGAATCCGCCAAGTACGCCGATGTGGTGAAGCGCGCCAAGGTGTCGCTGGACTGAGGCGACCGAGGCGACCGA
>JANMAS010000608.1:0-2980 GCA_031359975.1 Burkholderiales bacterium
GGCGCTGGCCAGGGCCGTCAACTACCAAAGCGCCGGCACGGTGGAGTTTGTCGTCGGCAAGGACCAGAGGTTTTTCTTCCTCGAGATGAACACCCGCCTGCAGGTGGAGCACCCGGTCACCGAATGCATCACGGGGCTCGATCTGGTGGAGCTGATGATTCGCGTGGCCGCGGGCGAGAAGCTGCCGTTCACGCAAGCGGAGATTCCGCGCCGCGGCTGGGCCATCGAATGCCGCATCAATGCCGAGGATCCGTTTCGCAACTTCCTGCCTTCCACCGGCCGCCTGGTGCGCTACCAGCCGCCGGAGCAGACGATGGAAGCGGCGGCGCCGATGCCCAGCGCCGGCGGCGTGCGGGTGGATACCGGCGTCTACGAAGGCGGCGAGATCCCGATGTACTACGACTCGATGATCGCCAAGCTGATCGTACATGCGCCCGATCGGGATACGGCGATCGTGCGTATGCGCGAAGCGCTGAATGCCTTCGTGATTCGCGGCATCAGCAGCAACATCCCGTTCCAGTCGGCCTTGCTGGCGCATCCCCGGTTCGTGGCGGGCGATTTCAACACCGGCTTCATCGCCGAGAACTATCCCAAAGGCTTCTCCGCGGCCAGCGTGCCGCATCCGGACCCCGACTTTCTGGTGGCCCTGTCGGCCGCCGGCCACCGCCTGTATCGCGAGCGCGCAGCGGGCATCAGCGGGCAGTTGCCCGGGCACGGCTACCGCATCGGCGAAGACTTCGTGCTCATCATCAAGGGCGAGAAGGGCCAGCACACCTACAAACGCGTCACGATGCGCTTTCACAATGCGCTGTCGGTGCGGGTGGAGGGCAAGCGCTACGAGCTGGCCAAGGATTGGCGCTTCGGCGGCATCCGTGCCACCGGCTCGTGCAATGGCAAACGATTTACCGCCCAGGTGGAGCGCGAGGGCGTGTGGGTGGGCGTGTCGCACAACGGCCGCCGCATCGAGACGATGATGCTCTCCGCGCGAGGCGCCGAACTGACCAAGCTGATGCCCTACAAGGCACCGCCCGATACCAGCAAGATGCTGCTCTCGCCGATGCCCGGCCTGCTCGCCGAGGTGTATGTGCAGCCCGGCCAGGTGGTGCAGGCGGGTGAGCGGCTGGCGGTGATCGAAGCGATGAAAATGGAAAACGTGCTCACCGCCGCACAGGATGGCACCGTGGCCGATGTGCTCGCCAAGAAGGGCGCCAGCCTGGCGGTGGACGAGCCGATCATGAGCTTTCAGTGAACCGCACGCGATGAGCAGCCGCAAACCCTTCCGCATCCTCGGCATCCAGCAGATCGCGATCGGTGGCCCCACCAAGCAGCGCCTCCGATCGCTGTGGGTGGACGTGCTCGGCCTTGAAGTGAAAAGCACGTTTGTCTCCGAGCGCGAAAACGTCGATGAAGACATCTGCGCCATCGGCAGCGGGCCGTATGCGGTGGAGGTGGATCTGATGCAGCCGCTGGACCCCGACAAGAAACCCGCGGTCCACACCACGCCGTTGAACCACGTCGGCCTGTGGGTGGATGATCTGCCGCAGGCTGTGGCCTGGATGACCGCCCACGGCGTGCGCTTTGCCCCCGGCGGCATTCGCCCGGGCGCCGCCGGTCACGATATCTGCTTCATCCACCCCAAGGGCAACGACGAGTTTCCGCTGGGCGGCGAGGGTGTGCTGATCGAACTGGTGCAGGCGCCGGCGGATGTGGTGGCGGCGCTCGGAACGATGGCGGCCGGCATGGGACGCACCGGCTGAACCTACACCGTCATCCCGCCCGACACCTCGATCACAGCGCCGTTCACGTAGCTCGCCTCGTCGCTGGCGAGAAAGGCGTAGACGTTGGCGATTTCGCTGGGCAGGCCCAGGCGCCGCAGGGGCACTTGCTCGCGCATGCCGGCGAGCACCTTCTCCGGGATGGTCTGCAGGATCGGGGTTTCGATGAAGCCCGGGGCGACCGCGTTCACGCGAATGCCCTTGGGGCCCAATTCGCGGCTCCAGGTCTTGGTGAAGCCGATGACGCCGAATTTGCTGGCGGCGTAGTTGGTCTGGCCGAAGTTGCCGTAGATGCCGACCACCGAGGAGGCGTTCAGGATCACACCGCCGCCTTGCGCGATCATCGGCTCGACCACGGCCTGCGCGCAGTGGAAAACGCCGCGCAGGTTGACATCGATCACCGCGTCGAACTGCGCCATCGTCATCTTCACCAGCCGCGCATCCTTGGTGATGCCGGCGTTGTTGACCAGCACATCGATGCGGCCGTACCTGGCCTTGACCGCGGCAACCACGGCATCCACCTGCTCGCGGTCGGTCACGTCGAGCCGGTAGCCTTGTGCGCTGTTGCCGTGTCGGCAGGCTTGCTGGCAGGCGGTGACCGCGGCGTCGATGGCGGCGGCGTTGAGGTCGCACACGATCACCGTGGCGCCTTCCTGCGCAAACTTCAGGGCGGTGGCCAGGCCGATGCCCTGCGCGGCGCCGGTCACGATGCAGATCTTGTTGTGGAGTCTCATGAGCGTTGGGTAGGAGGTGAACGTTGCGTCGAAGCCCTTGCGCGTCGGCCCGCGAGTCTATCGGGCTGCGGCGCGGGTCGATTCAGGAGAAAATACCGGGTTCCGCCGCCTGTTTGACCCTCAAACTGACCCGCAAGCCATTCGCCATGACCGGACGCACCCTCTACGACAAGCTCTGGGATGAGCACGTCGTGCACACCGAAGACGACGGCACCGCCGTGCTCTACATCGATCGCCATCTGGTGCACGAGGTCACCAGCCCGCAGGCGTTTCAAGGCCTCGATCTGGCCGGGCGCAAGGTGTGGCGGGTGAGTTCGATCGTGGCCACCGCCGATCACAACACGCCCACCACCGGCTGGGCTCTCGGTTACGACGGCATTGCCGATTCCGTTTCGCGCACGCAGATCACCACGCTCGACAAGAACATCGCCGCGCACGGCGCCGCTGCCTACTTTCCCTTCCTCGACAAGC
>JANMAS010000504.1:0-4415 GCA_031359975.1 Burkholderiales bacterium
ACACACCTGAATCGACCGGCGAGCGCGGCGTGCTGATCAGCACCGCCAGCGTGGCCGCCTACGACGGCCAGATGGGCCAGGCCGCCTACAGCGCCAGCAAGGGCGGCGGGGTCGGCATGACGCTGCCCATCGCGCGCGACCTGGCGCGCAACGGCATCCGCAACATGACCATCGCGCCGGGCATTTTCGGCACGCCGATGCTGTTCAGCATGCCCAAGGAAGTGCAGGACGCGCTGGCTGCAGGCGTGCCCTTCCCCAGCCGCCTGGGCCGGCCGGGCGACTATGCCCGCCTGGTGCACCAGATCGTCACCAACGAGATGCTCAACGGCGAAGTGATCCGCCTCGACGGCGCGATCCGGCTGGCGCCGAAATAATCGGCCCGCAGGCCGAACGGCGGCCTCGCGCTGCGCACCCCTCAGGCGGTGACGTCGAGTTCCTTCAGCGTGGCGGAGGGCGCGTTGGTCTTCACCGACGCGATGCCGATTTCCATGCTCGCCGCCGATGCGTAAGACTGGCTGCGGCCGATCACCTGGCCGTTGGCGGCCTTGAGGTTGAAATAAGGCTGGTCGCTGGTGGTGGTGTTGCGCTCGAAGCGCTCGTCCAGCACGGCGTTTGTCTTCACCGATTCGATGCCCTGCAGCGCGCTGGGTTTCGATTCGTACATCTGGCTGGTGAGAATCACCTGGCCGTTGCCGGCTTTCAGGTTGAACATGAATTTGTCGTTCTTGGTCTTGCCGAGTTCGAATAGGCCGCTCATCGCTTGCTCCTGTTGGATGTGTGTGCTTGGCCCCGCGCCCCATCGACGACGAGGCGTTGGCGCAGGCCGCGATTACAGGCTTTCGAGCGCCCATCGGCCAGTGGCACATGGGCCCCGGCACGACCAATTTGGCACAAGCCGTTGCGCGCGTAGGCGCCCACGCCACAGCGAGCGGCAACGCGACACACCTTACGCGGCGGCGGCCGCCGCCGAAGGCCGCGAAGGGGCCGGCACGCTCTCTTCTTCGCGCGGCAGGATATCGACGATGGATGGCATCTGGCCGCGGATCAGATCGCCCAGCACACGGATCGTCGACAGGCGTGGGTAGTGGTGGCGCCATGCCAGCCCGATCGTGCGGGTGGGCTGCGGCGCTTTGAAGGGCCGCATGCGCACCAGGTCTTCGCGCACCGATCCGGTGCCGGGCAGCGCCGCCAGCTCCGGCAGCAGCGTGCATCCCACGCCGGCGGCCACCATCTGGCGCAGCGTTTCGATGCTGGTGGCCTTGAGCTCCTCACGTTGGTCCGACGACTGCACGCCGCAGATCGCCAGGGCCTGGTCGCGCATGCAATGGCCTTCTTCGAGCAGCAGCACGTTCTGGCCGTTGAGCTCATGCTCGGCGATCGACTCATGCGCCACCAGCGCGTGGCTGCTCGGCAGCGCCACCACGAAGCGTTCGCGAAACAGCGCCTCGCTGTCGACGTGCTCGGCATGCACCGGCAGAGCCAGCAGCAGGGCATCGAGCTGCCCCTGGCGCAGGCGCTCGAGCAGATGCTGAGTCAGGTCTTCGCGCAGGAGCAGCCGCAGCTTGGGGAATCGCTCCCTGATCTCCGCCAACAGGTGCGGCACCACGTAAGGCCCCAAGGTGGGGATCACGCCCAGGCGCAGCGGCCCATCCATCGGATCGTGGCCGCGCCGCGCCAGATCCTTGATCTGTGCAATCACGTTGAGCACGATGCGCGCCTGCTCGATGATCTGCTCACCGATCGGCGTGGGTTGCATCAGGTGCTTGTTGCGCTCGAAGAGCGTCACGCCGAGATAGTCCTCCAGCTTTTTCAGCTGCGTGCTCAGGGTGGGTTGCCCCACATGGCAGGTTTCCGCGGCGCGAACGAAGTGCCCTTGATCCGCCAGCGCCACCAGGTACCGCAGTTCCTGCAATGTCATCTTTCGCTCCTTGGTTGCCGTCGGTAACGCCTATGGATGACGCCTGCAATGGCCATGCTTCTCCTATATCGAATATCTAGATAAACGATTTGCCGTCCATCGGGGTGGTCCCTAGGATCGTGCAAGATTTCGATGACCCGGTGAGAGTCGATTGCCGCACAGCGGCTGTTCAGCCCTCACCCCGAGCAATAACAAACACGGGATCGGAGACACATCATGATGGCCAAGCGGCCCATCGGGCCTGCGCTCGCCCTCGCCCTGCTGGGCCTGTGCGGCGCACAGGTAAATGCCTACGACGTGGTCGCCGTATCGGGCGGCGGCAAGATCGAAGGCAAGCTTACCTTCACCGGCAGCGTGCCGATGAAAAAGATCATTCCCACGAAGGACAAAGACGTCTGCGGCGGTGCGCGCGACGAGCCGCAGATCCGCGTCGGCGCCGACAAAGGCGTGCAGGATGCCGTCGTCTACCTGAAGGAGGTGCCCGCGGGCAAAGCCTGGGGCGCGGCCGACAAGGTGCCGGTGCTCGATCAGGAAAAGTGCAGCTTCAAGCCCGCGGTGCAGGTGATCCGCACCGGCAAGATCGATATCGTCAATTCCGATCCGGTGCTGCACAACACCCACGGCTTCTACGGCCAGCGCACCGCCTTCAACATCGCCTTGCCCAACCAGGGCATGAAGGTCAGCAGCGATCTGGCCCGCCCCGGCCTGGTGCGGGTGGAATGTGATGCGCACGGCTGGATGCTGGCGCATGTCTATGTGGCCGACAGCCCGTACTACGCGCTCACCGGCGCCGACGGCAGCATCAGCATCGGCGATGTGCCGCCGGGCAACTACACGCTCGTGGCCACACAGCCCTTCACCGGTGACAACGAGATGCCCGTGACGGTGAAAGGCGGCGAATCGCTCAAGTTGGCGATCGAGCTGAAGAAGAAGTAGCAGCAAAGAAGTCGTCGCGCTCCCAGCCATTCCCCTCGCAACCCCTTGAGGAGGACAGCCAGATGAACACCCGCGAAATCGAACGCCTTGCGATGCAGCGCACGCTGCAACACCCCGGCGACAGGCCCGACCCCGGCACCACCTGGACACGCCGCACCTTCATGCACGAGGCCCTGCGCAACGGCGCGGTGGGCGCCGCCACCTGCGGCCTGTTTCCGTTGATCAACACGCTCGACGTGGCCTATGCGCAAACGGGCCAGAGCTTCCGCTTCGCCTGGGTGTCGGATACGCACCTCTACCCGCGCAACGTCAACACCCGCTTCGTCGACAAGACGGTGCGCGCGTTCCAGGAAGTGCAGGCGATGAGTCCGCCGGCCGATTTCATGATCTTCGGCGGCGATCTTGCGCAGCTGGGCGATCCGGTGGAGCTGCAGCTCGGCGCCGAGTTGCTGAAGGAGGTGAAGATCAAGAAGCTGTTCATCCCCGGCGAGCACGACTGGTACCTCGACATGGGCGCCACCTGGAACCGCATGTTCGGCGCCGCGCCATGGTCGTTCGATCACAAGGGCGTGCGCATCATCGGCCTCGATACGGTGAGCCACGCGCCTGACTTCTGGACCTCCCGCAAATACAGCGCCAAGGAGCGCATGGGGCACATGGCCACGCTCGATGGCACGCTCGGCGGCGCCTGGTCGGCCGTGGGCGACAAACAGCTGCAGTGGCTGTCCAGCCAGCTGTCGAGCTGGGGCAAGGACAAGCCGGTCATCATCTTCACGCACACCCCGCTGTATGAGTACTACCCGGCGTGGAACTTCTGGGTGCGCGACTGGAAGATGGTGCACGAGCTGCTGGCGCCCTACGGCAACATCACCAACGTTCACGGCCACGTGCACCAGGTGCTCTACAACGAGATCGGCAAGATGCGCTCGATCGGCATGCTCGCCACCTCATGGCCATGGCCCTACGCGCCCGAAGGCGTGCCGCTGCTCACCAAGCCGATGATCCGCGCCGATCCGGGCGATCACTTCGATGGTGTGGGCTGGGCCACGCTGACGATGACGGCCGCGAACCGCCTCGACAACGAATACAAGATGTGGCGCAAGCAGCCCTTCGCCGAAGCGGAGTGGGATTCGGGCACCGGCGATAACCGCAATCAGGTGCTGAGCCCGCGCATCGTCGATCGACTGTAGCCTCTCGAGGAGATCAATCATGGCCAATCGCACATGGCAGATCGTACGGGGCGCAGCTGCCGCGGCGCTGTGTCTCGGTGTCTCGTTTCAGGGCGCGCAGGCGCACAAGGAGGCGCACACCGCCGACCAGCTCAAAGCCTTCGAAGACGTCTTCATCGAGCAGGTGAAGATCGGCGATGCCTTGTTCCACGGCGATCCCGGCGCCGAGAAGCAGATGGGTACCAAGCTCTCGCGCACCGGCATGGCGTGCGCGATGTGCCACCCCTTCGCCTCCGATACCCATCCGCAGGAGTTCCCCAAGTTCCAGGAGCAGTTGAACTCGTTCGCGGCGCTGCGCGACATGATCAACTGGTGCATCGAGAAGCCCAACG
>JANMAS010000548.1:0-1998 GCA_031359975.1 Burkholderiales bacterium
GCACACCGCTTGGCGATGCAGCCACACCATCCCCAGCGATTCGCAGCGCGCTTTGAGCGCCACTTCCGCCTGAATCACGTCGCGCTGGTCAAACTCATGGTTGCCCGGCAGAAAAAGCACCGGAACGGGCCAATCGGCAAAGGTGTCGAGCGCCTGCCAGGTGCTGTCGATGTCGCCGGCAAGGATCAGCACGTCGGCGTCGGGCTGCAGCTTGGGCGTATAGGTTTCCGTCTCCAGGTGGAGGTCGGAGAGCAGTTGAATGCGCATGATTTGGCGGCTAAGGCCTCGAAACAGTGTGTGAGCGAGCAAAGTACAAGGGTTTACCCTATACTGCACCGCAACATAACTGCTTTGGCGGAATGATCATGAGTGCCCATATCGCATCTTTGTCGCTTTCCCCGTCCACCGCGGCTCGCCCCTGGTCAATGCTCGCACGTTTTTCGCGATGGTTGTTTCCGAGCGAGGCCTCCGGCGGCGTCACACCCGCGCAAGTGGCCGCATTGCTGGAACTGGCCGAGCGCTATGAGGCGCGCCAACCCAGCTACGCTGCCGATCTGTACGCTGCCGCAAGCACCTATCGCGACGCCTCGGCGCAGCGTTGAGGCGCACCGCCCCGGCCGTCGGTAGCGCCCCGGGGCGAACGGCGCAGCCCGAACGCAGCCCGGTGACCGCCTACGGCCTCAGGTGCCGAGGCGTTCGCGCAGACGAGCGGCGGCGGCGGTCAAGGCCGGCGGCGTGCGCGGCGCGAGCTGGGCAAACAGCGCGTCGTGCAAGGCCAGCTCCTGCAGCCATGCTTGCCGGTCGACTTCCATCACCGACTCGAATTGCGCCGGTGTGAACGACAGCCCCTGCCAGTTGAGATCATCGAAGTTCGGGCTGAAGCCGAACACATGCTCCTGGCCACCGGCCTGGCCGTCGATGCGTTTGAGCATCCATTCGAGCGCGCGCATGTTGTCGCCGTAACCTGGCCAGACAAACCTGCCTGCCGCATCCTTGCGGAACCAGTTGACGCAAAAAACGGCAGGCAGCTTCGAGCCATCGGCCTCGAGCCGGGCGCCCAGGGCCAACCAGTGGCTGAAATAGTCACCCATGTGATAGCCGGTGAACGGCAGCATGGCAAAGGGATCGCGGCGCACGATGCCGGTGGCACCGGCCTGCGCAGCGGTGGTTTCCGAGCCCATCGTCGCCGCCATGTAGACGCCTTCCACCCAGTTGCGCGCTTGTGTGAACAGCGGCACCACGCTCGAGCGCCGGCCGCCGAAGATGAAGGCGTCGATCGTCACGCCCTGCGGCGAATCCCAGTCGGGGTCGAGCGCCGGGTTGTTGGTTGCCGGCACGGTGAAGCGCGAGTTCGGGTGGGCTGCCTTGCGGCCGGTTTCGGCGCCGATGGCGGGCGTCCAGTCTTTTCCTTGCCAATCGATCAGGTGCGCCGGCGCCGTATCGCTCATGCCTTCCCACCAGACATCGCCGTCGTCGGTGAGCGCCACGTTGGTGAAGATCACGTCGCGCCGCAGCGAATCCATGCAGTTGGGATTGGTCTGGCGGTTGGTGCCGGGCGCCACGCCGAAATAGCCGGCTTCCGGATTGATGGCGCGCAAACGCCCATCGGCATCGGGCTTGATCCAGGCGATGTCGTCGCCGATGGTGCTGACCTTCCAGCCGCCGAAGCCCGACGGCGGCACCAGCATCGCGAAGTTGGTCTTGCCGCAGGCGCTGGGGAATGCCGCGGCGACGTGGTACTTGCGGCCCTGCGGCGAGGTCACGCCCAGGATCAGCATGTGTTCGGCCAGCCAACCTTGCTCACGGCCCATGTTGCTGGCGATGCGCAGCGCAAAACACTTCTTGCCCAGCAGCGCGTTGCCGCCGTAACCCGAGCCGTAGCTCCAGATCTCGCGGGTTTCGGGGTAGTGGACGATGTACTTGGTCGTGTTGCACGGCCAGGACACGTCCTTCTGGCCCGGCTCGAGCGGCGCGCCGACGGTGTGCATGCACGGCACG
>JANMAS010000554.1:0-5073 GCA_031359975.1 Burkholderiales bacterium
CAGCTGCCGCGCGGCGCGAAGGCCTTCGAATTGCACGGTGTGCCCGATCAGGCACAGGCACTCGAGAAGGTCCTGCGGCGGGCCGGCATCGATGTCGATGCGTTGCGGGGATGGCGCTGTCAGATGTCGTATCCGGTGCCGCTGGTCGAGATGCGATTGTCTTTCGGCTACGCCGGCGCCACCGCCGGTGGCGCGATCACATCCACCTGATCGCCGCGTTCGACCAGCCACAGCCGCGCGGTACCCACAACGCGTGTTCACCTTCATTCGTGGCGCGCAAGACCAATAACAGCGATAAAAATGTGAATCTTTCTCACCTGGGGGGCCCGAGACAGAATTGTTTGCAATCCAAATCCGACGGATCGGCATCATGACTTTTCATGACTCACCGTTTTTCTTCCAGTCGCGCCGGGATCCGGCCAGGTTTCAATGACGTCGCCAATGACGTGCCGTCATCGACCGAGGCGTGCATGTTGGCCACGGTGTTGTATGCCGCCGAATCCCCCATAGCGTCACCGGGCCTGCAGGTCGCCAGCGACCAGTCCGATCGTTGGGATCAGCCCGACGTGACCGGTCAGGTGCCTGAAGTGCCTGACCAGCCGGTGCCAGCGGGGCGATCAACCGACACCACACCCCCCGCGCCAGGCGCCTCGCTGATGAAACGCATGGGCACCAACCTGGCCCTGCGCGAGTTCCTCACCCGCCGCCGAGGGCAGATCATGCCGGTGTCGGTGGGTTTGAAGAGCACCAAGAAGCGCCGCTCCAAGGGGCTCACACGAGAAGACATGGCCGAACTCACCGGCGTTTCCTTCAAGTGGTACACGCTGTTCGAATCCGGTGCGGGCAAAGGTGTGTCGCGCAAGTTTGCCGAGCGTGTGGTTCAGGTGCTGGGGCTCAACGATGCCGAGCGTCACTACCTGCTCAGCTTGATGGGCTTTGCCGATCTCGGCGTTGTGCAAGCGGTACCCACCGCCGTACCCGCGAGCCTTCAGCGCCTGGTCCATGACGTGCAGCATGTCGGTATGGCGCTGCATTCGCCGCTGATGGATCTGCTGGCTTCGAACACCGCGTACCGCGCCTGGTTTCCAGCGTCACAGCTCGACCACGAATACGCCAACAACAGCATCTGGCGTCTGTTCATGGATGCCGACTATCGGGCGCTCTGGCTCGATTGGCCTGGCGCTGTGGAGCGTGCGGTGGCCGATCTTCGCTACAGCACGTCGTCGCTGCGGCACACGGCCGAATATCAGACCCTGCTGGCTGCCCTGCATCAAAGCCCCGCCTTCGTGGCAGCCTGGAGCGACGATACCGTCCGCCTTGGGGAGTTGCCCTCGACCTTCGACCTGGCCACGCCCCAAGGAGGGCGCATCGGCTTGTCGATCATGGCACTCAAGGTGCCCACAGCCCACGCGCTGCTGCTCACTGCCGTGGTGCCTGCCTCCGGCAACCCAGACTGACGATCGGCCCGTCGACAGCACGGCCTCTGGTGTGAGGTGGTGCAGGGTTGAGTGAGGCGGTGCGGTACGCGCTGCGTGAGCGTTCATCGCCGCATCGCTGACAAGCGCTTGCGCGCGCCATGCCGCGTGTTGCAGCGCGCAGCGGCCAATCTTGTCCAACTTTGAACTATGCGTCGAGGCATCCGCTTATTCGACCAGCGAGCCCCTGTCAACCGTGAAAAGATCGCTGTTGAATGAGGTTGGCGGCGCGACAATCGTTTGCATTCCAAGCGCGTCAACCGGGCGCTAAAACGCGCGTCAAGATTTTCTTCCAACCAAGAGGGAGCCCCCCATGAAAGTTGCGGTATTGGATGACGACCGCGCGCAGCTCGACCTGATCTCCATCGCCATCGGTGCGTTGGGTCACGACTGCCGCACCTTCGAACGCGGCCGCGCGCTGTTGGCGCAATTGCGCCGCGATACCTTCGATCTGCTGATCCTCGATTGGCATCTGCCGGATCTGAGCGGCTTCGAAGTTCTGGTGTGGATTCGCGCCAATGTGGAACATAGAGTTCCTATTCTGTTTGTCACCAATCAGCGTGACGAGCGCTCGCTGGTTGAAGCCCTCACCGAAGGCGCTGACGACTACGTGATCAAGCCGGTGCGTGTGGTGGAGCTCAAGGCGCGCGTCGCCGCCCTTCTTCGGCGCAGTTATCCCGCGGTGGATGTCGATTCGCAGCAATTCGGTCCGTACAAGTTCGACCTGCGCAATCGCCGTGTCGAGATCGACGGCAAGCCGGTGGAGCTGAAGCAGAAGGAATACGAACTCGCCCACGTGCTGTTCTCGAATGCCGGGCGCTTGCTGTCGCGCAAACGGTTGATGGACAAAGTGTGGGGCGCGGATACCGAGGCGTGGTCTCGCAGCCTCGATACCCATGTGTCTCGCTTGCGCGGCAAGCTCGGATTGCGCGGCGACAACGGCTACCGCCTGGGCACGGTGTACGGCTTTGGCTACCGGCTCGAACAAGTGGAGCCCGGCGCCGGGCCGGTGGCCGATGAGCCTGATTTCTCCATCGAGCCCGAAGCCGACGAGAGCATCAAACAGGCCGAGTGATTCAGCGTCGGCGAGGCGGCTTCACACCGCGCTGAGCGGTGTGCTCGACGGGTACAGGTGGGCCAGCAGTGCCGCGCTGGCGGCCTGCATCACCGGCTCGATCGCATCGACCAGCCGGAGCGCGTCGCCTTCGGTGGCGTCGGTGGCCTGGCCGCTGGCCGCGCGAGCCGCCCAGATCGCCTGCAACGTATCGTGCCGACGCTGCCCTTCGGCGCTGACGGCCTCTGTCCAGAATGCCGGGTGTTCGGAGGCCGCCCACTGGCCGCGCCCGCGCCCGAAATGCGCCACGGCAAGGTAGCTCAGCAGCGCAGATCGGAACAGTTCGTCGAGTACGGCATCCGTCCACGCCAGCGTGGGCTGCTCCACGCCACGCACGATGTTGAAGCCGCGTGCCATGCCCAGTGCGCCCAAGGCACCGATCAGCCCACCGGCAAGCAAACCGCCGCCCATCGTGAGGCCGCCGGTGAGCACGTCGGCCTTCAGCCCCGCCAGCGCGCCGGTCACCATGCCGCCGATGACAGCGGCCTTGCCTTCGTTCACCGGTTCGCGCGCTGCGAAGTGCTCGGCCAGGCGCATCAACACCTGATCGGTGGCGCGGCCATCCAGGCCATGCAGCCGGATCAGCTGGTCGGTGGTGGCGTGAATGTCGGCGTCGAGCCGTTCAGCCAGACGCTGCATCGCATGCTCGCGGGGCGTGGCCATGCCTTCGCGGCGCAAACCGAGCGCAGCGCCGATCTCGCGGATGCGGCCCGTCCAGCCTTCGGCCGGCACCGCTTCGAGATCGAGTGCGGCGCGTGCCAGGCGTTGCGAAAGCACGTGCATGGCGGCCTGCCAGGTGGCGCGGCCCCGAGCGGTCCAGGCGGCTCGCAACCGTGAAAGCGCGATGCTGTGTGTGGCGGGCAATGCGGCTTCCACAGCCTGAAGCAAGGCATCTTCCTGCACCCAGCAGCGTGCGAACGCATCCAGCGCCAGCACGGCACGCACTCCGGGTGCGCTGTTCAGCCGAAGGCGCCAGCGCTCGATCTCGGCGGCTTCGTCGGCGGCACGCTGTGGCGGGCCGAGCTGGTTCAGCAGCACCACCACGGGCTTGCCGATCAGCTCGAGCACACGCAGCTCGGCGTCGAGGTAGCCGGCGTCTTCGGGCGCTTCGGCCGCGTTCACCAGATAGAGCACCCCATCGGCTTCGTCGAGCATGTTGCGCACCGCGTGCTGGCCCGACCAGAACGCGCGATGTCGATAGCGATCCCACACCTCGGCGAGAAACCAGCCGATCGGATTGCCCGCTTGTTCGAGGCGCTTGGCGAGCCGCTCGCTGTCGCCGAATCCGGGGGTATCCCACAGCACGAGCCGATCACCTGCCGGCGATTCGATCAGTGTGTGGCGCTCGGCGGATTGGGTGACATGCGCTTCGTCGCGCACCTCGCCGATATCGCGGCCGAGCAAGGTGCGCGCCAGCGTCGTCTTGCCCACGTTGGTGTGGGAGATCAGGCTCAGCGCGATGGTGCGCGCCGGGTTGTCGGCGTTCATCCCGCTGCGCCTGCCGCGGTGAAGGCCGCCAGGTCGACGAACTGCGGTTCCGCGGCGATGGTTTGCAAGGCGCGGCGCCAGGCATCGTGCCGTTGTGCCAGACGCGCGCCGCTCGTGTCGGTGCCGAATCTCTCGCGCCAGGTGGATTCGTCGATCACCACCAGCACACCCGTGCCGGGTGCGGCGTATCGGGCGAGCGCGTCGACGAAGGCCACATGTGTTTCGCGCTCGGGCGTGGCCGTCAATGCAAACAACGCCACCAGCCGATGATCGGGCGCCTGGGTGGGCAATTGGCCCAGCAGCGCGGGCAGCTGGTCTTCGGCGCCGGCCGACAAGGTGTCCATCACCGCCGCGTGCGTGCTTGCGCCCAAGCGCTCGCGCAGCCAGCGCTGCAGGCCGGCGCGAGCCGCGTCCGATGCGCGGTAGCTGTAGGGCAGCACATGAGCCACCACCAGGCCTCCTGTCGCGTCTCGCACGAGGCGGGCGTGATAGGGGTCGGTCAAGGCGAGTGGAAAGCGGCGCTCCAGTTGCCTGGCGCGCAGCGCCGCAACAACTGCCAAGACGCCACGCGGCAGCAGCACGAACAGCGCGATCGTCACCGCATGCCAGTGGATCCAGCGCGCCGCGTTTTCGCCACCGCCGTTGGAAAAGCGCAGGCTCTCCAACTCAGTCGCACCCGGCAGCGCGAGGCCGGTGAGGGCGCTGGCCGGGCCGAGCACCCAGCCCAGCAGCGTGTGCACGGATTCCGGAGAGAGGAACGTGCTTTCCCATCCGGCGCGATATTCGAAGGCCAGGCCGCGCAGGTACATCGACGCCAGCACACCGGCCGCGAGAGCCAGCGCCGCGCCGTGCAGCCAGGCCGCGACGCGAGCCCGATGCAACGGGGCCGCTTCGCGCGCCCAATCGGCGACAAACCGCTCCAGCGCCGGTGCCCGATGAGCCGCCGAGCCGGCTGAACCCATCGATTGCCAGCGTCTGAACACCTTGGCCAGGCCG
>JANMAS010000556.1:0-14296 GCA_031359975.1 Burkholderiales bacterium
CTTCGAGAAACACCTCCAGCGCCTCGGGCGGGATATACAGATCCTGCGGCATGGCGAACAGCGGCTCGCCATACAGGCGCGCCACCGCCACGCTGTCGATCGGCTCGTTCGCGCTGGCCAGCGCGATGGCGGCGGAATCGGTCAAACCATGGTCTGGTAGACGTAGGGTTGCTGCGGTACGTTGGCGTCGCTGTAATCGGCTTGTGCGTCGCGGTCGATCGCGCGATCCCACAGCAAGGCCCGGCCCGCGCGCTGCTCTTCTTCGAGCGTGGGCCGTTTGGCCTTCAGCTCGTCGATGAACGAGCTGACGTCGGATTTATAGGGTTTCCAGAACAAAGGCATGGGGTGCAGACGGTGAGGGCGATGGTAAAAACAAACGACCGGCCTGCATTTTAGGCTGTGCGGGCAGGTGATCGGGCATGCGCGAAATCGAGCTGAAGTTTCAGGTTCCTCTGGCCCATCGCGCCCGGTTGCAGCGCGCGGTGAGCACCGCCACGGCCACCACCCAGCGCCTGCGGGCCAGTTATTTCGACACCCCGGATCGCACGCTGGCGCGTGCCGGCATCGCGCTGCGCATGCGCCAGGAAGGCCGGCGCTGGGTGCAGACGCTCAAGGCCACCGGCGCCAGCGCGATCGATCGGCTGGAGCACAACGTGCCGGTGGGTGGCACCGGGCGGCTGCCGCCGCCGCTGCTGATCGAGCGTCATGCCCACAGCCCGGCGGGCGAGCGCCTGATGCGCGCGCTGGGCGATGACGCCCCGGCGCTGCAATGCCTGTTCAGCACCGATATCCAGCGGGTATCGCGCCGCGTTCGGGCGCGGGGCGCGATGGTGGAGCTGGCGCTCGATGTGGGCAACATCGTTGCCGGCGAGCAGCGCCTGCCGGTGTGGGAGATCGAGTTCGAGCTGATCAGCGGATCGGTGCCCGCGCTGTGTGCGCTCGCCGGCCAATGGGCGGCGCGCCACGGCCTGTGGCTGGATGTGCGCTCCAAGGCCGAACGCGGCGACCGGCTTTCGCGGGCTGTCACCGTGCCACCGGCGGTAAAGGCTGCGCCGCTGTCGCTGCAGGGCATCAGCCAGCGCGACGTCGCATTGCGGGCCATGGTGGGCCACGCCACCCAGCAGGCGCTGGCCAATGCGGCCGATATCGCCGGCGGTGCCTACGGGGCCGACCACGTGCACCAGTTGCGGGTGGCGATGCGCCGCTTGCGCAGCGTACTCAAGGATCTCGGCGAGCCGGGCGGCGGCGGGCAGACGGCCTGGTCAACTGCGGTGGATGCGGGCTGGGAGCAGGCGCTGGCCGAGCCCTTCGCGCGGCTCGGTGGCACGCGTGATCGCGATGTGCTGATGGCGCGCTGGGCGCCGCGTTGGGTGCAAGCCGGTGTGCCGGCCCTGGTGTGGCCGGCACCTTCGGTGACGAGCCTGGCCGAGCCGGATGCGATGTTGCGCGAGCCGCCTGTGCAGCAGCTGTGGCTCGCCTTGTTGGGGTTTGCGCACGGCGAGCCGGCACCGGCCGACACCCACACGCCACCTGACGATCTGCCCGATGCCGCCGCCGCCGTGCTGGCGCGCCAATGGCGCAAGCTGCGGCCAGCCGCCAGCGGTTTCGCTGAGCTGAGTGATGACGATCGGCACCGCCTGCGCAAGCGCCTGAAGCGGCTGCGCTATGTGGCGGAGTTCGTGGCGCCGCTGTTCGCGCGCAAGCGGGTAGAAGTGTTTTTGCTGGCCTTGCGCAAGGCCCAGGAGGCGCTGGGCGACTACAACGATGCCCATGTCGCGCGCGACGTGTTTCTCGGTTTTGTGCCCGAGCAAGCGCCCGCGTGCTTTGCGGTGGGCTGGTTACAGGCCGAGCAGCCGGGGATACTTGCGCGCTGCGACAAGGCCTTGCGGCGCCTGATGAAGACCCGCCGTTTCTGGGTGCGCACCGGTTGAGCCTGACGGCATTCTTCAGGCAAGCTCCGTGCTTCGCACTGCGCTGTTCGCCTTTCGGGCGGCCGTGCAGGCTCACTTCGTTGCCCGACGCACCACCAGGATCGCCATGCAGCCAACGCTCCAATACGAACTTCTCCGCCGCATCGCCGCGCACCATGCGGCCGGCACCACCGATGCACGCGGCCAGGCGCGCGCTTTCGATGCGCGGGTGTACACCGACGACAAACACCTGCGCGGCGAAGCCGACACGCTGTTCCGGCGCTTCCCCGTCCGCGTGGGCTTCACCGCCGAGCTGAAGGTGCCCGGCGACTACATCACCCGCGATGTGGGCGATGTGCCCGTGCTCGTGTGCCGCCAGCCCGATGGCTCGCTGAAGGCGTTTCTCAACATCTGCCGGCACCGCGGCGCAAAGCTGGTGGCCGAGCCGGCCGGGCACATGGAGCGGGTGTTTGTGTGCCCCTATCACGCCTGGACCTACGCCGGCGACGGCCACCTGCACGCCCGCCCCTGCGAGTCGCACTTCGCGTCGCTCGCCCCGGTCGACAGCGGCTTGCACGAGCTGCCGGTGCACGAGCGTTTCGGCATCGTCTTCGTGGTGCCTTCGCGGCATGTGCCGCCGATCGACATGGCGGCCTGGTTTGGCGATTACGGCAACGAGCTGGTGAGCTTCGGCCTGGGCGACTGGGAGGTCTACGACAGCCGCACGGTGGCGTGCAAGTTCAACTGGAAGATGATGATCGAGGCCAATCGCGAGGGCTATCACATCAGCATGCTGCATCGCGACACCGCCGGGCCGCGCTACATGCCGCAGCTCGCGCTGGGCGATACCCAGGCCGCGCATTCACGCATCGCGCTCGTCTATCGCCATTTCACCGCCGAAGCGCTGGCGGTGAACCCGGATGAAGCCCGCATCCTGCCGTTTGCCGATGTCGTTTACTTTCTCTTTCCCAACACGCTGGTGCTGCTCTCCGCGGTGAGTGCCAACATCCTCACCGCGTTCCCCGATGGGCCCAACAACACCGTGGTGCAGGCGGCCACGCTGGTGCCGCCGGGCACCACGGAGAAGTACCTGCGCCCGCTATACAAACGCTACTGGATGACGATCAACGAAGACATCGTCGTTTCCGAGCCGATCCAGGCTTCCGCGCGTGCCGATCCCAAGCTGCAGCTATGGTTCGGCGCGAATGAGTTCCTGCTCAGCCACTTTCACGATTCGATCGCTAGCGCGATCCGGGGCGAGCTCACCGCCTGGTGATTGGCGCCGCGGCGCCCGGGTCAAGGGAACGGTGGCGCGAACGGCGTGGGCGTGATCGACAGGCCCTGCACCGTGACCACCGCGTTGCCCGAAGCGTGCAGGTTCAGACGCTTGACGCCGGGCGTCACCGGCAGCGTGCTGGCAAAGTCGAACATCGCGCCGTCCAGGGCATTCACGAAGCGTGCGCTGCCGCGGCCGTCGGCGCCGATCGCCAGCGAATAGGTGCCGCAGAAGGCGTTGCCGGTGCGGGCCGGTTTGCGTGATTGCACCTCGGTGCCGTTGCCGTAGATCGGCAGCGCCGATTGCCCGAACACCGCCAGCAGCGTGTCGCGCCGGTCGCGTGTGGTGCCGAAGCCCACTGCCCACAGCGGCTGCGTGGGCGCGCTGGCGCTTTCGGCCAGGGCGCCATCGCGCGGCTGCATATCCAGCAGCACCGAAGCCGAGCCGGTGGAGCGTGCGCTCAGGCAACCCGACCAGCTGGCCTGCAGGCCTTGATCGAACGTGCGTTTGCCGATCGCCGCCGCGCGGGCCACGCCGGCCGGCGCCTGCAGGGTGATGGTGTCGGTGCCTGAGGCGGTGGCGCCCAGGCCCCAGAGATCACCGAAGAGGTTGTCTTGCCAGGCGGCCGGCACGGTGCCGTTCATCGCATCGATGGCGGTGAAGGTGGCATCGATCAGGCGCTGTTTGATGCTCGGCCCTTCGCGCTCATAGGCCGCCACCGCGAGGCGCTGCGTGGGTACGGCGGTGGTGGCCAGATCGCTCAGATAGCTGGCGCGGAAATTGTGGCAATACAGCGTGGCTGCCTCGCTGGCGTGGCGGCCGGATCGCGCCAGCGCCGTGGTGCACGGGCCGTTGGCATCCACCGTGGCAGTGCCGGTGCGAAAGGCACAAGCCGCTCCATCGCAGAACGGCGTGCTGCGCGGCACGCCCAGGCCTTGTTTGGGCAGGAACGAAAACACGCCTTTGTCTTCGGCCAGAGTGACATCGAGGCCCGAGGGCGACCACACGGTGGATGAGGCCACGTTCACCACCCGCACCCGTTGCAAGGCCACGTCGCCAAGGTTCTTGAGCAAGCCCAGCAGGGCCCAGTTGACGATGAAGTTGCCCTGCGAATGGCCCACCAGCACCAGCTTGCGGTTGGGCTGCTGCAACAAGGGCGTCCAGCGATCGACGATGTGCTGTACCGCGGTGCGGATCGGCTCGGGATCGAGCGGCAGGCGGGTATCGACGATGTTGATCAGATCAGCCGTATCGAGCGCTGCCGGCGCGTCGCTGCCGGCCAGAAAACCGTGCCACAGGCGGCCGAGGTAGTGCTCTTCGTTGATCTTCAACGCCACCAGCTCGGCCACGTCGGCGGGCGTGCCGTTGGTCGGGTTGTATTCGTTTTCGATTCCGATCTGTTCGGGATAGCCGGCGCGCAGCTGCGAGCCTTGCAGTGCCGAGGCCAAGGCACTGCGATCGGCGTTGGCCTGCGCCAGCGTGGTGGCCACACCGTTGACGTAGAGCACCGTCACCGTATCCCCCGGTGCGGCATGGGCCGGCTGCGCCACCACGATCGCTGCGAAGGCCGCCAAGGCCGCGGCCAGCATCGATGACAGTTGCCGGCCGCGCATCACCGCACCCGCATGCCCGCCTTGGCGCCGGGCCAGGGCTCGAGCACATAGACGCCCGGATGGGCCTTTTCGTCGGCATCGCTGGCGGCCAGCACCATGCCTTCGGAGATGCCGAACTTCATCTTGCGCGGTGCCAGATTGGCCACCAGCACGGTGAGCTTGCCGATCAGCTCGGCGGGCTGGTAGTTGGCCTGGATGCCGCTGAACACATTGCGGGTATGGCCCTCGCCGGCGTCGAGCGTGAGGCGCAGCAGCTTGGTGGAGCCGGGCACCAGCTCGGCGTTCACGATGCGGGCGATGCGCAGGTCCACCTTGGCGAAATCGTCGATGCCGATGGTTTCGGCGATCACTTCGCCACCGGGCAGCAAACTGCCGTTGGCGGTCGATTCGCCGGCAGCCGGCGCTTCGGCTGCGGGTGGCTCCAGCAGCGCTTCGAGCTGCTTGGCATCCACACGCTGCATCAGGTGGGTGTAGGCCTGGATGTGCTGCGTGCGCGAAGGGCCTTCGACGTGGTCGAAAGCAACGCCCAGCAGCTCGCCCACCCGCGCGCTGGTGGCCGGCAAGATGGGCACCAGCATGCGCGTCAGCAGCTCGAACGCGCGCACCAGCGCGCTGCACACCTGGTGCAGCGCGGCCGCCTGATCGGGCTTCTTGGCCAGCTCCCAGGGCTTGTGCACATCGGTATAGCCATTCACCTGATCGGCCAGCGCCATGATTTCGCGGATCGCCTTGCCAAATTCGCGGTCTTCATACAGCGTGGCGATGGCCGGCTGCGCATGCACGATGGCCTGGTGCAGCGCGGCGCCGTCTGTGCCGAGCGCATCGATGGCCAGCACCGCGCCATCGAAGCGCTTGGTGAGAAAGCCCGCCGCACGGCTGACGATGTTGATGTACTTGCCGATGAGATCGGAATTCACCCGCGCCACGAAGTCTTCGGGATTGAAATCGATGTCTTCGACCTTGCCGTTGAGCTTGGCGGCGATGAAGTAACGCAGCCATTCGGCGTTCATGCCGAGTTCGAGGTAGCGCAGCGGCGAGATGCCGGTGCCTCGGCTCTTGCTCATCTTGTCGCCGCTGAGCGTGATGAAGCCATGCACGAAGACGCGGTCGGGTGTCTTGCGGCCGCTGAAATGCAGCATGGCCGGCCAGAACAGGGTGTGGAAGTAGGTGATGTCCTTGCCGATGAAGTGAATCTGCTCGGTGGTGCCGGCGGGGTCGACGATGGCGTTGAAATCGAGGCCCACCTTGCCGCAGTGATTTTTCAGCGAGGCGAGGTAGCCGATGGGGGCGTCGAGCCAGACATAGAAATACTTGCCCGGCGCATCGGGGATTTCGATGCCGAAGTAGGGCGCGTCGCGGCTGATGTCCCAGTCGCCGAGGCCACCTTGGCCGAGTTCGTCCACCGTGAACCACTCGCGGATTTTGTTCAGCACCTCCGGCTGCAGGCGGCCGGGGGCTTGTGTCCACTGCTGCAGAAAATCCACGCAGCGCGGATCGCTGAGCTTGAAAAAGTAGTGCTCGCTGCTCTTCATCACCGGCGTGGCGCCGGTGAGGGTGGAATAGGGGTTTTTCAGTTCGGTGGGGGCGTATACCGCGCCGCACACCTCGCACGAATCGCCGTATTGATCCTTCGCGCCGCACTTGGGGCATTCGCCCTTGATGTAGCGATCGGGCAGGAACATCGCCTTAACCGGGTCGAAGAACTGCTCGATCGTCTTCATCTCGATCAGCTCGTTGCGGCGCAGCGCGAGGTAGATGCTGCGGGCGAGTTCGTGGTTTTCCGGGCCGTCCGTGGAGTGCCAGTTGTCGAAGCGGATGTGAAAGCCATCGAGGTACTGCTGGCGGCCGGCGGCGATCTGCGCCACGAAGGCCTGCGGCGTGAGCCCGGCCTTTTCGGCGGCGATCATGATCGGCGCGCCATGGGCGTCGTCGGCGCAGACAAAATGCACCTCGTTGCCGCGCAGGCGCTGGAAACGCACCCAGATGTCGGCCTGGATGTATTCCATCATGTGGCCCACATGGAAGGGTGCGTTGGCGTAAGGTAGGGCGGTGGTAACAAAAAGCTTGCGCGACATGGACACGATCTGGAAACGCGGTGCCTCGATTCTAAAGATCGCAGCGCGCTTTAATTGACTCTGACCCCATTTTCAATATGTCTCAACATACGGCTGAAGTGATCTGGGCGCGTGAGGGCGCGGCGTTTGCGGACAACCGCTACAGCCGGCGGCATCTGCTGCGCTTCGATGGCGGTGCGCAGTGGGTGGGGTCGTCGTCGCCGCAGGTGGTGCCGGTGCCGATGTCGGATGCCGGTGCGGTGGACCCTGAAGAAGCCTTCGTGGCTTCGCTGTCGAGCTGCCACATGCTGTGGTTTCTGTCGATCGCGGCCCAGCACGGATTCATCGTCGATGCGTACCGTGATCAGGCGGTGGGCCTGATGGGCAAGGATGCCCACGGCAAGCTGGCCATGATCCGCGTCACGCTGCGGCCGGCGGTCACCTTTTCCGGTGCCGCCGAGCCCGATGAGGTGGAAGTGGCGGCGATGCACCACGAGGCGCATGAGTCGTGTTTCATCGCCAACTCGGTGAAGACCGAGGTGCGCTGCGAGCCGGAACCCTGACACGCACGACACGCACGATCAGGCCGCTCCGCTAGACTGCCCGAATGACGACCTCCCATCCGACCGAAGCCGCGCTGCTCGATGCGCTGAAAACCGTTATCGATCCCAACACCGGCCTGGATCTCGTTGCCACGCGCCAGCTGCGCAATGTGCGTGTCGACGGCACGGAGGTGTCGTTCGACGTGGAGCTCGGTTATCCCGCCAAGAGCCAGATGCCGCTGCTGCGCAAGGCGCTGATCGCCGCGGCGCGTACCGTGCCCGGGGTAGAAAACGTGAGCGCCCAGATCAGCTCGAAGATCATCGCGCACGCGGTGCAGCGCGGTGTGCAGCTGCTGCCACAGGTGAAGAACATCGTGGCGGTGGCCTCGGGCAAGGGCGGCGTGGGCAAGAGCACCACGGCCGTCAACCTGGCTTTGGCGCTGGCCGCCGAGGGCGCCTCGGTGGGTTTGCTCGATGCCGATATCTACGGCCCCAGCCAGCCGATGATGATGGGCATCTCCGGCCGTCCGGAGACCAACGACGGCCAGAGCATGGAGCCGATGCGCAACCATGGCGTGCAGGTGATGTCGATCGGCTTCATGATCGACGCCGACAACCCGATGATCTGGCGCGGCCCGATGGCCACGCAGGCGCTGGAGCAACTGCTGCGCCAGACGCAGTGGAAAGAGCTCGACTACCTGATCGTTGACATGCCGCCCGGCACCGGCGATATCCAGCTCACCCTGAGCCAGCGGGTGCCGCTCACCGGCGCGGTGATCGTCACCACGCCGCTAGACATCGCGCTGCTCGATGCCCGCAAGGGCTTGAAGATGTTCGAGAAGGTGGGCGTGCCCATCCTTGGCGTGGTGGAAAACATGGCGGTGCATATCTGCTCGAATTGCGGCCATCAGGAGCACATCTTCGGCGCCGATGGCGGCCGCAAGCTGGCCGAGCAGTACAACGTGGATTACCTGGGTGCGCTGCCCCTGACGCTGGCCATCCGCGAACAAACCGATTCCGGTACGCCCACGGTGGTGGCCGATCCGGATGGCGACGTGGCGGCCATCTACAAATCGATTGCGCGTCAGGTGGCGGTGAAGATCGCCGCCCGGGCGAAGGATTTTTCGTCGAAGTTCCCCACCATCTCGATCAGCAAGACAACCTGACATCGCATCGCGCGGCGGCTGGGCCGCTGCGCACGGGAAGGCCTCACGGCTTCAGGCACTTGCCGAAAAACGCCAGGCTGCGCTCGGCAAAATCGATCTGGTTTTCCTTCTTGTTGAAGCCGTGGCCCTCGCCCACGTAAACCTTCCAGTCGACAGATTTGCCGGCTGCCAGCAGCGCGTCGCGCATCGTGGTGCCGTGGATCATCGGCACGCGCACGTCGGCCGAGCCCATCGTCAGCATCAGCGGTGCCTTGTAGCTGGCCGCGTGGCGCGCCGGGCTGACACGCTGGAACATCTCGGCGTCCTTGTCCTTGTCGCCGATCTGCTGCGCGAAGACGCCGCTTTCCGCGTAGGCCACAGAGTCGCTGTGGCGCAGGCCTTGAAGCAGGCCGAGATCCGACACCGCGACGAAGGCATTGCCGCAGGCCCAGAGATCGGGGTCGCGAGCCAGGCCTTCGAGCGTGGCGTAACCGCCGTAGCTGGCGCCGTACAGGGCCATGCGGCGGCGATCGACGATGCCTTCGTTGACGAGGTACAGCGCCGCGTCGTTGAGGTCGTCTTGCGCGGTGCCGCCCCATTGGCGCCAGCCCGAGCGTTCATGGTCGCGGCCGAAGCCGGTGGAGCCGCGCGGTTCCGGCTCCAGCACCGCATAGCCGCGTGAGGCGTACAACTGCGCATCGCCGAAGCCCCAGTCGGCCCAGCCATAGGAGCGTGCGCGAGGCCCGCCATGCACGTTCATGATCAGCGGCAGGTTCTTCGCCGGCACGCCCACCGGCACGGTGAGGTAGGCCGGGATCAGGCGGCCATCACGCGCCTTGTAGGTGATGAAGCGCCGCGGCGCCATCCACTTCGGCTCGATCCACGGCCGCGCCTGCGTGATGGCTTCGAGCGTGCCTTTGCCGCGCTCGAAGAGAAAGAACTCGCCGGGGTTCACGTCGGAGCGCACGTTGACGATGAAACGATCCGGGTTGTCGCGGCCCCGCTGCAGCTCCACCTCGCTGTTCGGGAAAGTGGCATCGAGCTGGGCCTGCAGCTTGGCCCAGGCCGGGTCGATCCACTGGTTGCGCTGGCGTTCGCTGGTGTAGCTGATGCCCAGCAGCTTGCGGGTTTGCGGATCGCGCACCAGGCCGCCTTCGATATCGACCAGCGCATCCTCGAACACCAGGTCGCCCAGCTTGTTCTGCTCGGGATCGAGGCGGACGATGGCGGCCTTGTCGCGGCCGACGTTCGAGGAGACGAACAGCGTCTTGTTGTCGTCGTCGAAGCCGATGGGCGTCCACGTCTCGGGCGCGTCGGCCGGCCATTCGGCCAGTTTGCGCCAGGGGCCTTCGGCGGTGGCGCGGTAGTGCACCGCGATCAGGCCGAGCTTGTCGGCGGTGCGCTCGAAAGCGCGGTACGACACCGCCAAGCGGGGCACGTCGTTGTTGTCGAGTATCCAGGTCTCCACTTCGCCGGGGCTGTCGAAGCTCAACAACTGCAGGCGGCCTGAAAGCGTGTTCAGGCGATAGACATCGGCCGAGTTGCGGGTGCGCTGGTTGGCCTGGATGATCATGTCCGGCGAATCGCCGCCCAAGGGGCTGCGCAGCACCCGCAGGCCGCGGATCGACTTGTCGTCGTCCACATCCTGCAGCACCCGCAGGTTGCCGCCATCGATATCGACCGCGTAGGTGCCTTTCAGGTTGCTGCGGCCCAGCACATCCTTGGTGTCGGCCACGCGCACAAGCAGGCGCTTGTCGTTGATCCACTGGTACTCGAAAACATCGAACTGCTCGAACGAGGTGACGATCTGGCGGCTGCGATCCGCCAGGTTGATCACCACCAGATTGGTGCGGCCCTTGTGCGGCGTGATCGAGGCCAGGCGTTGGCCGTTGGGCGACAGGCGCATGCCGCCGTAGTCGGCCGGGCGGATGAAATCCCAGGGGGTCATGGCGGCCGCCGACGTGGGAGCCGCTGTGGCGGGCGCCGGTTCCGCAGCCTGCGCGGAAGGCGCGAGGGGCACGAGCAGGGCCAGGGCCAAGGGAATCAACAAAACCTTCATGGATCAGACCTTCCAGGCGGATGAGTTGCCTCACATCGATGCGCATCACACCGAATCGACGGGCCGCACGTTACAACAAGGGCAAAGGGCCCGAAGGCCCTTTGCGATGAATGGCCGGTTGGCGCGTTTCAAAGGAAGTCGTAGCGTATCGACAGCGTGTAGGCGCGGCCGAACGGATTGTGGAAATCCGCATTGAACGCCGGCAGGGAGTAGGTGTTCGGATCGACGGGTGGCCGCTTGCCGCCCACGTTTTCGATGCCGAACTGGATCTCCATGTTCTTGAAGCCGGTGTAGCCCACGCCGATATCCACCGTCTCCCACGCACCCACCTGGCAAATGGCCAGCAGGGTGGCCGCATCACATTGCTCGGCATCGAACTCGATCGGGTTGTAGGTTTTGTACTTGCCGACGTGATTGATCCGCAGGCTGGTGGTGAAGTCCGCGTATTCCCAGTCCACGCCGTAGCTGGCGCGCGTGCGTGGCGTGTTGTTGTAGCCCAGCGAGCTCACCAGCGGCGAGACGGCGTCGCTGCTGCCTTTGTACACGGTGTAAAGCGTGGCCTTCGCGTTGTAGGTGAGCTTGCCGTATTCGGCCAGCCGCTGCGTGAAGCGCGCATCCACGTCGATCCCGGCCACCACCGTCTTGCCGAGATTGAAGTAACCGGTGGTGATGGTCTGGATGGGGCCGGGGCGGCCCGTGGGATCGTTGGGATCGGCGGGGCCCCGCGTGATGCGGCCCGCGTACTTGGGATCGGTGCTGTCTTCGTTCGTGATGATTTCGTCGAGCGACAGCGTGTCCACTTCGTTGCGGCGCTCGATACGGAAGTAGTCGATGCTGGTCGACAGATCCTTCATCGGCTCGAGGATGATGCCGAAGTTGTAGCCCCTGGATTTTTCGGGTTTCAGATCGGGGTTCGAGGCGATGAAGATGCCGATGTTGGTGCCGCCGCAATCGTCTTCCAACCCGGTGACGCAGCGTTTGGGATCAAGGATCGTGGTGAACGCCGACACGTCGGACTTGGCGATCTCCGTGAGCGATGGCGCGCGGTAGCCTGTCTGGTAGCTGCCGCGCAGGCGCAGCTCCGGGGCGGCTTTCCACGACAGGCCCAGCTTGGGGTTCACCGAGCTGCCGTAGTCGCTGTAGCGATCCATACGGGCCGCCAGCTGCGCTTCGAGGGTGCTGGTGATGGGCACGCTCAACTCGGCGTAGCCGGAATACACGTTGCGGGTGCCGTCGGCCGCCGCGGTACCGAATCCGACCACCTCACCGATTTCCTTGGCCACATCCGGCGTTGTGGAGCGATCTTCGCGCCGCACTTCAATGCCCGCGGCCAGCGCCAGCGGGCCACCGGGCATTTGCATCAGCTCGCGTGAGCCTTTCAGGTCGAGCATGTAATACGACGACTTCGCCTTGTCGGTGGTATCGATGCGCAGGTCGGCGGGCTTGAGCACACCCGATTCGGGATCGAGAAAGTTGTAGGTGCCGTTGATCACGCCATCGGTGATCGCCGAGGTGCGAATCTGATTGAAGTTCGTTGCCGACGATTTGTTGTCGGAGTAGGCGAACGCCGCTTCCCAGTCCCAGGCGGCGGTGGTGCCGGTGAGGCCGGCGACGATGCGCAGCGCGCTGAGGTCGACCGTCGCATTGGCGGGGCCCACTTCGGTGAAGCGGTGCCGATAGCCGATGTAGTCGCCCGTGGGGTTGCTCGGGTGCCCCGGGGGCAAGACCTCCGGGATGTTGACGATCTGGCCGGTGCCCGAAGCGAACCACGACCCAAAATCGCCATACACCTGGGGTGCGCTGGAGAACGACGACTTCACCTTGTTGTAGGCCACTTCGGCGAAGGCCGACAGGTTGGCGTTGATCGCCAATGTGCCGCGGCTGAAGAAGTTCAGCCGTTCGCTCTTGGGGATGATGTCCTGATAAGGCCAGATGTTGAAGCGGCAGCGGCCGCCAGCATCGATTTGCTCGGCAGGGCAGTTGTCGGAAGGGCCCAGAAACTCGTAGTAAAAAGCCGATCCCAGCGTCGAGGGATCGAACACCGCGTTGTAGTAGTTGCCGGCGTAGGACGAAAACAACGGATCGCCGGTACGGAAGAAGGGTGAAGCGGTGAAGCGCTTGTCGATCAGCCAATCCTGCTCGGATTCGAACGAGGTGCGATCACGCTTGAGGTATTCGAGCGTGGCGAAGACGTTGTATTTGTCTTGCGCCAGATCGCCCACGCCGGCGGTGATCGAGAACGAACTCGACTGGTAGTTGCCGCGTTCGTTGGTGGCGCCGGTGGCCTGCACGAAGCCGCCGTTGAAATCCTGCTTGGTGATGATGTTGACCACGCCGGCGATCGCTTCGGAGCCGTAGATAGCCGAGGCGCCATCCTTGAGCACTTCGATGCGGTCGATCACGTCGAACGGCAGCGCATCGAGGTTGACCGCGCTGGCCTGGCCGAAGTTGGGGTCTGCCGGAGCGAACGGCGCCACGCGCCGGCCGTTCAGCAGCACCAGCGTGGCCGCCGAGCCGAGGCCGCGCAGCGAAACAGACGACGCGCCTGCCGAGAAGCTGGCCGATCCGCTGGTGTCGGTGAGGCCACCGCCAGCGGCCGACGAGATGCTGCGCAACACATCGGTGATGGTGGTCAGCCCCGAGCGTTTGATGTCGTCGGCGGTGATCACCTGCAGCGGCGCCACACCTTCGCTATCGATGCGCTTGATGTTCGAGCCGGTGATGGTGATCCGCTGGGGCGCTTCGGCGGTGGTGCCGGCGGCGGGAGTGGTTTGGGCGTGGACCGCGCCTGCGGACAGGCTCCACACCGCTGCGGTGACGATCGACAACCGGGCCGGCGGCCCCATGATTCTGCGCATCTTGAAACTCCTGAGGATGAACAAAGCGTCGATTCACCCGCTCGCCCGGCCAGAGCCGGCGGCGGGTGCCGACGCGTGATGTGAATACCGAGCCGGCACATCAGCAGGAAACATGCCGCCAGGCCCGATCAAAACGCTTGTACAGGTCGGTACAAACCATGATCCGGCCTGGCGCACGAGGCCTGCGCGGTCAGCTCGCCCCAATTTTGTGCGCTTTGATCATGCCGACCGCGCCGTGCCCTGCAACCCGGGGCATCGCCGTATGGACAAATCCCCGTTGCTGTGGAGCGCGAGCCGGTGGCGCTAGAACACCACCCGCAACCCCGCCGTGATGCCTCGCCCGGGCAGGGGCGACAGCACACGCACCGTGCTGATGGTGGCCGCGTTGTAGGCCAGTTCGTTGGTCACGTTGTTCAGCTTGAGGAAGAACAGCGCGTCGAGCCCGGCGAGGTCGAACTTGCGGCTGGTGGAGAGGTTGAGCAGCGTGTAGGCATCGGTGGGTGGATCGTCGGCGGGCACCCGATCCTGCTTGGCCGCATGCACCACCTCCACCCGCGTGGCCCACTGGGCGATCGACCAATCCACACCCACCGTGGCGCGCATCGGCGCAATGCGCGGCAGGGGCTGGCCGCTGTCTGCGTTGGTGGCGCGCACGGTGTCGAGCTTGGCATCGATGTCGAGCGGGTTGCTGCCGTCGAAGGCGCGCCACGCGCCTTCGATCTCGATGCCGGATAGCCGGGCGCCCACGCCGGTGTAGGCGTACACCGGCAAAGCCTCGCCGGATTCATCGTCGATGAATGATTGCCCGGTGCCCAGCAGGGCGATGTAGTTGGAGAAGC
>JANMAS010000615.1:0-13049 GCA_031359975.1 Burkholderiales bacterium
CACCTTGATCTCCATCCGCTCCAGCGACGAATCCACATAGCGCGCGGTACCGGCCGCCGACACCTCTTCGCCCATCACATGCCAGGGCTCCAGCGCCTGATGCAGCACGATCTGCACACCGCGCGCATGCACCTCGCCCACCTTGGGGAAGCGGAACTCGAAGTGCGGTGCGAACCAGGCATCGTCGAACGCAAAACCGGCGTCGCGCATCTCCTGCATCACATCATCGAAATCCAGGTGCACGAATGTGGGCAGCATGAAGCGATCGTGCAGCTCGGTGCCCCAGCGCTTGAGGCTGGCGCGGTAGGGCCGCTTCCAGAAACGCGCCAGCAGCGCGCGCAGCAGCAACTGCTGCACGATGCTCATGCGGGCGTGCGGCGGCATCTCGAAAGCGCGCAGCTCCAGCAGGCCCAGGCGGCCGGTGCTGGTGTCGGGCGAATACAGCTGGTCGATGCAGAACTCGCTGCGATGCGTGTTGCCCGTCACGTCGATCAACACGTTGCGTAAGGAGCGATCCACCAGCCACGGCGGCATCTGCTGCCCATGCAGCGTGCGCGAGCGCTCGATCTGGTCGAGCGCGATCTCGAGCTCCACCACCTGATCGTTGCGCGCTTCGTCCACGCGCGGCGCCTGGCTGGTGGGGCCGATGAACATGCCGCTGAACAGGTAGGACAGGCTCGGATGGTTCTGCCAATAGGCCAACAGGCTGGCCAGCACATCGGGGCGGCGCAGGAACGGCGAATCCGTCGCGCTGGCGCCACCCATCACCATGTGGTTACCGCCGCCGGTGCCGGTGTGGCGGCCGTCGAGCATGAACTTCTCGCTCGACAGCCGCGAGAGCCGCGCCGCTTCGTAGAGAAACTCGGTGTGCTGCACCAGCTCCACCCAGCTGCGTGCCGGATGGATGTTGACTTCGATCACACCGGGATCGGGCGTCACCTGCAACACCGTCATGCGCGGATCGCGCGGTGGCGGGTAGCCTTCGAGCACCACCTTCATGCCCAGTTCACGCGCTGTGTCTTCCACCGCGGCCACCAGGTCGAGGTAGTGTTCGAGCTCCTGCAGCGGCGGCATGAAGACATACAACACGCCGTTCGCCGATCCCTTGGCTTCTGCCTTGGGCCCGCTGGCGCGGCGCGGATCACGCACCTCCACGCACAGCGCGGTGCGCTTGAGCCAGGGGGCGGATTCGAGCCGCGCGGGAGGCCGTTGCACGGCCAGGGCATGCGCGCCCGGTGAGCCCGGCGCCGGCGGCGACACCGGCTTCGGGCCCGCCGATTGCGTGCGCACCGGGGCACGAGCCGGCAATTCGCTGCGCGGCGCAAACGGATCCTGCTCGATCAGATGCGGATACTCGCTGTCCTTGATCCACGGCAGGGAATCGAGCGGCAGGCGATAGCCCATCGGCGAATCACCCGGGAAGAGGTAGAGCCTGTCTTCGCGCAGATACCACGGGCCGGTGGCCCAGCGCGAGCCGGCATCCTTGGGATCGTCTTCACGAAACAGCGGCAGCAAATAGCCCACTTCGTGATCGAGGCCCTGGCCGTACACCCGCCGCAGGCGCTGGCGCTCCATCTCGTCGTCGAGCTTCGACTCGAACGGATCGACGTTGACCGGCAGGCGCCGCTCGCGCCACAGGTAGTAGAAGGTGTCTTCGTAGCCGGCGCGGATGTGCTGGGGCGACAAGCCCAACCGGTTGGTCAGGTGGTGGATGAAGCGGCTGGCATCTTCGCTGGTGTAGGTGTGGCGCTCGCTTTCGTCGGCGAAGAGGCTGGTGTCGTTCCAGCAGCGCTGGCCGTCGGTGCGCCAGTAGATCGACAAGGCCCAGCGCGGCAACTGCTCGCCCGGATACCACTTGCCCTGCCCAAAGTGCAAGAAGCCACCGCGGCCGTATTGCTCGCGCAGCCGATGCACCAGATCCTGGGCATACCGGCGCTTGGTGGGCCCCAGCGCATCGATATTCCATTCCGGCGCATCGCGTTCGTCGATCGACACAAACGTGGGCTCGCCGCCCATCGTCAGGCGCACGTCACCGGCCACCAGTTCACGGTCCACCTGATCGCCCACGGCCAGCACGCGTTGCCACTGCTGCTCGGTGTAGGGCTTGGTGACACGCGGTGATTCGAAGATGCGCGTCACACCCATGGTGTGGCTGAACTCCACCTCGGAGGGATCCACCTCGCCGCTCACCGGCGCCGCGCTCGATGGCTGCGGCGTGCAGGCCAGCGGGATGTGGCCTTCACCCGCCATCAGGCCCGACGTGGGATCCAGGCCCACCCAGCCCGCACCCGGCAGGAACACCTCGCACCACGCATGCAGATCGGTGAAATCCACCTCGGTGCCGCTGGGGCCGTCGAGCGCTTTCACATCGGGTGTGAGCTGCACCAGATAGCCCGAGACAAATCTCGCCGCCAGGCCCATGTGGCGCAACACCTGCACCATCAGCCAGCCGCTGTCGCGGCACGAGCCGGACGCGGCAGTGAGCGTTTCTTCCGGCGTCTGCACGCCCGGTTCCATGCGGATCAGGTAGCGGATGTCGCCTTGCAGGCGCTGGTTGATCTCGACGAGAAAATCGATCGTGCGCCGCTCCTTGCGGCTGATGCTGGCCACCAGCGCGCGAAAGCGCGGCGTGGCGGCGGTGAAGGGATCAGCCGCCAGGTAGGGCGCCAGTTCCTGCGCCGCGGCTTCGTCGTAGGTGAAGGGAAAGTTCTCCGCGCTGGGCTCGAGAAAAAAGTCGAACGGGTTGTAGACCGACATCTCGGCCACCAGATCCACCGTGACCTTGAACTCGCGCGTCTTCTCGGGGAAGACCAGCCGCGCCAGGTAGTTGGAAAAAGGATCCTGCTGCCAGTTGGTGAAATGCTCCGCCGGCTCGATCTTCAGCGAATACGACAGGATGGGTGTACGGCAGTGCGGTGCGGGACGCAGCCGGATCACCTGCGGGCCGAGGTTGATCGCGCGGTCGTACCGGTAGTGCGTGACATGGTTCAGCGCGACGTGAATGGCCACAAGGCTTGCCCTTCCTGGGTGGTGATCGGCGGCTTCAACCGCGGGTAGGGATGAGGATGTTCGGGATACGGTGGCGCAGGTGTCAGCCCTTGCTCGGCACGAGAAAGTCTCGGCTGATCGCCAGGCCCAGATCGTTTACCCGATCGAGGAACTGGGTGAGATACGCGTGCAGGCCGGTGGTGAGAATCTCGTCGATGCGGCCGTAGCGCAGATCGGCATGCAGCCGGCCGGCGCTGCGCATGGTTTCGCCGCTTTGTTCGTTGGCCACGTAGGCCAGATTGCGCATGAGCGATTCCATGCAGGCAGCCAGCGAGCGCGGCATGTTGGGCCGCAGGATCAGCAACTCGGCCACCTTCTCGGGCAGGATCACGTTGCGATACACCTTGCGGTAGATCTCGAAGCCCGACACCGATCGCAGCAGCGAAGACCAGTGGTAGAAATCCACCTCCTGCTCCTGGTCTTCATCGCTGGCGCTGGGGCCGAAATAGTCACCCGCCAGCGCATGGAATTTCACATCCAGCAAACGGGCCGTGTTGTCGGCGCGTTCGAGGAAGGTGCCGATGCGCAGGAAGTTCTGCGCTTCATCCTGCAGCATCGTGCCCACGGTCACGCCACGCGAAAGATGCGAGCGAAATTTCACCCACTCGAAAAACGCGCCGGGATCGCGCTCGAAGGCGCCCTGGCTCAGCTCGCGGTTGAATTCGAGCCAGGTCTGGTTGGTGGTTTCCCACACTTCGGTGGTGAGCGTGCCGCGCACGGCGCGGGCGTTTTCACGCGCTGCGCGCAGGCACGACAGGATGCTCGAAGGATTGCTCTCGTCGCGCACCATGAAACCGGTCACGTTGGCCGCGTTCACGTCGCTGTAGCGCTTGTAGAACGGATCGGTGAGCTCGGAGATGCTGAGCAAGCCGCGCCAGCCGCTCTCGGATTGGTCGGCCGATTGCGGCAGCAGCGAGGTTTGGTAGTTCACGTCCAGCATGCGGGCGGTGTTCTCCGCGCGCTCGATGTAGCGGGCCATCCAGAAGAGGTGGTCGGCGGTGCGTGACAACATGCTCAGGCCCTCCCGCTCTGGGTTTGGGACTGCGACTGCGCTTGCGACTGCGATGCCGCAGGCATCGGTGGCGCAGCCGGCGGCCCGTCTTCGAGCACCCACGTATCTTTGGTGCCGCCGCCCTGGCTGCTGTTGACCACCAGCGAGCCCTCTTTCAGGGCCACCCGGGTGAGGCCGCCGGGCACCATCTGCACCTCCTTGCCCGACAGCACAAACGGCCGCAGGTCGATGTGGCGCGGCGCGATGCCGGCGTCGACGAAGGTGGGGCAGGTGGACAGGCTCAGCGTGGGCTGGGCGATGTAGTTGTCGGGCCTGGCCAGCACCTGGGCGCGGAAGGCTTCGATCTCGGCCTTGGTGGCCGCCGGGCCCACCAGCATGCCGTAACCCCCGGCGCCATGCACCTCTTTCACCACCAGCTCATCGAGGTGCGCCAGCACATACGACAAATCCTCGGCGTCGCGGCACAGATAGGTGGGCACGTTCTCGAGGATCGGCTTTTCGCCGAGATAGAACTCGATCATCTTCGGCACATACGGATAGATCGACTTGTCATCCGCCACGCCGGTGCCGATGGCGTTGCTCAGCGTCACCTTGCCGGCGCGATAGGCGCCCAGCAGGCCGGCGCACCCCAGCGTGCTGTCGGAGCGGAAGGCGGTGGGATCGAGGAAGTCGTCGTCCACCCGGCGGTAGATGACGTCGATGCGCTTGGGGCCCTGGGTGGTGCGCATGTAGACGTAGTCGTCGCGCACGAACAGATCCTGGCCTTCGACCAGCTCAACGCCCATCTGCTGCGCGAGGAAGGTGTGCTCGAAGTAGGCGCTGTTGTACATGCCGGGCGTGAGCACCACGACCGTTGGATCTTCCACACCCGCCGGCGCCACCGCGCGCAGGGTTTCGAGCAGCAGATCGGGGTAATGCTCGACCGGTGCCACCCGATGCCGGGAAAACAGCGAGGGGAACAACCGCATCATCATCTTGCGGTCCTCGAGCATGTAGCTCACCCCGCTGGGCACCCGCAGGTTGTCTTCGAGCACGTAGTAGGTGCCGCTGCCATCGGCCTGGCCGGCGCGCACGATATCGATGCCGGCGATGTGCGAATAGACGTTGTTCGGCACCTTCACGCCCAGCATCTCGGGCCGGAACTGCTGGTTGTTGATCACCTGCGCGCGCGGCACCACGCCGGCTTTCAGGATTTCCTGGTCGTGATAGACATCGTGCAGGAAGCGATTGAGCGCGGTCACGCGCTGCTGCAGCCCTTGCGCCATCTCGCTCCACTCGTGGGCGGGGATGATGCGCGGGATCAGATCGAAAGGGATCAGCCGCTCGGTACCGGCGCCGTCTTCATCCTTCGCGCCGTATACGGCAAAGGTGATGCCCACCCGGCGAAAGATCATTTCCGCCTCTTCGCGGCGAGCCCGCATCGAATCGGACGGTTGTTGGGCAAGCCAGTGCCCGAACGGTTTGTAATGGTCGCGTACCGATGGGCCCGCGCCATGCATTTCGTCGAAGTGGACCTTCACTGTGTTCCTCCAGCCTGCTCTAATTTAGCAACTTCCGCACCGCCGAACACGGCCTGCCCGATGGCATCGGCAGGCGCAGCGTTTGCCGACTTCGGTGCGTGCCAGTATCGACGACGCACCTCCCGGGTGCACTCGGTTCCTTCCGATGACCAAAACCATGCGCCGCAGCGATCTGATCGCACCACCTCGGCGCCAGCGCGCTCGAAGCGCCGCACCACATCCGGCACCGGGTGCCCAAATCGATTCAGGTACCCGGCCTGCACCACGGCCCAGCGCGGTGCCACCTGCCGCACAAAATCCGGGGATGACGACGTGCGGCTGCCATGATGCGGCACCAGCAGCACCTCGCTGCGCAGGGCTTCACCGTCCAGCGCGACCAGCGCATCTTCCTGCGGCCGCTCGATATCGCCGGTGATCAGGGCCTTGCGCCCGGCGGCGTCGGTCACCTGGATCACGCAACTGATGGCGTTGGAGGTGTGGGGCATCGCGTAGTCGTGCGCCGTGGGATGCAGCACCGCAAAGCGCACCCCATCCCATTGCCAGGCCTGGCCCCGCTCGCACCGTTGATGGGGCACGCCAGCGGCCAGCGCCTGCGCCCGCAGGGCATGTTCGGGCTCGATCGAACTGAGCATCGCCACCACCGGCACGCCGGCCAGCACCGCGCCCGCACCGCCCACGTGATCGGTGTCGCGGTGGGTGAGCACCAGCAGGTCGACCTTCGATTCACCCCGCGCACGCAGCAAGGGCAGCAGCACCCGTGTGCCGGCTTCGGATTCCGACGTGTACTGCGGGCCGGTATCCATCAGCAGCAGATGCGACTGTGTGCGCACCAGGACCGCGCTGCCCTGCCCCACGTCGGCCGCCAGCAGCTCGAAGCGCCCGGCCTGCGGCCTTGCCACCCAGGGCCAGAGCACCGGCGGCAGCAGCAACAGCCCCAGCACCCGCCAGCGCCAAGGCAAGGGCAGCAGCAGGCACGCCGCGCCCACCAGACCGACGGCGAGCGCCCAGGGCGGCGGTGCGGCGGCTGTCCACAGCGCCAGCGGCCAGTGCGCCAGTGCTTGCAGCGCCACGATCAAGCCCTGCAGCGCCGCGCCCGCCAGATGGGCCAGCGGCGGCACCAGCAGCGACACGATGGCCAACGGTGTGACCACCACCGTGACCAGCGGCACCGCCAAAAGATTGGCGGCCATGCCCACCAGCGATACCTGCTGGAAAAACACCATGCTCAGCGGAGCCAGCCCGATGGTGGCGATGCCCTGGGTGCGCAGCGCGAGACCGACCGCACCCGCCGCGCGCCGCAGCCACGAGCGCCCTCTTGCGCCGGGCGGCGGCAGCGCGGCGGGTGAGGTGCCCATCAACATCGCCACCGCCACGAACGACAACCAGAAGCCCGGCTGCAGCATCGCCCATGGATCGATCGTGCACACCACGACGCCCGTCAACGCCAGCATCGCCAGCCCGGTCCATTGCACACCCAGCGTGCGCAGCAAGGCCAGCGTGACGAGCATCCACACCGTGCGCTGTGCGGGCACGCCCCAGCCCGCCATCAACGCATAACCCAGCGCCACCAACAGCCCGCCCCAGCGCGCCGCGCCGGCCGCCGGCAACGCCAGCATCGCCCGCGGGCTGCGCCGCCACAGGCTTCCCACCGCCAGCCCCGCCACCCAGGCGAACATCGTCACATGCAGGCCGCTGATGCTCATCAGGTGGGCCACGCCCGTCACGCGAAACAGATCCCAGTCGGTGCGCTCGATGGCGGCCTGATCGCCGATCGCCAGCGCAGCCAGCACGCCCGCGATGCGCGGATCGTCCACCGAGCGCATCAGCCGATCACGCAGTGCCTGGCGCAGGCGCTCGATCGGCGCGCCGGCACGCTCGGCCAGCAGGCGGGGCGCCGGCGCATCGCGCACCGAACCGGTGGCCCGGATGTCTTGCTCGAACAGCCACAGCTCGTAGTCGAAGCCATGCGGGTTCAGCAAGCCGTGCGCGGCTTTCAGGCGCACGCTGAACCGCCACCGCTGGCCGGCGCGCAGCGCGGAAAATGCCGCCGCGCCGGTGCCTTCGTCGCCCCAGGCGCGATACCAGCCCAGGCTGAGCCGCTCTGGCAGCGGCACGGCCACACCGCCCATCGAGGCCGCATCCACGTCGAACACAAACCGTGCGCCGCGTTCGTCGATGCGCGGCATCGACACCACCAGGCCATCGACGACGATGTCTTGCCCTTGCAGTTCGGCTGGCAACTCGTGCGCCAGCTTCCATTCGGCGCGCAAGCCGGTGAACGCAAAGCCGAGCCCGATGAGCAGCGCGCCCAGGCACCAGCGCCGCCCGCGCAGCCGCCACACCATCGGCGCCAGCACCGCGGCGCCGGCCGCGAGCGCCGCATAGCGTGTGGCCGGCCACAGCGCAGCCTGCTGCATCTGCAGCGCGAGGCCGACCAGCCATGCGGCGGCCCAGCCGATGATCGTGGCGCCTGTGGCGCTCTTTCCTCCCATGGGCAGCAGTGTAGAGATGCCGCTGGCACGCCGTCAGCACGAAGAAGGGGTCGCGGTGTAGCATGCTTCGTCCCATGCCCATGCGCCGTTTGGCGCCGCCCCGCACCATGTCAGCCAAAGCCCGCCTCGCCGCTCTCGGCATCACCCTCCCCCCGCTGGCCATTCCGGCGGCGGCCTATGTGCCGTTTGTGCGCACCGGCAACCTGATCTTCATCTCGGGCCACATCGCCAAGCAGGATGGCAAACCGTGGGTGGGCCAACTCGGGCTGACGATGGCCACCGCCGACGGCAAGGCCGCGGCGCGCGCGGTCGCGGTGGATCTGCTGGGCACGCTGGATGTGGCCGCCGGCGGGCTCGACAAGGTGACACGCATCGTCAAGGTGCTGAGCCTGGTGAACAGCACGCCCACCTTCATCGAGCAGCACCTGGTGACCAACGGCTGCTCCGAATTGATCGGCGAGGTGTTCGGGCCGGAAATCGGCGCTCACGCGCGCAGTGCGTTTGGTGTGGCGCAGTTGCCGATGGGCGCCTGCGTGGAGATCGAGCTGATCGCCGAAGTGGCTTGATCCGGCCATGAAGGCATCGACCGTTTCTCCCTCCGCCCTGCTGGCGGCGCTGGCGCTCACCTGCCTGGCCGCCATCGGCGCGGCCTTGGCATCCCAGCACTATTTCGACATGCAGCCCTGCCCCTGGTGCGTGTTGCAACGGCTGCTGTTCGTGCTCGTGGCCGCCGTGTGCGTGCTGGGCCTGCTGTGGCGCGGCTTGATGAGCAACCGGGTTGTCGGCGGCTTGCTGGCGCTGCTGGCTGTTAGCGGCATGGCGGCGGCGCTGTGGCAGCACTTCGTGGCCGCGGCGTCGGCGTCGTGCAACCTCACGCTGGCCGACCGAATCATCAGCGGCCTGAAGCTCGACAGCTTTTTCCCGGAGATCTTCCAGGCTCGCGCCTCCTGCGCGGAGGCTGCCGTCAACCTGCTCGGCCTGCCCTACGCTTTTTACAGCCTGGCGCTGTTCGCCATTTCCGGCCTCGTGGCGGCGCGACTGCTGGTTCGCGGTGCCCGCGCCAACGGCGCCTAAGCCGCCACCACCCGCAGGCCCTTCATGCCCTCCACCGCCTTGCCCTTGCGCGCGCGGCGGCCGGCATAGGCGGCCAGCGGGGCGGCCTTCAGCACCTCTTCCTTGAGGCGGCCACCCCGGCCGGTGCCTTGCACCAGCAGGTTCTGGGTGAATGCGGCCACGCTGACCAGCGCATCCTTGGCGTCGAGATCCATCAGCGTGAGGCCGCGTCCGCCCTTGGCTTGGCGCTTGACTTCGTCGAGCCCGAACACCAGCAAACGGCCCGCCAGTGACAGGCACGCAAGCTGCAAGCCGGTGAGCTCGCCCGCCGGCACCGGGCTGGGCGGCAGCGGCTTGTCATCTCCTTCGAGGCTGAGGAAGGTTTTGCCGCCGCGCTGGCGGCTCAGCAGATCGCCCACCTGCGCCAGCAGGCCAAAGCCGCCGGTGCCGGCCAGCACCAGCATCTGGCTGGCGGCGGCCGCGTAGTAGTGCGCCGGCTGGGTGCCGCTTTCCAGATCGACCAAGGTGGTGATCGGCACGCCGTCACCCCGGCCGCCCGGCAATTGCGCCACCGCCACGCTGTACACCCGGCCGTTGGAGCCGAACACCAGCAAGGCATCCACACTGCGGCAAGGGAATGTGCCGTAAAGCCCGTCGCCGGCCTTGAAAGCCAGGCTGGCCGCTTCGATTTCGTGGCCTTTGAGCGCCCGCACCCAGCCCTTGAGGCTGACCACCACGGTGGTCGGCTCGTCGATGATCTTCACTTCGGATTGGGCGCGCTTTTCTTCCTGGATCAAGGTGCGGCGCGGATCCTTCTCCTGCGAGCCGTGCTGTTTGGCATCGGCCTCGATCTCCTTGATCACGGTGCGCTTGAGCGCGCTGGGCGTGCCCAGGATGTCTTCGAGCTTCTTCTGATCCATGCGCAGTGCGGAAAGCTCCTGCTCGATCTTGATCGCTTCGAGGCGGGCCAGTTGGCGCAGGCGGATGTCGAGAATGTCGTCGGCCTGCCGCTCGCTGAGGCGGAAGCGCTCGATCAACGCCGGCTTGGGCTCGTCGGCGTTGCGGATGATGCGGATCACTTCGTCGATGTTCAGCAGCACCAGCTGCCGGCCTTCGAGCACATGGATGCGTTCGAGCACCCGCGCCAGGCGATGCTGGGTGCGGCGCTGCACCGTGGCCATGCGAAAGGCGATCCACTCGACGAGGATGGCGCGCAGGCTCTTCTGCGACGGCCGGCCATCGAGGCCGACCATCGTGAGATTGATCGGCGCGGTGCTCTCCAGGCTGGTCTGCGCCAGCAGCGCGGTGATGAACTCGATCTGGTCGATGGCGCGGCTCTTGGGCTCGAACACCAGCCGCACCGCGGCTTCCTTGTTGGATTCGTCGCGCGCGGCGTCGAGCATCGCCAGCATCGCCGCCTTCAACTGCGATTGCTCCTGCGTCAGCGCCTTCTTGCCCGCTTTCACCTTGGGGTTGGTGATCTCCTCGATTTCTTCGAGCACTTTCTGCGTGCTGGCGCCAGGTGGCAATTCGGTGACGACGAGTTGCCACTGGCCACGCGCCAGATCCTCGATCACCCAGCGGGCACGCACCTTGAGGCTGCCACGGCCGGTGGTGTAGGCCTCGCGGATGTCGGCGGCCGAACTGATGATCTGGCCACCACCGGGGAAATCGGGGCCGGGCAGCAGGCGATACAGCTCGTCGTCGCCGAGGCCTTCGTCGCGGATCAGCGCCATGGCCGCATCGGCCACCTCGCGCAGGTTGTGGCTGGGCACCTCGGTGGCCAGCCCCACCGCAATGCCACTGGCGCCGTTGAGCAGCACAACCGGCAGGCGCGCCGGTAGCTGGCGCGGCTCTTCGGTGGAGCCGTCGTAGTTGGGCACGAAATCGACCGTGCCTTCATCGAGCTCGTCGAGCAGCAGGCGCGCGATCGGCGCCAACCGGGCCTCGGTGTAACGCATCGCGGCGGCGCCGTCGCCGTCGCGACTGCCGAAATTGCCCTGGCCATCGATCAGCGGATAACGCTGGCTGAAGCCCTGCGCCATGCGCACCAGCGCGTCGTAAGCCGCCTGGTCGCTGTGCGGATGGAACCGGCCGAGCACATCGCCCACCACCCGCGCGCTTTTCACCGGCCGCGGGCCGCCGGCACCGGCAAATGCCAGGCCCATGCGCTGCATCGCATAGAGGATGCGCCGCTGCACCGGCTTGCAGCCGTCGCCGGCATCGGGCAAGGCGCGGCCTTTGACGACGCTCAGCGCATATTCGAGGTAGGCGCGCTCGGCGTAGTGCGCCAGCGTGACGGCGTCGCCGCTGTCGTTGGCACCGCCACCGCCGCCGCTGCCACCACCACTTGAAGCGTCGAAATCCAGATTGGTCTGCTGATCCATCGTCATGAGATGTGCGGGGCCGTTTCGAGCCCGAGAGCCACGCGGGCCTGGTATTCACGATCGAGCATGCCCATCACGATCATCGAGTCGTAGCCGTCGGCGCCTTCGACATCGATGCGCACACTTTCGCGCAAGCGCCCTTCTTCCACGAAGCCTTCGCTGGCGTACAGCTGGTGGGCACGCTCGTTGAGCTGCTGCATCTCCAGCCAGAAGCGGTGCGCGTGCAGATCGCGAAAGGCCATCTGCTTGAGCAGGCGCACACACGCACGGCCAAGGCCACGGCCTTTGTCCTGCAGCACGATGCGCTTGAGCTCGACGCTGCGATCCGGATTGCGGCAGCCAGCCAGGATGACAAAGCCGCTGCGCTCGCTCGCCGAGCCGGCTTCGACGATGAAATGGCGAAAATCAGGGAAGCGCACCGCGCCTTCGTGCTGCGTCAGTGCCCACGGTGTGATGAACGGCCGGTTGTGCGCATCCGCTTCGATGGAGATCACGAAGTCGAGATCGGACAGCATCGTCGGCCGCAGCCGCACGCCGATGTTCATCGGCATGCCGCCCTCGGCTGAAACCGGTCAGCGCTCGCCGACCGGCTTGACATCGCGCCGTGTGGAGCCGCCGAAGAGCTGGCGCGGACGGCCGATCTTGTATTCCGGGTCGGCGATCATTTCGTTGAGCTGGGCGATCCAGCCCACCGTGCGGGCGAGCGCGAAATTGGCGGTGAACAGGCTCACCGGGATACCGATGGCGCGCTGCACGATGCCGGAGTAGAAATCGACGTTGGGGTAGAGCTTGCGCGAGACGAAGTATTCGTCTTCCAACGCGATCTTCTCCAGCGCCATCGCCAGCTTGAACAGCGGATCGTCGTGCAGGCCCAGCGCGTCGAGTACCTCGTGGCAGGTTTCGCGCATCAGCTTGGCGCGCGGATCGTAGTTCTTGTACACGCGGTGGCCGAAGCCCATCAGCTTGATGCCGGAGTTCTTGTCTTTCACCTGCCTGATGAACTCGCCGATCTTCTCGACGCCGCCGGTCTTCTGGATGTCTTCCAGCATGTTGAGCGCGGCTTCGTTCGCGCCACCATGCGCCGGGCCCCACAGGCAGGCCACCCCCGCCGCGACGGCGGCGAAGGGGTTGGTGCCCGAGCTGCCGCACAGCCGCACGGTGGAGGTGGAGGCGTTCTGTTCGTGATCGGCATGCAGGATGAAGATGCGATCGAGCGCGCGCACCACCACGTCGTTCGGTTCGAATTCTTCGCACGGGTTGGCGAACATCATGCGGGTGAAGTTGGCCGTGTACGAGAGCGAGTTCTTCGGGTACATGTACGGCTGGCCGGTGGCGTACTTGTAGGCCATCGCCACCAGCGTGGGCATCTTGGCGATCAGGCGAATCGCCGAGATCTCGCGGTGCTTGGGGTTGTTGATGTCGGTGCTGTCGTGATAGAAGGCCGACAAGCCGCCCACCAGCCCGGTGAGCACCGCCATCGGGTGCGCATCACGGCGGAAGCCGCGCAGGAAAAACTGCATCTGCTCGTTGACCATCG
>JANMAS010000605.1:0-5159 GCA_031359975.1 Burkholderiales bacterium
ACACACCCTGAGCGCGAACTTCGAACACGCGCTCAAGACCGCCGAGACGGTGCGCAGCGAAGTGCGGCGCGAAGGCGCGGGCGGCCTGCGCATCTGGGATGTGCGCTGCGTGTCGCTGGGCGCCACCGAATCGCAATCCGAACAGGTGCTGCTGGTGGCCAGCGATGTCACCGAACAGCGCGAGGAAGATCAGGCCCGCCTCGAAGCCGCCATCGCGCAGCGCGAGATCCTCATCCGCGAGGTGCATCACCGCATCAAGAACAACCTGCAAGGTGTGGCTGGTCTGTTGCAGCAAAGCGCGGCACGTCACCCCCAGGCTGGTCAGGTGATCGGCGAGGCCGTGGCACAGGTGCATGCGATCGCGCAGGTGCACGGCCTGCAGGTCGGCCCCACCGGCCCGCTGCGCGTGCGCGGCGTGCTTGAGGCGATCGCGACGTCGGTGCAGCGCATGTTCGGCCGCGTCATCACGGTCGAGGTGACCGGCGATTCGCCCAACCGCTTTGCCTTGGCCGAGCAGGATTCCATCGCGGTGGCCTTGTCGGTCAATGAGCTGCTCACCAATGCCATCAAGCATGGCGAGGGCGACGTGCGCACGGTACTCGAGTGCCTCGACAACGGCGTGGTGCTGCACATCGCCAGCCGCAGCCGTCTACCCGATGGATTTTCGCTGGCGCGGGTGCGGGGTGGGCTTTCGGGCCTCGGCCTGGTGCGCGCGCTGCTGCCGCGCAAGGGTTCGGCCTTCACGCTGGATCAGGTGGGCGACGATGTGGTGGCCCGGATCGCGCTGGAACCGCCCGGGCTCACACATCTCGAAGCGCTGTAGCACAATCCCATCCAGCGAGCGGGGGCGCTGATCATGAACGACAACCTGGGCGATGCCGGCGGCGGCATCGCTTCACCCATGGCCGTAAGCGGCCAGACGGCCGGTGCATCGGCCGGAGCTTCCATCGGTGGATCCAGCGGTAGATCCAGCGGTAAGGGCAGGATCCTGGTGGTCGACGACGACCGCCTCGTGCTCGCCACGGTGAGCCACGGCCTGGCCAGCGCCGGCTACGAAGTGATCGATGCCGACAATGGCGACGACGCGATCCTGCTGGCGCGCGAACACCGGCCCGATCTGGCCTTGCTCGATATCCGCATGGAAGGCAAATCCGGCTTCGATGTGGCGGCCTACCTGCGTGAGTACCTGCAGCTGCCGTTCATGTTTCTCTCCGCCTTCACCGACGAGCGCACCTTGTCGCAAGTCAAGGCCCTCGGCGCCGTGGCCTACCTGGTCAAACCGCTGGATATCTCGCAGATCGTGCCGGCGGTGGATGCCGCACTCGGCCACGCGCGTTCGCACCACGCGCCCCGCGCGCTGGCCAGCCACTGTGCTCTGCCACCGCCACCGGCGCTGAGCGATGCGGTGCCGATCGCGGTGGGCGTGTTGATGCAGCGCTACGCGGTATCGCGCCAGGCCGCGCTCGAACGCCTGGCGGCGCAGGCCGCGGGCGAGGGCCTGTCGATCCAGGCCCAGGCCGACAACCTGCTGCGCACCTTGGAAATGCCGTCGCGGCCACCGGCCTGAAACACAGGGCTGTGGCTGGATCCGGTGCTGTGGGAGTCGCCGCCCAGCCCATCGAGAAGCAGGGGTTCGGGGCGCCTTTTCCGGCTTGACGCCAGCGCCCTGGCGGCCCATCCTCCGTGGCTGGGGCGAGGCCATCGTGGTAAGCGCGGAACAGCGGCGTGGCATCGATCACCAACCAGCGATGACGCCGAGGCAGAATGCGGCGCAACCAGACTGCATCTCGAGGTCGTCCACTGCCCATGAACTTCGATATCGATCCTGCCCAGCCAGAAGCCGGCGGTCCTGTCGTCCTCGACGAAGCGGCGTTGTCGATCCTGCGCGAACTGGATCCCAGCGGCACCGGCGTGCTCATGCAGCGCATCTTGTCCACCTACCTCGGATCGCTGGACAAACTGAATCGGCAGTTCGACGACGCCACGGCACGCCATCATCTGGCCGATTTCCAACTCGCTGCCCACACGCTCAAGTCGTCGTCGACCAGCATGGGCGCGCTGGATCTGGCGCAGCAATGTGCGGCGATGGAGTTGTTGTGTCGTCAAGGCCAGTTGCGCCAGGCGCTTGACTTGTTGCCTGCCTGCAAGCGTGAAATCGGCCGCGTGGCGTTGGCCGTGCAGGCGTTGATGGTGGCGCCACCGCATCGGGCGTCGCAGGGATGATTGCCGCGGGTGCCACGCCAACCGGCGACGCCCCGGCGCGGGTGCTGCTGGTCGACGACGACGATCTCAATCTCCTGCTCACCGCAGTGGCGTTGCGCGATCGCGGCTTTCTGGTGACTGAGGTGTCTGGTGGCGAGCTCGCACTCGGCACGCTGGCGGCGTGGTCGCCCGACGTGGTGGTGCTCGACGCGATGATGCCGGAGATGGACGGCTTCGACACCTGCCGCGCCATCCGTCGCCTGCCCGGCTTTGAGCAGACGCCGGTGCTGATGCTCACCGGCCTCGACGACGAAGCCTCGATCACGCGCGCCTACCAGGCCGGCGCCACCGATTTCTTCGTCAAGACCAACCAGTGGAGCCTGCTCGCCGGCCGCCTGCGCTACCTGCTGCGAGCCGCCGGCACCCGCCTCGAACTCGAACGCAGCAAGGCCAAGCTGGCGCGTGCGCAGGACATCGCCCGCATGGGCAGCTTCGACTGGTGGCGGCTGCTCGGCCGCCCGATCACCGCCGGCATGGAGCTGTCGGAGCAGGGCCTGCGGGTGTTCGGCTACGGGCCGGGGCAGATGGTTTCGCTGCGCATGGTGCTGCGCCTGATCGCACCCGACGACCGCCGCACCGTGGTACGCCTGGTGCACCAGGTGCTCGAACACGTGACCACCATCGCCACCGACGTGCCGATGACGCTGCCCGACGGCCGCTACCGCATCATCCACGTCGAGGCCGAGCCGGAGTTCGACGAACACGGCCACTGCCGCGGCTACACCGGCATCGTGCAGGACGTGACCGACCGCCGCCTGGCCGAAGATCGCATCCGCCATCTCGCCAACTACGACGCGCTCACCGGCCTGCCCAATCGGCGCCAGCTCATCTGGCGCACCGAGCGCGCGCTGGATTTCGCCCGGCGCCAGGGCCACGAGGTGGCGCTGCTGCTGATCGATCTGGATCGCTTCAAGGTGATCAACGACACGCTGGGCCACGCTGCCGGCGATGAGCTGCTGATGGAGGTGGCGCAGCGCCTGCGTGCCTGTGTGCGCCATGTCGACCAGCTCTTCGACGGCGCCATCGAGATGGCCGGTTCGCGCTCGCACCGCACGCTCGAGGCGGTGGGGCGGCTGGGTGGCGACGAATTCGTCGCGCTGCTGCCCGAGGTGACCGACGAACGCGATGCCGAGCGGGTGGCCGATCGCATCCTCGAATCGATGCGCGAGCCGATCTTCGTCAGCGGCCAGGAGTGTTTTGTCACCGCCAGCGTCGGCATCGCGCTGTTCCCGCGCGACGGTGCCTCGGTGGCCGATCTGATGCGCAATTCCGACGTGGCGATGTACACCGTCAAAGGTGCCGGGCGCAATTCGTCGATGCTCTACACCTCGCACCTTTCCGGCCGCGGGCGCGAAAAGCTGGCGCTGGAGAGCGCGCTGCACAAGGCCATCGAGCGCGGCGAGCTGGTGCTGTATTACCAGCCCAAGATCGATGTGCACGCCTCGCGCATGGTGGGTATGGAGGCGCTGATGCGCTGGCGCCGAGGCGATCAACTCGTGCATCCGGGCGATTTCATTCCGCTGGCCGAGGAAACCGGGCTCATCGTGCCGATGTCCGAATGGGCACTGCACGAGGCGGCGCGACAGGCCAAGGCCTGGCAGATGGCATTCGGCTTCAACGAATCGATCGCGGTGAACCTGCCCAACCGCATGTTCGAGCGCTCGGATCTGGTCGAGAGCATCCACGATGCGGTGAGTTCGCACGGGGTGGCGCATCGGGTGATCCAGCTCGAAATCACCGAAACCGGGCTGATGAAGGATTTGCAGAACGTCATCCCTTCGCTGCACCGTTTGAACGAAATCGGCGTGCAGGTGTCGGTCGATGACTTCGGAACCGGCTATTCCTCCCTTTCTTATTTGACAACGCTGCCGATATCAGAAGTGAAGATCGATCGGTCTTTCGTGCGTGACCTGGGGATGACTCCGCAAAGTTCGGCGGTGGTCACCGCCATCATTGCGCTGGCCCGATCGCTCGGTTTGCGTGTGATTGCCGAAGGCGTGGAAAACCTGCGCCAGCTCGAAGTACTCCACCGGTTGGGGTGTGGCCTGATGCAGGGCTACATGTTCAGCCGGCCTATGCCGCCCAGCGAGGTGATGGCGTGGATCGAGCAGACGGTGCTCCCACGCAAGGCTCCTTGGGTGGCGCGTGTGGCTTCGGGCGAGAGCGCCGAATCCGCGCGCGACATAGGCACTGGAAACTGACGATGCAAAATCCTTCGACGATGAATCGCGGCTCGGCGGCCCAGTCCGATACGTCGGCCGCGACCTCGCCAGCGGTGCTGGCCAAGGCCGCACTGCGGCGGTTGGCCATCGCCCGACTGGAGCCGACACCCGAAAACTACGCGCGTGCCTATGCCGACGATCTCGGCGGCGGCGGCAGCGGGCGCTCGCACGTGCTGCCGCACCGCACCCGCGAGGTGCTGGAGCGCCTGGTGGGCCGCCTGGCCGAAAACAAGACCGAGCGCGACGGGTTTGTGCAGGCGATCGACGAAAGCCGCTGGGATGATGCCCATCGGTGCGGCGAACGCATCGTCGATGGCTCGGTGGTGCAGGCGCACGGCTGGGCCCAGATGATCAACCGACTGGCGCGATCGCTCGAACGTGGCAGCCGTCAGTGGACGCAGGCACGCAAGAAAGAAAGCCTGCAGCGGGTGCTCGAATCGAGCGGCAACGACATGCAGCGCATGCAGCATCGCCTGCTGCAGCTGGTTTCGTCGTGGGATCAATCCGCGGAAGATTCTCCGCCTGTGACCGCGGCGCCGGTGGCTGCGGCGGCTGTGATCGAACCCACGACCATCGTTCCCGCGGCGCCGGTGGCGGCCAAGGTGGAGCCGGTCTCGATACCCACGGCGGCCGCCCCTTCGGTATCGGCGGCACTGATCACATCGGACGTGCGTG
>JANMAS010000030.1:0-4518 GCA_031359975.1 Burkholderiales bacterium
GCAGCAGATCGACGCCGGATCCGGTGCTGTCGAGGTCGATCAGCTGGTAGTGCAGCCGCAGGCCGTGCCGGCGGGCTTCTTCTTCCTGCATCGAGGGCGTCAACGACAACTGGATACCGGAGCCGATCAGGCCCAGCAGCAGCTTGTCCGACCTGGCGGCTGCACCAGCGATGGGTGTGAATGGTTCAGGCATGAGCCGGCTCCTCCTGGGGTGCGGCAAAGGGTGGATGCGGTATCGGATCCCGGGTGCGAGGCCGGTTTTCAGCCGCTGAACCAGCGCGCAGGCACCATCACCAACTGCGGGAAGAGAACCATCAGGAACATCACCGCGAACTCGGCCAGCATGAACGGGATCACCCCTCGGGTGACCTCGTCCATCTTCATCCGGCCCACCCCGGCCACCACGTTGAGCACCGTGCCCACAGGTGGCGTGATGAGGCCGATGGAGTTGTTGATGATGAACAGCACGCCGAAGTACACCGGATCGATGCCCGCGGCCTTGACCACCGGCATCAGCACCGGGGTGAGGATGAGGATCGTCGGCGTCATGTCCATCGCCGTGCCCACCGCCATGCACAGCAGCATGATGGCGATCAGGAGCAAGGTGGGATTGGCCATGAAGGGCTCCAGCAGCACGATCACCTTGCTGGGCAGATCGGCCACCGTGATGAGCCATGCCGAAACCATGGCGGCGGCCACCAGGAACATGATCACGGCGGTTGTCTTGGCCGCGGTGACAAACACAGCGTAGAGCTGCCTGAGCTTGAGTTCGCGATAGATCACCGTCGAGACGAAGAGTGCGTACACCGCCGCCACCACGGCCGCCTCGGTGGGTGTGAACACACCGAAGCGCAAACCCACCAGAATGATCACCGGCAACATCAAGGCCCAGGTGGCCAGGCGCAGCGCGGCGAGGATCTCGGCTGTCGACTTGCGCGGCGGCGGCACGATCTTTTCAGCGCGCACCAGATACATCCATGTCAGCCACAGCGAGGCACCGATCAGGATGCCGGGGAAGATGCCGGCGAGAAACAGCTTGGAGATCGACACATTGGCGGCCACGCCGAAGACGACGAAGCCGATCGACGGCGGAATCACCGGGCCGATCACACCCGAGGCGGCAATCAGGCCGCCCGAGCGTGCCTTGTCGTGCCCGGCCTTGACCATCATCGGCAGCAGCAGCGCCGTGAGGGCGGCCGCATCGGCCACTGCGGAGCCCGACAGGGCCGACAGCAGGATGGCCGCCAGGATGGCCACATAGCCCAGGCCGCCCTTGATGTGGCCGACCAGCGCCAGCGCGAAGTTCACGATGCGCAGGCTCAGGCCGCCGACGTTCATGATCTCGCCGGCCAGCATGAAGAACGGCACCGCCAGCAGCGGAAAGCTGTCGGCGCCGTTAATGACGTTCTGCGCCAGGATCTGCGCGTCGAACATGTCGAGATGCACCATCAGCGCCAGGCCGCAGGCGAGCAAGGCATAGGCGATGGGAATGCCCAGCGCCATGGCGCCGAGCAGTGCGCCCAGAAAGATGAGGACTGTCATGGCTGCTTACCTCCGTGGGACTTGACGGTGGGCGGCACATCAGCGTGCTCGCGGGCGAGTTCGGCCTGCAGCGCTTCGAGCTCGCCGGCTTCCTCCGATTCCTTGACCATCACCAGCTCGGCTTCGCTGAGCTGCCCGGTGAGTGCGAGCCAGAGTTCGTAGACCAGGAAGATCGCCGCCGAGACGGCGAACACGATGCCGGCCGAGTAGAAGATCGCCACCGAAGCACCGGTGACCGGCGCCTGGACATCGAGGTTGATCCGGGCCTGCTCGAGGGCGCCGCTGAACAGCAGCCAGGTGATGTAGAGCATCAGCAGGTGGCCGACGACCAGAAGCACCTTCTTGCCCACCAAAGGCAGGCGCGACACCAGCATGTCGCTGCCGAGGTGGCCGTGCTCCTTGAGCGCCACGATGGCACCGAGGAAGGTCAACCACACAAAGAGCCAGCGCGACACTTCTTCACTCACGGTGATGCCGGAGTTGAATGCGTAGCGCAGCACCACATTTCCGAACACGAGCACCACCATGATGGCCAGTGCAATCGCGATCAGCACCTCGAGGAATCGGCAATAGCCGTTGATGATTCGCTTCAACGTTGTCTCCTGATTGTTGTGATGGGCACTTGCAAGGGGCCGGCGCAGACACCGGTTTCTAACCCAAGGCCGCCACGGCTTCCATCCCACCCTGCCCTATGGAATGAACCAGTTAGTTCGCTTGGCGTTCAGGCGCCGATCGGCGCGGTTTGTTGATGGACAAATCGCAGGATCATCTCGACGATGTGATCCCGGCGGGCGGTATCGTTGGGCGGCGATTGGCGTTGGCGATCGAAGATCAGTGCAAAGGTATGACGATTGGAGACGTTGAAAAAGCTCAACGCGCTGATCGACATGTGCAGCTCGACAGGATCGATGCCACCGCGGAACACACCGGTTGCCACGCCGTGGTCGTAGACCGACCGCAGCGCATCGATGGCCGGCGCGTTCATCGCCTTGATGGCCGTGCTGCGGGCGATGAATTCACCGCCGAGCAGGTTTTCGCCCATCACCAGACGGATGAAATCGGGGTGCGCGAGCTGGTAATCGACCTTGAACTCGACCAGCTTGCGCAGGGCGGCAACGGGCGGCAGATCGGCCAGCGAGAGGCTGGCTTCGATCTTCCGGATGCGGCGATAGGCCTCTTCCAGCACCGCGACGTAGAGGCCTTCCTTGCTGCCGAAGTAGTAATAGATCATGCGTTTGCTCGAACGCATGGCCTCGGCGATCAGATCCACCCGCGCGCCTGCAAGGCCTTTGTCGGCGAACTCGCGTGTGGCCACTTCGACGATGTCGGCCATCGTGCGATCGGGATCCTTGGTGCGGGGTTCGGCGAGTTCCAACGGGGGCTCCTGAGTGGCTGGCGGGGGCTGGCACCTCACGCCCGTGTGGCGTGGTGGCGAACTTTCCCGCCGACAGAAGCAAGTATGTACGAACTAGTTAGTTTGTTTATGGGTATAAACCCGCAATCTCGTTGATGCAGGAAAAAAGCACCGCGCCGGCTTTGTGCCCCAGTGAGGCCACGTCGGCCGTCAGAACAGCTCGACTTCGCCCACTCGCTCGCCGGACGGCAGCTGGTCTCGTGCCAGCAGATCGCCGTAGCTGCACACCTGGTTCCGCCCCTTGGCCTTGGCGTGATACACCGCCCGATCGGCCCGTGCCAGCGCGCTGTTGGGCGAATCATGGCTTGCGATCATCGTGAAGCCGGCGCTGATGGTGAGGCGGCCCACCTGCGGGAACGGAAACGCCCCGACGCCCTTGCGCAGGCGCTCGAAAGAAGCCGCCGCGCTGGCCTCGCTGTCGCAACGCACCACCACCACGAACTCTTCACCGCCAAAGCGATAGAGGCGATCGTGCGAGCGCAAGGTGGTGCGCATCAGGCGCGACAGCAGCAAGAGCACTTCGTCGCCGATCTGGTGGCCGAAGTTGTCGTTCACCGCCTTGAAAAAATCGATGTCGACCATCGCCAGCCAGAAACTGCCGGGGCTGCCCACCACGCGGCGACGCTCTTCCAGCGTGCTGGCGGTGGCCGGCGTCCCGTGCAACACCTTGTAGAAGGTTTCTTCGAAAGTCTTGCGATTGAGCAGGCCGGTGAGCGTGTCGCGCTCGCTGTAGTCGAGCAGGCTCTGGAAATTGCGGAAGATGCGCAGCACGCTGCACACCGTGCTGTGGGCGTGGGCGTCGAGCGGCGCGGTGGTCACCATCTCCACCACGCCGATCGTCTCGCGATCGGTGGACAGCGGGAACACGCTGACGCAGCCATCGGGGCCGCTGGAGACGATCTCCTGGCCCGACAACGCCGCGCAACGCAATGGATAGTCAGTGAGTAGAGGCAGGTCGTCGAGGTTCACCCAGGCCGAATCGGCGTTGGCCACCGTATCGCCGACACCCAGGCTGGCGCGCGTCATCCAGCGCTGGTCGTAGCCCTCGCCGACGGCGCGGTAAATGGATACCGCGCTCGGGCGGAGCAGATCGCCGAGCGCGTTGGCCAGCGTCGAATCGAGCATGTCGCGGTCGCGCAGGCCGGTGAGTTCGGCGAGGTGGTCGATGAGTTTGGACATGGGTGGGGCTTCTCAGCCCAGATTTCGACATAAACGTGGCGAACATGAAGCCATCGTGCCGAATTTATGCCTGGGCCGAACGCCCACCCTGCCCAACCACCCAGCCGCCGCCTCAGAGCCGCTCGAACACCGCCGCGATGCCCTGCCCGCCGCCGATGCACATCGTGACCAGCGCGTAACGGCCGCCGGTGCGATGCAGTTCGTACACCGCCTTGGTGGCCAGGAACGCGCCCGAGCAGCCGATCGGGTGGCCCAGCGCGATGGCGCCGCCGTTGGGATTGACCTTGCTCAGGTCCAGCTCCAGGCCGCGCGAGACCGCAATGGCCTGCGCCGCAAAGGCTTCGTTGCTCTCGATCACATCCATCTGGTCGAGCCGCAGGCCG
>JANMAS010000069.1:0-4630 GCA_031359975.1 Burkholderiales bacterium
CCGGGCCACGGCCGAGCCACACCGCCACCCCCACCACGGTGAGCAGGAACACCATGACGATGTTGGCCAGATCGAAATACGGTACCAGGGCATGCGTCAGCAGCGTTGTCGCCGCGCAAGCCAGCAAAGCCTTGGCGTAGAGCGGCACCTGTTCGCCGGCGTCCGAGGCGGTGCCCGGCGCGGGGCCGCGCGGCGCCGGCAGCGGGCGTGATCGTTGCGACTGCCCCACCTCGATGCGATCGATATCGGAGGCCAACGCGCCGATTGCGAGCCCGAGTGTGCGGCGTGGCCACCAGGGCCGTGCCTGGCCGTGGCCCAGCACCAGCTTGGAGAGATTGAGTGATCGCGCATGCGCCACCAGGGCCAGAGCGACGTTCTGTGCCGACAGCACAGCGGTGCTGGCGCCCAGGTCGCGCGCCAGCTTCACGGTCTGCAGAATGCCTTCGCGGCGCGCGCCGTCGAGCCGCTGCAGGCGCGGTGTTTCCACATAAACGGCATGCCAGGTCACGGCCAGTTGCTGCGCCAGCCGCGCCGCGCTGCGCACCACGTGCTCGGCGCCTTCGTGCGGGCCGATGCAGCACAACAGCGCGCCCTCGGTCTTCCAGACTTGCGCCACGCCGCGGTCGATGCGGTAGGCCTGCACATCGTCTTCCACCCGATCGGCGGTGCGGCGCAAAGCCAGCTCCCGCAGCGCCATCAGGTTGCCCTTGCGAAAGAAATTCTTGGCCGCACGCTCGGCCTGCGCCGGCAGGTAGACCTTGCCCGCCGCCAGGCGTTCGATCAGCTCGTCGGCCGGCGTATCCACCATCACCACCTCGTCGGCGCGATCGAAGAAGGTGTCGGGCAGCGTTTCATGCACCACGATGCCGGTGATGCCGCCCACCACGTCGTTCAGGCTTTCGAGGTGTTGCACGTTGAGCGTGCTGTAGACGTTGATACCGGCAGCCAGCAGCTCGTCCACGTCCTGCCAACGCTTGGCGTGGCGCGAGCCGGGAACGTTGGAATGCGCCAGCTCATCGACCAGCAGCAGCCCGGGCTTGCGTGCGAGCGCGCCGTCGAGGTCGAACTCCGCCACGCGCTTGCCGCGGTATTCGATCTGCGCCGCCGGCAGCAGCGGCAGGCCATCCAGCAGTGCCGCCGTCTCGTGGCGGCCGTGGGTTTCCACCACGCCGGCCAGTACGTCATCGCCCTCGGCCAGCAGCTTGCGGGCCGCCACCAGCATGGCGTAGGTTTTGCCGACGCCGGCCGAGGAGCCGAAGTAGATGCGCAGCTTGCCTCGGCTCTCGCGCTGCTCGTCCTGGCGGATCTGTGCGAGCAGGGCGTCGGGATTGGGGCGTTGCTCGTCGGTCATGGCGCAATCATCTTGTCACAGGCCCCGCAGGCGCTTGCGGCGCCTGGCTGTCAGCCGCGTGCCGCGTCGAGCGCGAGGTTGAGTTGCAGCACGTTCACCCTCGGCTCGCCGATGAAGCCGAACAGCTGGCCTTCGGTGTGCACGTCGATCAGTTGCCGAACCTGCGCCAGGGGCAGGCGTCGCAGCCTGGCCACGCGCCCCGCCTGGTACTGCGCCGCCGCCACGCTGATGTGGGGATCCAGGCCGCTGGCGGAGGCGGTGACCAGATCCACCGGCACCGGTGCCGGGTTGCCGGCATCCGCCGCGCGCAGTGCCTCGATGCGGCTCTTGACGGCTTCGGTGAGCGCGGGGTTCAGCGGGCCCAGGTTGGAGCCACCGGAGGCACTGGCGTTGTAGGGCATCGGCGCGGTGGCCGATGGGCGGCCCCAGAAGAACTTCGGATCGCTGAAGCTCTGGCCGATCAGCGATGAGCCCACGGGCTTGCCGTCGCGCAGGATCAGGCTGCCGGCGGCTTGCGCCGGAAAGGCCGCTTGCGCGATGGCGGTGATGGCCAGCGGGTAGGCCACGCCGGTGAGCGCGGTCAACACCGTAAACAGCACCACGGCCGGACGAACAATGGATGTCATGGCTGAACCTTCACACGAGATGGGTGGCGCCCAGCAGCAGGTCGATCGCCTTGATGCCGATGAACGGCACGATCAGGCCGCCGAGGCCGTAGATGAGCACATTGCGACGCAACAGCGCCGCGGCGCCGATGGCGCGGTAGCGAACGCCCTTGAGCGCCAGCGGGATCAGGAAAATGATGACGACGGCGTTGAAGATCACCGCCGACAGGATGGCCGACGACGGGCTGGTCAGGTGCATCACATCCAGCGCCGCGAGCTGCGGGTAGGTGGTGGCAAACGCCGCCGGGATGATGGCGAAGTACTTGGCCACGTCGTTGGCGATCGAAAACGTGGTCAGCGAGCCGCGTGTCATCAGCAGTTGCTTGCCGGTTTCCACGATCTCCAGCAGCTTGGTCGGGTTGCTGTCCAGGTCGACCATGTTGCCGGCTTCCTTGGCGGCCTGGGTGCCGGTGTTCATGGCCACCGCCACGTCGGCCTGCGCCAGCGCGGGGGCGTCGTTGGTGCCGTCGCCGGTCATGGCCACCAGGCGGCCGTCGGCTTGATAGTCGCGGATCATCTTCAGCTTGGCCTCGGGCGTGGCTTCGGCGAGGAAGTCGTCGACACCGGCCTCGGCGGCAATCGCCGCGGCGGTGAGCCGGTTGTCGCCGGTGATCATCACCGTCTTGATGCCCATGCGGCGCAGTTCGGCAAAGCGCTCCTTGATGCCGCCCTTGACGATGTCCTTGAGCTCGACGACGCCCAGCACCCTGGCACCGTCGCACACCACCAGCGGCGTGCTGCCGCGGCGCGCCACGTCGTCGGTGGCGATCTGCACGTCGGCGGGGAAGGTGCCGCCGAGCGCCTCCACATGTTTGCGGATGGCCTGGCCCGCGCCCTTGCGCAACGGGCGCACCGCGCCGCCGTCGAATTCGATGTCGACGCCGCTCATGCGCGTTTGCGCCGTGAATGCGATGAAGGTGGTGTTCGCGCCCGACAGTTCGTGTGACAGATCGCGTGAATGATCACGTTCAGGCAAGTTCAACCTCTGCTTCGCCAGCACGCTGATGCTGCGGCCTTCGGGCGTCTCATCGGCCATCGACGCGAACTGCGCCGCATCGGCGAGTTGTTGCTCGGTGACACCCTTCGCCGGCACGAAGGCGCAGGCCTGGCGGTTGCCCAGCGTGATGGTGCCGGTCTTGTCGAGCAGCAGCACGTCCACGTCGCCGGCCGCCTCCACCGCGCGGCCGGAGGTGGCAATCACGTTGGCGCCCATCATGCGGCTCATGCCGGCCACGCCGATGGCCGACAGCAGCGCGCCGATGGTGGTGGGGATCAGGCACACCAGCAAGGCGATCAACGCGGTGATGGACACCGGCGTGCCGAGCTTCATCGCCTCGACGCTGAAGATCGAGTAGGGCAGCAGCGTGACCGTGACCACCAGAAAGACGATCGTCAAGGCCACCAGCAGGATGGTGAGTGCGATCTCGTTGGGCGTTTTCTGGCGCCTGGCGCCTTCGACCATGGCGATCATGCGATCGAGGAACGATTCGCCGGGGTTGACGCCGATGCGCACCACCAGCCAGTCCGACAGCACCCGCGTGCCGCCGGTGACGGAGGCGAAATCGCCGCCGGATTCGCGAATCACGGGCGCCGATTCGCCGGTGATGGCGCTCTCGTCGACCGAGGCCACGCCTTCGATCACCTCGCCGTCGAGCGGGATCACATCGCCCGCCTCCACCAGCACCACCGCGCCCTTGCGCAGCTCTTCGGCCTCCTGCGGATGCCAGGGTGAGCCGTGCCGCGGCTGCTCGAGCTTCTTGGCGATGACCTGGCGCTTCATGCCGCGCAACGAAGAAGCCTGGGCCTTGCTGCGGCCTTCGGCCATGGCTTCGGCAAAGTTGGCGAAGAGCACGGTGAACCACAGCCACACGGTGATTGCCAGAACAAAGCCTTGCGGCGCTTCGCCCTGCCCGCTCAGGGCCTGCAGCCACAGGATGGTGGTGAGGATGCTGCCCACATAAACGACGAACATCACCGGGTTGCGCCATTGCGCGCGCGGGCTCAGCTTGCCGAATGCGGCCGCGATGGCCGGCTTGACCAGGGCTGGATCCATCAGGGAGAAAGTCTTGTCGGTTGTCATGGTGTGTCCTGTGCGGCCTGTCGTTACTTCAAGGGCCACAACATCAGATGCTCGACGACGGGCCCCAGGGCCAACGCGGGTACATAGTTCAGCAGGCCCACCAGCAGCACGGTGCCGATGAGCAGCGTGACGAACAGCGGACCGTGGGTGGGCAAGGTGCCGGCCGTCACCGCCATGCGCTTTTTCGTCGCCAGCGAGCCCGCGATGGCGAGCACCGGCACGATCACACCGAAGCGGCCGAACCACATCGCGATCGCCAGCCAGGTGTTGTAGAACGGTGTGTTGGCCGACAGGCCGGCGAAGGCGCTGCCGTTGTTGTTGCCCGCCGAGGTGAACGCATACAGGATTTCCGAAAACCCGTGCGCGCCGGGGTTGGCGATGCCCGCCCTGCCGGCGTCTGCGATCACCGCCACCGCCGTGCCGGCCAGCACCAGGATGGGCGTGACGAGGATGGCGATCGACGTCATCTTCATCTCGTAGGCCTCGATCTTCTTGCCCAGGTATTCGGGCGTGCGGCCGATCATCAGCCCGGCA
>JANMAS010000081.1:0-4953 GCA_031359975.1 Burkholderiales bacterium
AGTCGTTGTTGCTGGCCACGCTGCCCTTGCCGGCGAAGGTGTTGCTGCTGTTGCCGCTGGCGCTGGCGCGGTTGAACGAGTTCGGGCTGAGAAACGGCAAGGCCGTCACGCCGGATTCGATCTTGCCGGATTTGTCGATCGAGCTGGTCGAGCTTTGGCTGGCGGCGATCTTCTCGACGATCTGCACGGTGAGCGTATCGCCCACCAGGCGCGCGCGGCGGTCTTCGAACAGCGGGCGGTACTGCGCGTTCTGGAAGATCGACCCATTGGCCACCACCACCGGTGCGGCCAAGGTGGCCGGCGGCGGCGGCGCAGTATCGGCCACCTCGACGCGCGGCACGGGATACAGCGTCTGGCAACCGGTGACGGCGGCGCTGGCGGCGGCCACCGCGAGGCATCGAAGCAACTTCATCGGTCAGCGCTCAGAGTTGGCCCAGGCGCTGCAGCATCTGGTCGGATGTCTGGATCGCCTTGGAGTTGAGTTCGTAGGCGCGCTGCGTCTGGATCATGGCCACCAGCTCTTCAACCACGTTCACATTGCTGGTCTCCACGAAGCCTTGGCGCAGGTAGCCCAGGCCCGTGCTGCCCGGCGCCGCCGAATTGGGCGAGCCCGAGGCCGCCGTTTCGGCAAACAGGTTCTGGCCCTTCGGATCGAGGCCGGCCGGATTGATGAAGCTGCTGAGCTGGATCTGGCCCACCGCCTGGCCGGTGGCCTGGCCGGGTAAGGTCACCGTCACGGTGCCATCCTGCGCGATGCTGACGCTTTGCGCATTGGCCGGGATGGTGATGCCGGGCTGGACGAGGAATCCATTGTTCGTGACCAGCTGGCCCTGCGCGTCGAGCTGCAACGCGCCATCGCGGGTGTAGCCGGTGGTGCCATCGGGCATTTGCACTTCGAAGAAGCCGTTGCCGTTGATGGCCACATCGAGATCGCGGCTGGTTTGCGCCAGGCTGCCCTGCGCGTAGTTGCGCGCGGTGGCCACCGCCCGGGTGCCCAGGCCCACCTGCAGGCCGGTGGGCAGCTGGGTCTGGTCGGAGGTGGCGGAGCCTGCCTGGCGCAGGTTCTGGTACATCAGGTCTTCGAACACCGCGTTCGATCGCTTGTAGCCGTTGGTGGCCACGTTGGCGAGGTTGTGCGAGATGGTGTCCAGCTGGAGCTGCTGGGCCTCCATGCCGGTCTTCGAAATCCACAGCGAACGCATCATGGCGGGCTACCGATCGTGCAAGGGAAAGTGATGGCAATATTGGCGCATCACGTCGTCGGGCAACGCGCTGAAATGGGCGGCAAGCGCGCCCTTAATCCAGGCTCTCGGGGAACAGACCGAGCGAAGCGCGCTCTGTCCTCGCCCGACTACGACAGAGACGCCGTTCAGCCGTTGGCCGAGAGCAGCTTGGCGGCGGCCTGTTCCTGGCGCTCCACCGTCTGGATCAGCTTCATCTGGTGCTCGAACTGGCGTGAGGCCGAGATCATGGCCACCATCGATTCCACCGCGCTCACGTAGGAGCCTTCGAGCGCGCCATCCTGAACGCGGGCGGTGGCATCGGCGGACAAATCGCCCTCCGCGGCGCGGAACAGGCCATCGGCACCGCGTGTGAGCGGCGCTTCGGGCGTGACGAGCTTGAGCTTGCCCACCGGGTTGGGCTTGCCATTGCCTACGCTGGCGGAAACCGTGCCATCGGCCGCGACACTGGCCAGCGCGTTGAGCGGCAAGGTGATCGGGCCCCCATCGCCCAGCACGGTGAGGCCGTTGCGCGTCATCAGCGTGCCTTCGGCGTTGACATCGAGCGCCCCGGCGCGGGTGTAGGCCTCGGTGCCATCGAGCCCCTGCACGGCCATCCAGGCATTGCCGGTCATCGCCACATCGAGGGCGCGCCCGGTGGCCGCCACCGGGCCGGCCTCGTTGTTGTAGCCGACGGTCGTTTCCAGCGCATAGGCGCGTGTGGAGGCGCCGTCGCCGCGCACCGGCACGGCGCGAAAGGCCTGCATCTCGGCGCGAAAGCCGTTGGTCGATACGTTGGCCAGGTTGTGCGAGAGCACATCCTGGCGCTCCATCGCCGCCTTGGCGCCGGTCATCGAGAGATAGATCATGCGGTCCATGGCGGCCTCGATTCAGCGATCAGCGCAGGTTGACGAGCGTCTGCATCACCTGGTCGACCGTCTTGATGGTCTGTGCATTGGCCTGGTAGTTGCGCTGTGCGGTGATCATCGCCACCAGTTCGGCGGTGAGGTCGACATTCGATTCTTCCAGCGCGCCGGATTGCAGCACGCCCAGGTTGCCCTCGCCGGGCGTGCCCAGGATCGGATCGCCCGATGCGTAGCTTCGCACCCAGCCATTGCCGCCCACCGGCTGCAAGCCTTGCGGGTTGCGGAAGGTGGCGAGTTCGATCTGGCCGGCGGGCTTGGATTGCCCGTTGGAATAACGCGCGGTGACCACGCCGCCGCCCTCGATCACGATGCTGGTGAGCTGGCCCGGTGCATAGCCGTCCTGGCTGAGATCGGTGACGGCAAAGGCCGCGCCTTGCTCGGTGAAACGGCTCATGTCGAGCGCCACGCCAGTGATGGCTTCGGTGGTGACGCCGGTATCGCTGGTGGTGGCGGGCACGTTGATGCTCACTGGATCGAGCGGCGCCGAGGGCGCGGCGCCGCCATCGTTGAATTCCAGCGTGGTGATCGGCTCCGGCGCGGTTTCGGTGCCGGCGATGGTGTTGCCGTTGGCGGTGGCGTACACATCCCAGGTGTTCTCGGCCGTCTTCTGGAAGTAGTAGGTGACGGTGACTTCCTGGCCACGCGAGTCGTAGAGCGTTTGCGAGGTGGGCTTGTTGTAGGTGTTGGCGTCGGCGAAGTCGATGCCGCCGCCATCGGGCACGGTGGGGCTGGAGCTCGAATCGAGGTTCACCTCCATCTCCACCCGGCTCGTGACGTGCGGCGTGATGCCGCCGGTGGGCAGCGTGAGCGGGCCGGAGGCGCCCGACTGGATCACGCCCTGCGAATCCGCCATGTAGCCGATCAGGCGCTGGTTGGCGCCGTTGACGATGTTGCCTTCACGGTCGGCCTTGAACTGCCCGTTGCGGGTGTACTCGAGCGCGCCGCTGCTGTCGGCCACCTGAAAAAAGCCGCCGCCGTTGATGGCCAGATCCAGAGGGTTCATCGTGGTGGTGATGTTGCCCTGGGTGAACTGCTGCGATACGGTGGCCAGCGTGACGCCGATACCCACGTTGCTGGCGGCGCTGGCGCCGATCGAGTTGGCGTACATGTCGGCAAATTCGGCGCGTGAACCCTTGTTGCCGAAGGTGTTGGCATTGGCGATGTTGTGGCCGATCACCTCGAGGTTCTTGGCGCTGGCATTGAGACCGGAGAGACCTTGCTGAAAGCTCATGGCGTGTGTCCTGTGATGTCGGTGACGTTCGGATTCGGAAGGGTTCAGAGAAAGGCCCAGACGGCGTCGTAGGTGACGCGGTCGCCGTTGTCGAGTTCGAGCGCGAGCACATTGCCGAACGTGCTCACCGCGGCAATGGAGTCGATGCGCAGGGTCATGGCTTCGACCGGCGTGGTGCCGCTGGTGGCGGTGATCTTGAAGTGCAGGTCGCTGTCGGCGTACTCGGGCGGCACCTCCCAATCGAAGGTGTGGCGGCCGGCCTCCTGATCCTTGAGCTCGATGGTGTCGATCACCGTGCCGCCGCCGGTGGTGATCTCCAGCTTCACCGTGTCGGCCGGGCTGGCCAGCTCGAAGCCGGCGTCGGCGATGCCTTCGCGCACCCGCAGCGTGTCGCCCTCCACCGCCACCTCGTGGCCCACCAGAGAGGCGCCCTGCATGGCCTGCAGCTGCACGAACTGCGTGCTCAGGCCGGCCATCGAGGTGTTGAGCTTGTCGAGGCCGGTGACCGTGTTGATCTGGGCCATCTGGCTCGTCACTTCGGCGTTGTCGAGCGGATTGAGCGGATCCTGGTTCTGCATCTGTGCCACCAGCATCTTCAGGAATCGATCCTCGGTGCTGGCTTGTGAACTGGCGTTCAGCTGGTTGATCGCAGAGTCGGAGCTGCTGGTGGTGGTGGAGCCGATCGGAATCATCGTCGAGTGCCTTTCAGGCCGTCATTCGGGAGGTCGATCAGGAGATCGATCAAGATTGGCCCATCTGCAGCGTCTTCAGCAGCAGGTTGCGGGCGGTGTTCATCACTTCGATGTTGTTCTGGTACGAACGCGAGGCCGAGATCATGTTGACCATCTCCTCCACCGCGTTGACGTTGCTGTAGGTGACATAGCCCTCGGGGTCGGCCGCCGGGTGGCTGGGATCGTGGATGCGGCGGCCCGGGGTGGCGTCTTCGCTGACGTTGGACACGCGCACGCCGGCGGAGGCGGGGTCGGACAACCCGGCCAAGGCGCCCGTGCCATCGGCCGATCCGCCGCTACCCATCATCACGGTCTGGAATGTCACCTGCCGCGCCTTGTAGGCCTGGCCATCGGGCCCGGCCACGGTATCGACGTTGGCCAGGTTCGAGGCCACAACATTCAACCGCTGGCTCTGCGCACTGACCGCACTTCCGGCGATATCAAAGATCTTGAACATGCTCATGACAGCCCCTCGCTCGCTGAGTACAGCGATTGATCCCCCGGGGGGATCTCGCCGGGCTTGGGGCGGCCCGGCGCTCCGGCTCGGTCAGATCGAGTCAATGCCTTCATGTGCTGCCCCTTCGCTTTCAACCTTGGGTATGGCTGCGCATGGCATCGAGCATCGTGCGCACGCTGCCATTGATGAATCGCAGCGTGGCTTCGTACTTGACGCTGTTGTCGGCAAAGCTCGCGCGTTCGCGGTCCATGTCAACGGTGTTGTTGTCGAGGTTGGTCTGCGCCGCGGTGGCGTAGCGCAGTTCGGTGGCGGAGGCGGAGCCTGCGAGCGGTTGCATGTGGCCGGCCTGCGTACTCTCCAGGCGACGCGGTACCGCGGTCTCGCCGGT
>JANMAS010000015.1:0-6642 GCA_031359975.1 Burkholderiales bacterium
TCGATGATCGGCAAGATCATCGCGCATGGCGATACCCGCGAGCAGGCGATGGCGCGCATGCGCATCGCGCTGTCGGAAACCGTGGTCGAAGGCATCCTCACCAACATCCCGCTGCACCGCGAGTTGATGGCCGATGCCAAGTTCATGGAAGGCGGCACCAGCATCCACTACCTGGAAGGCTGGCTGTCGCAGCACAAGCGGTGATCCACCACGAGGTGCGCCGCGCCGTGATGGTTGTGAAGGCGAGGGATCGATGCACGAATTGATGCTCACCGCGCCAGAGGCCCTGGTCGAAGGCGTTTCCGATACGCTGGTCGACGAACTCGGCGCCTTGTCGGTGTCGGTGGAAGACGCCGATGCCGATACCGCCTGCGAGCAAGCGCTCTTCGGCGAGCCGGGCATGCCGGTGGACAGGCAGGCGTGGCAGCGGTCGTCCCTGCGAGCCCTGTTTGCCGACGCGCAATCCGCGGCCGCCGCGGGTGAACTGCTCGACCGCAGCGGCGCGTTCGATGGCCTGCAGGTGATCGGTGTGCAGGCCGTGCCCGATCAGGATTGGGTGCGGCTCACGCAATCCCAGTTCACGCCGATCCCGATCACCGATGATTTCTGGATCGTGCCGAGCTGGCACGAACCGCCCGCCGCCGCGCGCATCGTGATGCGGCTCGACCCCGGGCAGGCCTTCGGCACCGGCACCCATCCAACCACCCGCATGTGCCTGCGCTGGCTCGCCACGCATGCCGCCGAAGCAGCGCACTGGTCGCGGGTGCTCGACTACGGCTGCGGCTCCGGCATCCTGGCCATCGGCGCAGGCCTGTTCGGCGCCCGCCACATCGACGCCGTCGATATCGATTCGGCGGCGGTGGAGGCCACGCGACTGAACGCTCACGCCAACGGCGTGGTGCTGTGCTCCGGTTTGCCCGAAGCCGCATCCGGCGTCTACCCGCTGGTGCTGGCCAACATCCTGGCCACGCCGCTGAAGCTGCTGGCGCCCCTGCTGTGTGCCCACGTGGCCGAAGGCGGCCAGCTGTTGTTGGCGGGCATCCTCGATCGTCAGGCCGACGAGTTGAAGGCGGCTTATGCGCCTTGGCTGAAGCTCGACGTGCTCGATACGCAGGAAGGCTGGATCCTGATGGGCGCGCGGCGTGTGGTGAATCGCGGCCAAGCCCGTGGCATGATCGATTCATGAGCCTCGCCACCCGCTGCAGCGCTTGCGGCACCGTGTTCCGTGTCGTGCAGGATCAGCTTCGTGTGTCCGAAGGCTGGGTGCGCTGCGGGCGCTGCGAGGAAGTCTTCAACGGGCTCGAAGGCCTGTTCGACCTCGACGACCCGGCGCGAACCGAACCCATCGCCACGTCGTCGATATCGCCGCCTCCATCCATTCCGCCCGCAGACCAGGCCCCGTCGCCCGACGACATGCGCGTGAGCATCGGCGCCGCGTCACCCTCGCCTGCCGTGATACGGCGCGTGCCCGATCCGATCGGGCCCCCTGCCGTGGTGGCGCGCCGACCGGGCTCTCCCGGCCAGCCCACGCTGGCAGGCCAAGGCGCCGCCGACGCATTCAACATGCCACTGCCCGCCAGGCCCTCGCCCGAAGACGATCGCCATGCCGCGCCGGCCTTCATCGTGCAGGCCGACAGCCAGACGCGATGGCGCGAGGGCCGCGCCAGGCCACGCTGGGTTGCGGCCATGGCTGTGTTGTTGTTGTTGCTCGCGGGCCAGGTGGGTTTCGAGTTCCGGGGCCACATCGCATCGCGCTGGCCGGGGCTGCAGCCCGCCGCGCAAGCGGTGTGCCGCCGCCTGGGTTGTACTTTGCCCGTGCCCCATCAGCTCGACGTGCTGAGCGTGGATGGTGCCTCGCTGGTACGCGAGGATGCCCATGGCTCGAATCGCCTCGACATCACGCTGCGCAACCGCGGCCCGCAGCCGGTGGCCATGCCGGCGCTCGAACTGAGCCTCAGCGACGATCACGGGCAAGTCACGGCCAGGCGTGTGTTCCTCGCCGCCGAATTCAGCCCCGCGATGCCGTCGGTCTCGGCCAGCAGCGAGGTGTCGCTGCAGCTCCCCCTCACCGTGAACACCGTGCGCGTCGCCGGGTTCGCGGTCGAGATCTTCTACCCCTGAACCTTCTCCCGCCGGCCGCAGGGTTGGCGAAAAAACATGTCCAGTCTGATCTGCGGTTCGGTTGCCTTCGACACCATCACCCACTTTCCCGGGCGCTTTGCCCAGCAGATCCTGCCGGAGCAGGTGCACATCCTGAATGTGTCGTTTCTGGTGCCCACGCTGCGACGCGAATTTGGCGGCTGCGCCGGCAACATCGCCTACACGCTCAAGCTGCTGGGCGGCTCGCCGGTGATCGCCGCGGCGATCGGCGGCGATGGCCAGGAATATCTCGACCGGCTGCGCGCGATGGGGATCGACGTGAGCCTCGTGCGGGTGTGCGCCGACGCCCACACCGCGCAAGCCATCATCATCACCGATGCCGGCAATAACCAGATCACCGCGTTCCATCCGGGTGCCATGCAGCAATCGCACCTCGTCGAGGTGCCCACACGCGCCGATCTGAAGCTCGGCATCATCGGCCCCGACGGCCGCGATGCCATGCTGCGCCGCGCCGAGCAATTCGGCGCTGCCGGCATTCCGTTCGTCTTCGATCCGGGGCAAGGCTTGCCGATGTTCGATGGCGCGGAGTTGAGCCGCTTCGTGAGCCTCGCTGGCTGGGTGACGGTGAACGACTACGAAGGCCGCATGCTGTGCGATCGCATCGGCAGCGATTTCGCGACGCTCTCGCGCTCTCATCTGCAAGGCATCGTCGTCACGCTGGCTGAACATGGCTGCGACGTCTGGGTGCAGGGTGAGTGCACGCATGTGGCTGGTGTCGCGGCCACGGAGGTGGTCGATCCCACCGGGTGTGGCGACGCCTTCCGCGCGGCCTTGTTGTACGGCCTCGAACAGGGCTGGACATTGACTCGCTGCGCCGAGCTCGGCAACCGCATGGGCGCGATCAAGATCGCCAGCCAGGGCGGCCAGAATCACAGCATCGATCGGGTGGCGCTCGGGCTGGTTTGAGGCGTCGAAAAGAGGCCTGGCCGAAGCCGCACAAAAAAAGCCCGGCCGAAGCCGCGAAAAAAAAAGCCCGGCCGAAGCCGGGCTGGGTACACCTCAGTCGCGTTCCGGTCAGGGCTTGTTGCCCGTCGGGAACGGCCACGCCGCAGCGGGGCTGAGCGAAGTCTTTGCCGCAGGGGCGGCAGGCGGGGCGGGCTTCTTGGCAGCCGCCTTCTTCGCGGCAGGCTTCTTGGCAGCAGGCTTCTTCGCAGCAGCCTTCTTGGCAGGTGCCGCCTTCTTGGCAGCAGCCTTCTTCGCCGGCGGCTTGGCGGCCGGAGCCTTCTTCGCCGGGGCCTTCTTGGCCGGTGCAGCCTTCTTCGCCGCAGCCTTCTTCGCTGGCGCCTTCTTGGCCGGAGCGGCCTTCTTCGCCGGGGCCTTCTTGGCCGGAGCGGCCTTCTTCATCGGGGCCGCCTTCTTGGCCGGAGCCTTCTTCGCCGCTACCTTTTTGGGAGCAGCCTTTTTCGCAGTTGCCATTTCAAACTCCTTGATCAAGTTGCAAAAAACACCGCGCTGCCGTTGCAGCCCGGTGATTCACCGCGCGTGGGTCGCACACCGGTTTCGCTCCGGTAAGCGCCTCGCCTCGATGAATTCGAGTGCGGACCGGTGCGAGGCTTCTATCGGCCTCGCTTGACCGTCCGCGATCTTGATCTCTACGGTGGGCCTTTACCCTCAGAGCCTTGGCGCTTGCAAGCACCAAGGCTTGAGGGTTCATTCCCAGACCAGCGCGCCGCCCGATTGATACTCGAGCACGCGCGTTTCAAAAAAGTTGCGCTCCTTTTTCAGGTCGATCATTTCGCTCATCCAGGGGAACGGATTTTCCTCGTTCGGGAAGAGCGCTTCCAATCCGATCTGTGTGGCTCGCCGATTGGCGATGTAGCGCAGATAACCCTTGAACATCGATGCATTGAGGCCCAGCACGCCACGTGGCATGGTGTCTTCAGCGTAGCGGTACTCGAGCTCCACCGCTTTGAGGAACAGGCCCTTGATTTCGGCCTTGAAATCGTTTGTCCACAACTGCGGATTCTCGAGCTTGATCTGATTGATCAGGTCGATGCCGAAATTGCAGTGCATCGATTCGTCGCGCAAGATGTATTGGTACTGCTCGGCAGCGCCCATCATCTTGTTCTGCCGGCCGAGCGACAGGATCTGCGTGAAGCCGACGTAGAAGAACAGGCCTTCCATCAGGCACGCAAACACGATCAATGAGCGCAGCAGGATGCGATCGTTTTCCGGCGTGCCGGTCACGAAGTTGGGATCCATGATCGCGTCGATGAACGGGATCAGGAACTCATCTTTATCGCGAATCGACGAGACCTCGTGATACGCGTTGAAGATCTCCGCTTCGTCGAGCCCGAGCGATTCAACGATGTACTGATAGGCGTGTGTGTGGATCGCTTCTTCGAACGCCTGGCGCAGCAGGAACTGCCGGCACTCGGGTGCGGTGATGTGGCGATAGGTGCCGAGCACGATGTTGTTGGCGGCCAGCGAATCCGCGGTGACGAAGAAGCCGAGGTTGCGCTTGATGATGCGGCGTTCGTCATCGGTGAGGCCGTTGGGATCTTTCCATGTCGCGATGTTGCGCGACATGTTCACCTCTTGCGGCATCCAGTGATTGGCGCAGGTGGCGAGGTACTTTTCCCAGGCCCACTTGTACTTGAAGGGCACCAGCTGGTTGACATCCGTCTGACCATTGATGATGCGTTTGTCGGCCATCGTGACACGACGTCGGCTCGAAGCCGCGGCAGCAGGCGCTGACTCGGTTTTCGATTTGATCGGTGGCACCACCGTCGCGACGGGAGGCACTGGCTCCACACGCGCATCGAGCAAACGATCCAACGTGTGGGGCGGCATGATCGGCGAGGGTTTGCGGACCTCTTCTTCCCAGACAAGCATGTGTTGATTTCCTGTGAGTGGAATTATCGAAGTGTTGTGTTCAAACACCAAGCACTTGTTGACATACACGCGTGTTCGATGTTGCGGCATCGCATCGCGAACACACGTGAGCACGCATCACGCGTGCGTTGAAATGGATCACTGACATGCTTCGCATCGCTCACTGACACGCTTCGCATGTGGGATCGTCGATCGCACAAAACTTGATGTCGGTGGCCGGCGTTTGTGATGTGAGCATGTCGTGGGCTTTCGCGGCCGCGGCATCAAGTGCCGACATGCTGGCCAACGATGCGCCGCTCGACGCAACACTCGACAAGCTGCGTGATGCGGAGCTCGATGCACCGCTCGATGCCGCACCCGCGAGGCCACTCGAACTGGCGCCCGCCACCGCATTCATCGAGCCCGCATTCACGGTGGACTTCTCCGCGTGCGTGGCGCCGATCGTGCGCAGGTAGTAGGTGGTCTTGAGGCCGCGCAGCCAGGCGAGCTTGTAGGTTTCGTCGAGCTTCTTGCCCGATGCGCCGGCCATGTAGATATTGAGTGACTGCGCCTGATCGATCCACTTCTGCCGGCGCGCCGCGGCTTCGACGAGCCATGCCGGCTCTACTTCGAACGCGGTGGCGTACAGGCGCTTGAGATCCATCGGCACACGGTCGATCGGACGCAGACTGCCGTCGTAGTGCTTCAGATCGACGAGCATCACGCTGTCCCACAGGCCCAGGCGTTTCAGGTCGCGCACCAGGTACTCGTTGACGACGGTGAATTCGCCGGAGAGGTTGGACTTCACCGACAGATTGCCGAAGCATGGCTCGATGGAGGCATCGACGCCGATGATGTTGGAGATGGTGGCGGTGGGTGCGATGGCCACGCAATTGGAATTGCGCATGCCGTGCTGGCTGATCTGCTTGCGCAGCGCCGCCCAGTCCATCGTCGACGACCGATCCACTTCCACATAGGCCGGCTCATCGCCGATGCCCCGGGCCTGCGCCAGCAGATCGAGCGAGTCGAGCGGCAGGATGCCGCGATCCCACAGCGATCCCGGGTAGGTGGAATAACGGCCGCGCTCGGCCGCCAGATCGGTGGACGCCCAGTAGGCGTAGTAGCACACCGCTTCCATCGAACGATCGGCAAACTCGACCGCCTCCTCGCTGGCATAAGGCACGCGCAATTGGTACAGGCAATCCTGGAAGCCCATCACACCCAAGCCCACCGGGCGATGGCGCAGGTTCGAGTCGCGCGCCTTCTTCACCGCGTAGTAATTGATGTCGATCACGTTGTCGAGCATGCGCATCGCGGTGGAGATGGTCTTCTTCAGCTTGTCGTGATCGATCGCGCCATCCTTCAGATGCTGCGAGAGATTCACCGAGCCGAGGTTGCACACCGCGATCTCGCTCTCGTTGGTGTTGAGCGTGATCTCCGTGCACAGGTTGGACGAGTGGACGACGCCCACGTGCGACTGCGGCGACCGGATATTGCAAGGGTCCTTGAAGGTCATCCACGGATGGCCGGTCTCGAACAGCATCGACAGCATCTTGCGCCAGAGCTGCACGGCAGGAATGCGCTTGAAAAGCTTGAGGCTGCCCTTGGCGGCGAGGTCTTCGTAGTGCGCGTACGCCTTTTCGAACGCGCGGCCCCACTGGTCGTGCA
>JANMAS010000165.1:0-3290 GCA_031359975.1 Burkholderiales bacterium
AAGCGCGAGGCGATCGGGTTCGCGCCGATGGCGTAGATGCGCCGCCCATGCACCGTGCGGTGCAGAAACAAGCCCACCGCCGTGGCCATCACCAGCAGCACGACAAACTCGATCGGCACGATCAACCACGGCTGGCCGATCAGATCGCCCACGCTGCCGTTGCCCCAGGTGCTGAGCGTCTCGGGGTAGCCGGTGATCGCCTGGTCGCCCAACACCACCTGCGCCAGGCCGCGGTACAGCGACAGCGTACCGATGGTGACCACGATCGACGGCAGCTTCCAACGCGTCACCAGCCAGCCGTTGAGCGCCCCGCTGAGCGCGCCGGTGGCCACGGCAGCGGCCAGCATCAGCGGCACGCTGGCACCGGCTTTCATCGCCAGGCCCATCGCCAACGAAGCGAGTGCCATCGTGGCGGCGATCGACAGATCGATCTCGCCGGCCACCACGAGCAGCGCCATGGCGAGGGCGATCAGGCCCTTCTCGGAGAAGTTGTAGGTGCTGTCGGCCAGCGCGTAGGGCGAGACGAAACCCTCGATGCCGAGGCCGAAGCCCAGGTAGACCAGCGCGATCAGCGCGATCAGCACACGCTCCCAGGTGTCGAGCGCCTTCATGCCGTGGCGCCTTGCGTGGCTCGACGTTCAGCGCCGGGCGGCGGCGTCGAAGGCCCCGGCGGTCGGTCGAGGATCTGGCGGCCCGGCCTGCGGCCGGCGCTGGCGTTGAGCACCACCGAAACGAGGATCACCGCGCCGGCAATCGCCTGCTGCCAGAACGGTGAGACCTGAATCACCGGCAGCGCGCCATTGATCACACCGATGAACAGCACGCCCAGCACGGCGCCGCTGACGGTGCCCACGCCGCCGCCGATGCTCACACCGCCGATCACGCAGGCGGCGATCACGGTCAACTCGTAGCCCGAAGCCAGCTCTGAAAAGGCGATCGAATAGCGCCCGACCCACAGCAAGCCCGACAGGCCGGCGAGCAAGCCGGACAAGGTGTAGGCCATCACCAGCCGACTGTGCACCGGGATACCGGCGTAGACCGCCGCCGACGGGTTGCCGCCAAAGGCATACAACTCGCGACCTTCGCGGCGCCAGCGCAGCAGCACCAGCGCGAGGCCCACCACCACGGCGGCAAACCAGATCAGCAGCGGCAATCCGAACAGCGTTTCGCGCGGCAGGCCCTTGATCAGGGGATGGATCTCGTGATCCGACACCCAGGCGCCGCCGCTGGCCACGAACACCGCGCCGCGATACAGCGACAAGGTGCCCAGCGTGACGACGATGGAGGGCAGATTGAATCGCATGATCAGCCAGCCGTTGACAAAGCCCAGCCCCGCGCCGATGGCACAGGCCATGCCGATCAGCACGGCCAGCGGAATACCCGGCCAGGCGCGCCCGGCCAGCGCGCACAGCATGCCGGTGAGGGCCAGGTTGGAGGCCACTGACAGATCGATACCGCGCGTCAGCAACACCAGCATCTGGCCCATCACCAGGATCGCGAGGATGGCCGAGTCGTTGCCGATGTCCAGCGCATTGCGCCAGGTGAGGAACACCGGCGCCCGTGCGCCGACGGCCAGGGCGATCACGGCGATGATGCCCAGCAACAGCCATTCGCGGCGCACCAACAGTTTCGGTCTCAATGGAATACCGTCGTGCTTCGCACGACGGTATTCGCCCTTGGGGCGGCCCGGCGGGCTCATGCGCTCAGCCCGGAGTGCGACGACGGGGCCATCAGGGCATCGCCGGGTTGGGGTGGTGCCGGGGTGGAGGGCGTGGGCGACTGGCCCAACCCGGCGGCGGCGGAAACGACGGTCTCCGCATCCACGCGGCCCATGGCGAACTCGTTCACCATGCGCCCGCGCCGCATGACGATCACGCGGTGAGCCAGGTGCATCACCTCGGGCAACTCGGAAGACACCAGGATCACCGCCAGCCCTTGCGCCACCATCTCGGCGATCAGGTGATACACCGCCTGCTTGGCACCGATGTCGATGCCCTTGGTCGGCTCGTCGAGGATCACGATGCGCGGGTTCAGGCCCAGCCACTTGGCGATCACCACCTTTTGCTGGTTGCCACCCGACAGGCCCGACAACGGCGTGTCGTGGCTGGCGGTCTTGATGCGCAGGCGATCGATCATGCGTGTGGCCAGGTCGGCCTCCCGCGTGGGCGACAGCCACATCCCGCGCGACAACGCCGACGCGCCGCTGGCCAGCCCGGCCAGGCTGATGTTGTGCCGCACCGAGAAGCCGAGCACCGCACCCTGGCGCTGGCGCTCCTCGGGCACGTAGGCCAGGCCGGCGGCGATGGCATCACCCGGCCGGCGAATTTCGATGCGGTGGCCTTCGACGATCACCTCGCCCGTGGCCTCGGGGTTGAGCCCCATCAGCGCCAGCATCGCTTCGCTGCGGCCCGCACCGATCAGGCCGTAGAAACCCAGGATCTCGCCGCGCCGCAGGTCGAAGCTCAGGTTGTTGAACTCGGTCGGGTGGCTCAGGCCGCGCACCTGCAGCACCACCTCGCCGGGTTGGCTGATGACGGGTGGGTAGATCGTGTCGATGGCGCGACCGGCCATCAGCCGGATGAGCGTCGGCTCATCGACCTGCGCGATCTCTCCCGAGCCCACCGATGCACCATCGCGCAGCACCAGGTAGCGGTCGCAGACGGCGAAGATCTCGTCGAACTTGTGCGTGATGAAAAGCACCGCCACGCCTTGCGCCTTGAGGCCCCGCACGAGACCGAAGAAGTCGCGAATCTCCTGCTGCGACAAGGCCGCGGTGGGCTCGTCGAGGATCACCACCTTGGCCTTTTGCGACAAGGCCCGTGCAATCTCGATCAGGTGCCGTTGCGCCAGGCTGAGCTGCTTGACCAGCGTGGTGGAGCCAAAGCCCGCGCCCACCTGATCCAGCACCACCTGGGCTTCGCGATTCATGCGCGCCCAGTCGATCACCCGCAGCGGGCCGACACCGCGCAGCGGCTGGCGGGCGATGAAGATGTTCTCGGCGGCGCTGAGCTCCTCGAACATCACGGTTTCCTGGTGCACCGCCACGATGCCGGCGGCCTGGGCATCCTGTGCCCTGGCAAACCGACGCGGCTTGCCTTCGATCCGGATCTCACCTTCATCGGGCTGGTACACGCCCGTCAGCAACTTCACCAGCGTCGACTTGCCGGCGCCGTTTTCGCCGATCAAGGCCAGCACCTGGCCGGGAACGAGGACGAGGTCGACGCCGTCGAGGGCCAGGGTGGGGCCGAAGCGTTTGTTGATGCCACGCAGCGAGAGCAAGTCGGTGGAGC
>JANMAS010000180.1:0-15753 GCA_031359975.1 Burkholderiales bacterium
CGCCGACCTCGAACGCAACGTCTACGACATGGTGGTCGACTGGCTCGCCGCCGGCGTCGACCCCGAACGCGCCACCTTGTTCATCCAGAGCCGGCTGCCCGAACACGCCGAGCTGTTCACGCTGCTGGCGATGGGCACACCGCTGGGCTGGCTCGAGCGCGTGCCCACCTACAAGGATCAGATCGACACCCTGAAGGATCGCGATCTCGCCACCTACGGATTTCTCGGCTACCCGCTGCTGCAGGCCGCTGACATCCTCATCTACAAAGCCACGTTCGTGCCGGTGGGTGGCGATCAGTCATCGCATGTGGAGCTCACCCGCGAAGTGGCGCGCCGCTTCAACCACCTCTATGGCCGAGCGCCGGATTTCGACGCGCAAGTGGCCGCGGCGCTGGCCAGGATGCCGCCGGCAGCCGCAGCCGCCTACGAATCGCATCGGCGCCAGTTCGGCCAGACCGGCGCGGCCGACAGCCTCGATGCCGGCGAAGCCGCGGTGCAAGCCTGCGCCGCCGATTCAGCCTGGACGGACGACGACAACGATCTGCTGCTCGGCCATCTGCGAGGCAGCGGCAAAACGGTGCTGCCCGAGCCGCGCACGCTGCACACCGAAGTCACCAAGCTGCCCGGCACCGACGGCGCCAAGATGAGCAAGAGCTACGACAACACGATCGCCATGCGCGAGGCGCCCGGTGTGGTGGAACAGAAGATCCGCCGCATGCCCACCGATCCCCAGCGCGTGCGCCGAGGCGATCCCGGCGATCCGCAGCGCTGCCCGGTGTGGCAGTTCCATCTTGTGTACTCGGATGCCGGCACGCGCGAATGGGTCACCCAGGGCTGCACGCAGGCCCGCATCGGCTGCCTCGATTGCAAGCAGCCGGTGATCGACGCCATCGTCGCGCAGCAAAAACCCTGGCATGAGCGCGCGCAGGCCTGGCTGGCCAACCCCAAGCAGCTGCAATGGATCGTCGAGATGGGCACCGAGCGCGCGCGCACCGTGGCCCGCCAGACCATGAAAGACGTGCGCCAGGCCATGGGTCTGGGCTACTGACCCAGCGCCCCGCACGGCGCCGGCGTTATCCTTGGCGCCCCACTGCCCAGCCATGACCGCCGCCCTCCACATCACCGACATCGAGTCCGCCATCAACTGGTGGCGCGAGCGTTCGCCTTCGCCCGACGGCATCACCGCCTGTGCCGAGGTGCGTGCGCTGGCCGAGGTGTATGCGCTGATGGTGTATCACCACGAGGATCTGGTGCGGGAAGAAGGCCTGCCCGCCAAGGCCAAGGAGGCCTGGCTGCAGTGGTACGCCGCCACGCCCGACGCGCCCTGCATCGCCATCTGCTCCACCGCCCAGGGTGATGCGGTGTGCAAGGGCTGCGGCCGCACCGAGGGCGAAGTGCAGCACTGGACGCAGATGAGCCCGGGCGAGAAACGTGCGGTGTGGCGGCGCATCACGATGGACGGCACCGCCTGGCGCTTCAACCGCTACGCCGAGCGTGCCCGTTCGAGCCGGGGCATCGATCACCCGAGCCCTGAATCCTTCGTGGCCGATGCCGCCGCGGATCGCCGTACGGGTGCGCCGGATGGCGCGCGATCGACCAGCCGGCGATGAGCGCATCGATGCCCGCGGCGAACGCGATGGCATGGTCAGGCACCCGAAGCGACAGCGCCCGACGCATCTCGCGCCTGGCCTGGCCGGTGTTCATCGGCCAGGTCGCCGTGCTCGCCTTCGGCACGATCGACACGATGCTCATTGCGCGCACCTCCGCCAACGAACTGGCCGCGCTGGCGGTGGGCGGCGCCGCCTACATCACGATCTTCGTCGGCCTGATGGGCGTGGTGCTGGCCATCGGCCCGATCGCCGGCCAGCTGTACGGCGCGCGCAAGCTGCCCGAGGCGGGCGCGCAGTTTCTGCAGGCCTTGTGGCTGGCCGTTGGCTTGTCGCTCATCGGATCGGTGGCGCTGGCCTTCCCGGCGCCGTTCATTGCGCTGGCCCGCGCCAGCACGGACGTGGCCGACAAGGTTCAGGGCTATCTGCTCGCTTTGGCGGTGGCGCTGCCGGCCGCGCTGGCGTTCCAGGCAGTGCGCGGTTTCAACATCGCGGTGTCGCGCCCCAAGATGGTCATGGCCTTGCAGCTCTCGGGCCTGGCCGTCAAGGTGCCGCTGTCGATCGTGCTGGTCTTTGGTGCCACGCTGCCCACGCCGTGGGGCACGCTGGAGGTGCCTATGCAGGGCCTCACCGGCTGTGGCGTCGCCACCGCCGTGGCAATGTGGCTGCAACTGGGCGCCGCGCTGGCTGTGATGCGCCTGGATCGCTCCTATGTGCCGTTCCAGCTCTGGAACCCCGGCCGATCGGGCCTTCATCCCGCTTCGCAAAGAGCCCTGCTGCGCCTGGGTGTGCCGATCGGGCTTTCGATCTTCATTGAAGTGACCGGCTTCAGCTTCATGGCCCTGTTCATCGCGCGACTGGGCACCACGCCGGTGGCCGGGCACCAGATCGCGGTGAACATGGTCTCGATGATGTTCATGCTGCCGCTGTCGATCGCCAACGCCACCTCCACCCTGGTGGCGCAGCAGATCGGCGCGGGCCAGCTGCGGGTGGCGCGGCGTGTGGGCTGGCACGGCCTGCAAGGGGGCCTGGGGATCGCGGCGGTGGTGGGCGTGATCGTGTTTCTCGGGCGCGAGCAGGTGATCCGGCTGTACACCGACAACCCCGTCATCGCCGCCGCGGCGCTGCCGCTCATCGCGTGGCTGGTGCTGTTTCACATCGCCGATGCCGCGCAGACCGTGGTGGCCTTCGTGTTGCGCGCCTACCGCATCACCACCGTGCCCTTGGTGATCTATGTGAGCGCACTGTGGGGTGTGGGGCTGGGCGGCGGTTATTTGCTCGCTTTCGGCGTACTCGACGTGCCGTCCTTGCTCGGCGCGCGCGGTTATTGGGCCGCCGTGACGGCAGGCCTGGTTATCGCCGGGGCAGCGCTGGTGGGCTTCATGGCCTGGCTGCTGCGCCCGAGTGGGCCCATGCGGGAGCGCGAACGAGCGGCCGCGATGGCTTGAGCGATTCCCGCACGACGCGCCGTGGCTCAGCCCGCCAGCGTCAGCACAAAACTCGTGCCGCCGCCCTCGCGCGGCTCGCAGCGCACCTGGCCACCCTGGCCGGTGGCGATCTGGCGCACCAGGGCCAGGCCCAGGCCCACACCGCCCTCGCGTTCAGCATGGCCGGGCAGCCGAAAAAACGGTTCGAAGATGCGCTCGCGAAAGGCCTCCGGCACGCCGGGGCCGCGGTCGCTCACCCGCAGCTCCGGCGCCTGGGCCCGATTGCGGCCTACGCTCACCAGCACATCATCGCCGCCGTAACGGCGGGCGTTTTCGAGCAGATTGCGCAACGCGCGGCGCAGCAGGCGCTCATCGCCGGAGGCCACGATCTCGCTGCCTTCGACATCGGCGCCCGTGCGCGCGGCTTCTTCGACCGCCAGCGCGAGCAGTTCCACCGGGGCGCGCGTCGGTTGCATCTGGCCTGAATCGAGCCGGCTGGCCAACAGCACTTCTTCAACCAGCGCATCCAGTTCGCCGATATCCACATCGATCTCGGCCAGCAGCCCGGCGCGCTGCTCGGGCACCGCCGACTCGAGCATCGTCAACGCCATCTTCATGCGCGCCAAGGGCGAGCGCAATTCATGGCTGGCGTTGGCCAGCAGGCTGCGGTGCGATTGCACCAGCGCTTCGATGCGCGTGGCGGCGCGGTTGAAACTCACCGCCACAGCGGCCACTTCATCGGTGCCGGCCACACTCACCCGCTCGCCGAGCGCGCCCGCGCCAAAGGCCTCGACGCCCTGCTTGAGGCTTTCGAGGCTGCGCGTCAGACGGCGCACCACGGGATACGCACCCGCAGTGACCGCGATGAACAACAAAACCAGCAGCAGCGCCAGACTCGGCGCGGGCGACGGCCAGAACGGCGCCAGCACCGCAAAGGGCGGAGCCGCACCAGCAGCCGAAGGCAACTGGCGCGGACCCGGCCGCAGGATCCACAGCGTGCGCCCATCCTCGATACGAATCGGCACCGGTCGCTTGTTCGCCGGCCCGGGATCCACCTCGCGCCGAATGAACGTGTCGGAGGCGCCGATGCGCTCGCCTTCGGCGCTATCGAGCGCCAAGGGCAGGCGCAGGCGTTGCGACCACTCCCGCACCGCGGCCGCTTGATCCTCGCGCGGGGCCAAGGCGCCCGGCAAGGATTGCAGGATCAGATCACCCCACGCCGCCACGCGCTCAGCCTGCGCGGCCATGGTGCGCTCCTGCTCCTGCGCGAGATGGCGCTGCAGCAACCAGCCCGACGCCGCGGCGAACAAGGCCAGCGCGGCCATGACGGTGAGCCAGATACGGAAATACAGCGACTTCATCGATCACAGCCCGCATTGCATACCGCACCCACGCCGCGGCGATGCCGCGCATGCCGGTGCGGGTGTGGATCAGTCCGCCCCGTGGGCCTACTCGGCGTCTTGCTTGCGCGCGAACACATAGCCCACGCCGCGCACGGTGAGCACGCGCTTGGGATTCTTCACGTCGTCTTCGATCAAGGCCCGAATGCGCGACACATGCACATCGATCGAGCGATCGAACGCCTCCATCGGGTGGCCCTTGAGCGCATCCATGATCTGGTCGCGCGAGAGCACCCGGCCAGGGCTTTGCGCCAGCACCACGAGCAGGTCGAACTGATGGCCGGTGAGATCGCAGCGCGCGCCATCGAGCCGAGCCTCGCGCGCGCCGAGATCGATCTCCAGGCGGCCAAAACGCAGCACGTCGGATGGATCCACATCCGGCGCCGAACGTCGCAGCAAGGCCTTGACGCGGGCCAGCAATTCGCGCGGCTCGAACGGCTTGGGCAGATAGTCGTCGGCTCCCAATTCGAGGCCGACGATCCGGTCCATCGGTTCGCCCCGCGCGGTGAGCATCAACAACGGCAGGCGCCGATTGCGCGGCTCGGCACGCAACTCGCGCGTGAACTCCAGGCCATCGCCATCGGGCAGCATCAGGTCAAGCAGCAGCGCGTCGTAGTGGGTCTGGGCCAGCCTGAGGCGGCCATCGGCCAGCGTACCGGCGCTCTCCACGTCGAAGCCGTGCCCACGCAGGTAATCGCCCACCATCGTGCGCAGGCGCGCGTCATCGTCGATCAGCAGAATCTTGTTCATCATCTCCACAGCGGGGTGCGCGGCGCCACGGCCCGCGACAGCTTCCTGGTCACCCGAATCAGGCGCCGAGCTTAGCGCCTCCGCGCGGCCTCGGGTTTGTGCGGGTTCAATGGCGGATGAGCGGTTGGCAGTCCATGAGAGTTGCATTCGAATTCACCTTGCAGAGGTTTCGGGCCATGCGGCCACACATGCCAAGGAGGTTCAATCCTTGGCGTTAGCCCGTCACGTGTCGCCATGTAAAGATGTGTGAAATGGATCGCGCGGCTATGGTGGAATCGATGCCCCACGCCTTTGACGGGAACAAGGTCACCCCATGACAAATACCTCCGCTGCGCGACTGCGCGCGTTGATCGGTGCGATGCTGTGCGTGCTGATCGGCGGCCCCCCGATCGCTCATGCGGCAACTGCCGCGGCCGCACCCGCGCCGCTGAGCACGGACATCGGCCCGGTCGAGATCGTCAAGCGCGACAGCGGCCTGCCACCGGCCTGGGAACGCCACGGTGTGTTTGTCGAGATCTTCGTGCGCGCCTATCAAGACAGCAATGGCGATGGCGTCGGCGATCTGAACGGCGTCACCCAGCGGCTGGACTATCTGCGCGATCTCGGCGTCACCGGCATCTGGCTGATGCCGATCTTCCGCAGCGAAGACCACGACCACGGCTACGCAGTGGCCAACTACCGCGAGATCGAGCCGGCCTACGGCACGCTGGCCGATCTCGACCGCCTGCTGGCCGAGGCCCACAAGCGCGGCATCGGCGTGATCGTCGATTACGTGATGAACCACAGTTCGTCGTCGCATCCGGTGTTCGAGGATGCCTACGACCACCGGCAATCGGCGTATGCCGACTGGTACATCTTCAAGACCGAGCCGCAAAAGGGCTGGAACAGTTTCGACGGCGATCCCTGGCGCGAAGCAGGCCCGCGCTGGTATTACGGCGCCTTTACCGCCGACATGCCGGATTTCAACCTGCGCAACCCGGCGGTGGTGGATTTCCACCTCGACAACCTGAAGTTCTGGCTCAACCGGGGCGTTGACGGCTTTCGCTTCGACGCCGTGGGCGTGTTGATCGAGAACGGCTCGATCGGCTGGGAAAACCAGCCCGAGAATCATGTGCTGATGGAACGTGTGCAGGATCTGCTGGCGCAGTACGGCCAGCGCACGATGGTGTGCGAGGCGCCCAGCGATCCGGCGGCGTTTGCCCAGGCATCGTCATGCGGCAGCGCGTTTGCATTCGGGCTGCAGAAGCACATCCTGCGGAGCGTGCGAATGGGGCGCCTGATGCCCGACGTGCCGTACATGTTGCGCACGATGCCGATCGATCACATGGGCACCTTCCTGGCCAATCACGACACCTTTGCCGGCACGCGGCTGTTCCAGCAGTTGCAAGGCGACGAGGCCAGCTACCGCATCGCCGCCGCCTCGTTGCTCACGCTGCCAGGCCGGCCCTTCATCTACTACGGCGAAGAGATCGGCCTGGCGCAGTCCCCGGTGGCCTCGGGCGGCGATCCGGCCCTGCGCGGCCCGATGAGCTGGAGCGCGGAGCACAACGCAGGTTTCACCACGGCCGAGAAGCCTTTCCGGCCCAATGTGGACAACTGGCGCACCCACAACGTGGCCGTCGAACAGGCCAATCCCGCCTCGTTGCTGAATTGGTATAAGGCGCTGATCACCTTGCGCAAGGCCAAGCCGGCGCTGGCCGACGGCAGCTTCACCAACCTGTCGAAAGACGACGACCCGATCTTTGCCTTCGTGCGTGAGCGCGAAGGCCAGCGCATCCTGGTGGCGATCAACTACGCCTCGCGCGACGCCACGCTGTCGCTGCCGGCGGATTTCAACGCCGAGAGCTGGACGCCGGTGTTTCCGCAGGGCGGCAAGTGGGTGGTGGGGCCACCCAAGGCGCGCAAGCCGGCGAAGGGCGACAAGTCGCCACCTGCCACCGGGCTGGAGCTTCGGCTGGGTGCCCAACAAGTGGTGATCGTGGAGCAGGCTACCGGCAAGCCATGAAAAACGGGCCGCGAGGGCCCGTTGACTGATCATGGACGGGTGCATGCCCGAGGGCCCGAAAGCCTACGGTTTTGATCGCCCGGCGGCGCGCTTCTTCTGTTCGGCAGAGATCGCATCGGCCAGTTCGAAGAGCCGACGCACCACGTCGGCCGACGAAGGACGGCTCGGCTCGGCCGCCAGAATCGGGCCGAGCAAGGTGGCTGCCAGCGATACCGGCGTCGGCTTGTTGTCGACGATCGGCGGTTTGCCTTGTTTGTCGTTGGGTTTTTCCATCGGAGACCTTTTTTTGTGCAGGGGTGCCAATGCTGCCACAGGCGCGACGCGGCCCCTATGATGCCGCCGACCGCCACGAAAGGGAGTCATGCAGATGCGGATTGCCGGATGCGTGCTGCTGGCGCTGGTGCTGACGCAGCCGGCGCACGCCAGGACGTTTCTGTGTGCGCGTGCCGGCAGCCCGCCGTCGGCGGTCAAGCAACTGGTTGAAGCCGGTTCGGTTGAAGAAGCGGCGTGCAGCTTCATGCGATCTCACGGCGTGGTGACCAATGGCCCGTGCGGCGCCCTGGCGCGCTGCGAAGAGACGCCGTCGAACGCGATGGCCGTGCCGGCCGCGCCGCCACCACCCCCGGCGCCCGGCGCCTCGGCGGCCGCTCCAGCCGCCTCCGCCGCGTCTTCGGCGCCGGGCAACACGCCGCCAGCCCCGCCCCTGTCGAACGCCGCCACCTGCCTGAAAGCGGCGACGACCTGCAAAGCCCGCTGCGGCATGGGCTACCCGACCCCCGGCAGCGCGCAGGATTTCGAATTCACCAACTGCACGCAGCGCTGCGAGCTCATCCGCGCCCGATGCGTGCTCTCCCCACCGCCAGCGCCACGTGTGGAGCCGGGGGCCGGTGGAGAACCACCCGCCTTGTCGGCCGCACCGGCACCCGCCGCAAAATCGGCTCAGTCGCCACCGCCGCAGGCCCAACCCACCGACGCGTTCACCTGCATCAGCCCCGGCAGGCCGCGCTCAGAACTCCAGGCTTCGTCTGCCGAAGACGCCCGCCGCCAGTACATCAAGCGCCACGGGTCAGCGGCCAAGCCAGCGGTGTGCACGCTCACCGCCACTGACCAGCGAGGCAAAGGCTGAACGCGAGCGCTCTTGATCTGGCGCAAGGCCAACCCCCTTCGCAGACTCGCAGAATGCATCGGCCATACGGACCATTCATCACGGAGCCGCCATGCTGTCGACCACCCGAGTTTCTGCGCGCGCCGCCCTCATCGCGCTGATCGTCGCCACGCTGAGCAACACCGCCGCAGCGCGTCCGTCCAGCTGGAATCAATCACCCGATCCGGATGCACCGGCGGGACATTGCCGAAACCAGAGTTCTGCACTCGGGCCCAAATGGGTGCTTGTCAACAACGTCGGCGGATCGGTCGTCGATGTGCTCGCCGTGCAGGTCTTGAGTTGCCAGCCGTGGTCAGGCGGCGGGCTGGGCGTGGTGGACTGCGAGGCGGCGGGTGCCGCCGGCGTGCCCTACGCCTACTGCGTGCAGGCGAAGAACGATGGCCTTGGCAACGATTTGACGATCGGTGTGCTCAAGCGCGATGCGCTCAGCGATGCCAACGGCCAGTACAGCGGCTGTCCGGCCGGCGCGACGCTTCGGCCCAAGCTCGAGCTGGTGCGATCCTCCCACGGCGATCCGCGGCGCCTGAAGGGCGCCGTGACCCTGTCATGCGGCGTGGCATCCGGCTCACCCGCAGCCGCGGCCGAAGTGGCCTGTCCGGCGGAGCCCCATCCCTATGCGCGCTGCATCGGGACGCCCAATGACGGCCACGGCAATGCGGTCACGATCGGGCTGCTGGCAGCCAATGGCCCGGGCGATCCGTACGGGCTCTACGGCGAGTGCGATTCCTCACCGCCGGTGCGAGCGGGGTTCCTCTACAAGGCGGACGCGGTAGCTCAGGCAGGCCGATCGCTTGCGGGGGTGCGATCGATCGACGTTGCCTATTGCGCGATGGGATCAGGCGGCGCATTTCATGCGCTGCCGTGCGAGGACATTCCAACCTTCCCGCCCATCCTCGCGGCGCGATTCGACTACTGCGTCACCGGTGCCGACGTGAACGGCAACAACGTCACGCTGGGCGTCAGCGGCAAATAGGCGTCGCCATCGGCAGCGCCCCCGAACAGCCTCAGCCCGATCGCCGTGGGTTCGGCAACCCAGGCGTCGCTGACGACGCTGTAACGCGTGGCGCCGGGCAGCGGGTTGGGTGCGCCGGCGTACACCACGCCGCTGCCGTCGCCCTTGAGATCGCGCATCACGAACCAATAGACGCCCGGCTGCAGCGTCCAGCCGAGATGGCGGAACGTGACCCAGTTCGGGCGCGCATTCATCGGTGGCAGATTGCGCACCGCCTTGGCCACGAGCACCTCGCCCGGCAGACCGTCCTGGTCAGCGGCGACCGCGTAGCTCAACGCGCCGCCGCCCCACACCATCCACACTGCGGCCGCCTCGATGCGCGTCGGCCGGTCGATCTCGAAACGCGTCGCGAGCTGCAAGTATTCCCAGATCGAGCCGCGGAACCGGTAGTCGAAGATCGCATATGCGTCGGGGGTGTCGACCGGCGGATGGCCGGTGTCGACCACCCGTTGCGCGGCTTGTCCGGCGCTGCACCACAGCATCACGGCGAGCAGGGCGGCGCACGATGCGGCGCGAGCAAATCGGTGGGGGCGCAGAGCGTTCAACGGGGTCTCCCGGGCAAAGTGCCTGGGTGATTGTCGGCAGCGGTGGGGTGTGCGGCCATCGGCCATTCGGTGGAGATCTGGCCTTGGCAGTGCGATCGGTTGGCGATCCGTTGGTGGCCCGGCCGGCGCTTCACCTAGTCTTGCGGCACGGCTTCGCTGTCGAAGCTCGCTTAACCGGAGACACCACGATGCAAACTTCAACCGCCCTTTTCGCCGCCCGTGCGATCGCCGTTGCGGCCAGCCTGGCCTTGCCGATCATCGCGGCGGCCACGCCGCCGATCAACCAGTCGGGCACCTTCGCCTACACCTGCGGCGGCCTGGCCTCTGGAAGCGGCATGCCAATAGGAAATATCGACTTGGCCAGCCTCTTTGCGCCAGGCGAATCGGTGTGCAAGGAAGACTTCGACGCGTCGATGGCCATCGCCAAAGCCAAGATCAACCACAGTGGCCCGCGGGGCACGGGGGGTGGAACCGCCCTGGCCGAGCCGGGTGGCAAAGCGCGTGTGCGGGCCAGCAACAACGCGGTGGGTGACGGAAGCGAAGTGGGCGGCGCATTGGCCGGCTTCACCGATCTGCTGACGATCGACGCACCGGGCCTCACCGGCACGCCCGGGTTTTTTTTCTACAAGGTGCAAGTCAAGGGCACGCTGGAGACGCACGGCCCCTCGGGTGGCGTCGTGTTTCGCGTGATGCCGATATCGCCCCGCCTGACGGTGATCTGGAAGGACTGGAGCGTGGCCACTGACATCATCACGCCCGACGCCTTTCTGGCCGTCGACGAGACCGTGGTCGTCGCCGTCAGCCTGGTCTTCGGCGAGCCGTTCACGCTGACGACGGTGGCCTGGGCGCAAGCCGGCATCCGCGCTCAGGGCGGAACGGGCCACGGCATCGTGGACTTCGACGGCAAGAAATCGTTTCGCCTGAAGGGGGTGGACCACATCACCACCGACAGCGGTGTGCCGGTCACCAACTACACCTTCAGCTCGCAGGCAGGGCTGCCGTGGTGATGCGGCCAATGCGAACCGCACCTCGATACGGTCCTCGCGAAACGCCCACGACCACACCACCAAACTCGGCGCATGGGGCCAAAATGCAGGGCTGCACAAACCACTCGCCAAGCCCAAACCATGCTGAAGTTCTACTACTCGCTCGCGCCCAACCCGATGAAGGTTGCCCTCTTCCTGGAGGAGTCGGGGTTGCCGTACGAGGCCATCCCAGTGGACACACGCAAGGGCGAGCAGCACGCGCCGGCATTCACGGCGCTGAATCCGAACGCCAAAGTGCCGGTGATCGTGGACGGCGCCGCCACGGTCTTCGACAGCAATGCGATCCTGCTGTACTTGGCGGAGAAGTCAGGCCAGTTCCAGAGCGCACCTCAGGACCATGGCTCCATGCTCTCCTGGCTGATGTTCGTGGCGTCCGGGATCGGGCCGTTCACGGGGCAGTGCGTGCACTTCAAGCACTACGCGCCCGAGCCCAATCCCTACGCCATCAATCGCTACGACTTTGAAGCCTGGCGGCACTGGGAGATCCTCAATGCCCATCTGGCAGACCGGCCGTGGATGGTGAGCGGCAACTACACGCTGCTGGACATGGCCGTGTGGGGTTGGGCCCGCGCCGTACCCTTCGCGCTGGGTGCGCAAGCGTGGGAGCGACTGCCGCACGTGAAGCGGCTGCTCGAGGCCGTGAACGAGCGGCCGGCCGCGCTGCGGGCTGCCGCGCTGAAGGATCGATACGCCTTCAAGACCGAGATGGACGACCAGGCGCGGCTGGCCATGTTCCCGCAGAACGAGAGGCTGAAAGGCTGATCCAGGCTGCGGCTCGGCAGATTCACCCGGCCCTAGCCCGGATATTTCACCAGACGGTGTGTAGGAGGGGGAAACAGTCGTCAAATCAACGACTTACCAGAAATCCCACTGCACGCTATCGGCACAGTGCCGCACCGTGTTTGCGGAATGTACTGGCGGAAAGGGAGGGATTCGAACCCTCGTTACTGCATAACAGTAAACCGGATTTCGAGTCCGGCGCGATCGACCACTCTGCCACCTTTCCGGGGTCTGAGTCGCTCGGCCCGCGAGGGTGAGCGACTCGGTCGCCCGGGGTCAGCGGGCGAGTCGGCGATTCTAGCGGGAATCGATGCCGCTGCCCTGGTTCAGGCGATCATGCCTTCAGCACCTGCACGCCGCCCATGTAGGGCCACAGGGCGGCCGGCAGCGCGATGGAGCCATCGGCCTGTTGGCCGTTTTCCAGCACGGCCACCAGGGCGCGGCCCACCGCCAGGCCGGAGCCGTTGAGGGTGTGCACAAACTCGGTCTTGCCCTGGGCGGTGCGCACGCGCGAGCGCATGCGCCGGGCCTGGAAGGCTTCGCAGTTGGAGCAGGAGCTGATCTCGCGGTAGGTGGCTTGCGCCGGCAGCCATACCTCGAGGTCGTAGGTTTTCGTCGCGCCGAATCCCATGTCGCCGGTGGACAGCAGCACCACGCGATAGGGCAACTCGAGCTTTTGCAGGATGGCTTCGGCATGGCCGGTCATCGCTTCGAGCGCGGCATGGCTTTGCTCGGGATGCACGATCTGCACCATCTCCACTTTGTCGAACTGATGCTGGCGGATCATGCCGCGTGTGTCGCGCCCGGCCGAGCCGGCCTCGCTGCGAAAACACGGGCTATGGGCGGTGAGGCGGATCGGCAATTCGTCGGCCTCGAAGAGCCGTTCGCGGGCGGTGTTGGTGAGCGAGATTTCCGAGGTGGAGATCAGGTATTGCTCGACCGGCTGGGCATCGCCATGGCCGCCCTCGCCTTCGTCGCCGCGATAGACCCAGAACATGTCGTTGCGAAACTTCGGTAGCTGGCCGGTGCCTTCGAGGATGTCGCGGTTGACGATGTAGGGCGTGTAGCACTCGATGTAGCCATGCTCGGTGGTCTGCACATCGAGCATGAACTGCGCAAGCGCGCGGTGCAGCCGGGCGATCGGCCCCTTGAGAAACGTGAATCGCGAGCCCGACAGCTTGGCGCCCATCTCGAAATCAAGGCCCAGGGGCGCGCCGAGGTCGACATGGTCTTTCACCGCGAAGCCAAAGGCCTTCGGTGTGCCCCAACGGCGCGCTTCGACGTTGGCGTTTTCGTCCCGCCCCACCGGCACGCTGTCGTGCGGCAGATTGGGCACGCTCATCAGCATCGTGGCGATCTCCGTCTGGATCTCGTCGAGGCGCTGCGTGTCGAGCTTCATCTGGTCGGCCAGGCCACCCACTTCGGCCATCAGCGCCGACGCATCTTCGCCCTTGCCCTTGAGTTGGCCGATCTGCTTGCTGGCGGCGTTGCGGCGCGCCTGTGCCTGTTCGGAACGAATCTGCACCTGCTTGCGCTCGGCTTCGAGCGCACTGAAGCGCGCCACGTCGAGGAAGGGCTGAGGTGTCTTGCGGGTGTCGAGCCGCGCGACGACGCTGTCGAGGTCGCGGCGCAGCAGGTTGATATCGAGCATCGGCTTCTTTCTGCAACGAATTCTTGGGCATCAAAAAGGCACCCAGGAGGTGCCTGTGCGGGGCCGATGACGGGCCGGCACCCGCTCAGGATCGAGACGCCACGAACTCGCTCATGGATTTGTCGCCCAGGCCCACCGGCAGGGGGAAATGCACTGTTTCGCGCACACCTTCCATGCTGCGCACGCTCACCGCGCCGAGCGCACGCAGGCGGGCGATGACGGCCTGCACCAGCACATCCGGCGCCGAGGCGCCCGCGGTGAGGCCCACACGCGGCCGGCCGTCAAACCACTCGGGCTGCAGATCGCTCACCGCATCGATCATGTAGGCGGCGGTACCCAGACGTTCAGCCAGTTCGTGCAGGCGGTTGCTGTTGGAACTGCTCGGGCTGCCCACGACAATCACGATGTCGACAATCGGCGCCAGCACCTTCACCGCATCCTGGCGGTTCTGCGTGGCGTAGCAGATGTCTTGTTTCTTGGGCTCGCGCACATGCGGAAAGCGTTGCTTGACGGCCATCAGGATGTCGTTGGCATCGTCCACGCTGAGCGTGGTTTGCGTGACCACCGCGAGCTTGTCGCCCGTGGGCTGCACATGGGCCACATCGTGCACGTCCTCCACCAGGTAGATGCCGCTGGAGAGCTGCCCCATCGTGCCCTCCACCTCGGGGTGGCCCTTGTGGCCGATCATGATGAACTCGAAGCCTTCGCGTGCGAGCTTGGCCACCTCCACATGCACTTTGGTAACGAGCGGGCAGGTGGCATCGAACACCGCAAAACCGCGTCGCGCCGCTTCGGCCCGCACCGCCTTGCTCACGCCATGCGCGGAGAACACCAGCGTCGCGCCCACCGGCACATCATCGAGATCCTCGATGAAGATGGCGCCCTTGGCCTTGAGATCGTCGACAACATACGTGTTGTGCACGATCTCGTGGCGCACATAGATCGGCGCGCCGAACTTGACCAGCGCGCGCTCGACGATCTCGATCGCCCGATCCACGCCGGCGCAAAACCCGCGCGGTTCGGCCAGCAAAACCTGTTCGACCATTTGCCTCGCCTCTTGCGTCATTGGTGCACCCTACGCGCTGCGCGCGATCCCACCAAGCGGGAGTTTTCGTCCTTGGGACGGCCCGGCGGACTCATCACAGCACCCCGATCACCCGCACCTCGAACGTCACGCGTTCGCCGGCCAGCGGATGGTTGAAATCGAACAACAGCCATTCGGGTGCGGACTCGCGCACCACGCCCGCATAACGGCCCGCGCCATCGGGCGTGGGGAACTCCACCACATCGCCCACTTCGTAGCGACCATCGGCATCGCCATGCTCAGCCAGCAGCTTGCGCGCCACGCGCTGCAGCATCTGCGGATTGCGATCGCCAAACGCCTCACCCGCCGCCAGCTCGATGCAGGCGTGGGCGCCCTCGCCGAGCCCGAGCAGTTGCCGCTCGATCGCCGGTGCGAGCTGGCCCTCACCGAGCGACAGCGTGGCGGGCTTGTCGGCAAAGGTGTTGATGATGTCGGCGCCATCGGGGCCGGCAAGGCGATAGTGCAGGGTGACAAAAGACCCCGGCTGGATGCTGTTCACACAAGAGCGCCGGTGCATCGGCACCCGGCATAGCAGCTAGACTGCCTTGATTCTACGAGCGCAGCGCCCACCCGGCGCTCGCAAATGCCATGTCGATCAAGGACTTGCCCGCCGCGATGCGCCCGCGCGAAAAGCTGCTCGCGCTTGGCCCCGGCGCCTTGAGCGATGCCGAATTGCTGGCTTTGCTGCTGCGCACCGGCATACGCGGCACCGGCGTGTTGACGATGGCCGACCAGTTGCTGCAGCGCTTTGGCGGCATCGGCGGCCTCATCAACGTGCAGCCGCAAGACCTGAAAACCGTCAAGGGCATTGGCCCGGCCAAACGATCCGAATTGGCAGCGGTGATCGAAATCGCCCGTCGCGCCCTTGCCCAGCCGCTGCGCGAATCGACGGTGTTCGACTCTCCCCAGCGGGTAAAGGATTACCTCGCGCTGCGCCTGCGGCCGATGCCCTACGAGGTGTTCGCGGTGCTGTGGCTGGACAGCCAGAACCGCCTCCTGGAAATGCAGGAGCTGTTTCGCGGCACCTTGTCGCAGGCCAGCGTGTATCCGCGCGAGGTGGTGCGCGCTGCCATGCGCATCAACGCGGCTGGCGCGATCCTCGCGCACAACCATCCGAGCGGCCACGCCGAGCCTTCGCGCGCCGACGAGTTCCTCACCCAAACGCTGAAAAACGCGCTGCAGCTGGTGGATGTGCGGGTGCTCGATCACCTGGTGATCGGCGGTGCGGATGTGGTGTCGTTTGCCGAACGAGGCCTGCTGTGAAGGCGCGCAGCCTGCAAG
>JANMAS010000197.1:0-11258 GCA_031359975.1 Burkholderiales bacterium
GCCCCATTTTTTCCACTTCCTGGGCCAGCGCCACGTATTCGGCCACGCTCACCTCTTCGGCGCGGCGCTGCACATCGAAGTTGCCGCCAGCCTGGCGTGCGTCGAGCCAACGGCCCAGCGTGTGTCGCAGCAGCTTGCGGCGCTGGGAAAACGCCACCGCGACGAGTTCTTCGAGCAGGGCGCGATCCACCACCTCGGGAGCCGGGCGCGGCAGCATGCGCACCACGGTGGATTGCACGCGTGGCGGCGGCTCGAAGGCATCCGGCGGCACTTGCAGCACGGCGTCCATCGCATAGCGCCACTGCAGCACCACCGACAAGCGGCCGAAATCCTTGCGCCCGGGCGCCGCCACCATGCGATCGATGACTTCCTTTTGCAGCATGAAGTGCTGGTCGACGATGTGGTTGGCCGCATCGAGCAGGTGAAACAGGATCGGCGTGGAGATGTTGTACGGCAGATTGCCGAACACCCGCAGCACGGGGCGCCCGCTGTCACCGCCGGCATCGCGATTCAGCTGGGCAAAATCCACCTTCAACGCATCGGCCTCGATGACCTGCAGCTCAGGTCGGCGGCGCAGCCGGGCTGCGAGATCACGGTCGAGTTCGATCACCGTAAGCCGCTCGCAGCGCTGCAGCACCGGATAGGTCATCGCACCCAGGCCGGGCCCGATTTCCACCAGCGCCTGACCCGGTCGTGGGGCGATCTCGGTGACGATCGCGTCAATAACCGAACTGTCGGTCAGGAAATGCTGGCCGAAGCGTTTGCGCGCGGTGTGGCCGCTCATCGTGGTGATGAGGGCGAGGCGGTCATCAAGTGGGTGGCTCGCGCAGTTCCACGTAAGCGCGGTCGCGCAGATCGCGCACCCAATCGGCGTAGGCGCCTTCGAACTTCTGCTCGCGCAGCGCGTTGCGCGCCTGCTCGCGCAGTTGCTGCGGATCGACATCGGTTTGCCGGCGCTCAACGACCTGGATCAGGTGCACGCCAAAGCGCGAGACCACGGGATCCGAGATGCCACCGATCGGCAGCTTGTTCATCGCCTCTTCAAACTCCGGCACCAGGCCGCCGGGCGACACCCAGCCGAGATCGCCCCCCTGCGGGGCACTGCCGTCTTCCGAGACCGCCTTGGCCACCGCATCGAAGGTGCGTGCGCCGCTTTCGATCTGGCGCTTGGCCTCGATCAGCCGCTGCGCGGCCGTCTCGGCGCTCAGTTGTGCCGAGGGCCTGAGCAACACGTGCCGCGGACGCGTCTGCGTGATCTTGAACGCGGCTTCCTGCTGGCGCGCGACGAGCTTGAGCACGTGAAAGCCGGCGCCGCTGCGGATCGGCTTGGGCGTGTAGCCGCCCACGGCAAGTGGTTTCACCGAGTCCACAAACAGCGTGGGCAGCCGATCCACGGAACGCAAGCCGAACTCGCCGCCCTTTTCGCGGCTGGTGGTGTCGTCAGACATCTGCGCCGCCACCGTGGCGAAGGGCTCGCCGGCCTTGAGGCGGGCGACGACCTCTTCGGCGCGGGCCTGGCGTTGCGCCACTTCGGCCGCGTCGGCGCTGTCGCGTACCGCCACGAGGATCTGCGCGATATTCATCTGCACCAAGGTGCCGGCGGCGGTGCGCTGCTGGCTGATGGCGCGGTCGATCTCGGCATCGGAGATGTCGATGCGCGCCACCACTTCGCGTTCGCGCACCCGCTCGCCGAGGATCTGGTCACGCAGGTTGGCGCGAAAGCGGCCGTAGTCGAGCCCCTCGGCGCGCAGGCGGTCGCGCAGTTGATCCAGCGTGATGCGGTTTTGAGAGGCCACGCTGGCCACCGCGCGGTCGAGCTCCGGATCGTCGACACGAATGCCGCTTTCGCGCGCATAGGTGATCACCACACGATCCTCGATCAGCGCATCCAGCACGTCCTTGCGCAGCTGCGCCTCGGGTGGCGGGGGCGCGTTGCGGCGCTGCGCTTCTTCGCGCGCGCGAGCCATGCGCTGGTCGAGCTCGTAAGCGGTGACCAGTTCGTTGTTGACCACGGCCACGATGTAGTCGCCGCCACGCGGCGTGGGTGCGCGCGTCTGGGCCGTCACGGCGCTGGCGGCCAGGGTTGCCGCCACGGCCAGGCAGGCACTGCGGCGCGCCAGGCGGGCGGCAACGGGAACAAGCAACGAGAGCATCGATTGGGTCATGGGTTCACGGTGGCTGAAGATGGCGGAGGCGTCGGCGGGGAGCTGTCGTCTCGCAGCAGCCGGTAACCAGGCACATTCTCCATCAAGGTCGACAGGGGGTTGGAGCCCAGGCGGGACAAGCCCACCAGTTCCAGTTGCAGCAGCAGCCGGGTGGTGGCCTCGCTGCGGCCGGTGGACAAACGCTCCGCCACGACGCGGCCGATCCAGCAGCCGGCGTCGTACTCCACGCCAAAGATCGAATCGGTGATGCGGCTGTCCTGCGCGCTGTAGTTGACCCGGCCCACGCCGTACAGCGTGCCCTGACAGGGCTGGCCGCTGCCATCGGACGCCGACGCGGAGGAGCGATCACGGCGGTAGATCGGCCATTGCCAGCCAAGTTCAAATTGTTCGCTCAAGCCGCGTGCAAAGCGGTAGGTGAGGCCGACCGTGTGATACGGCTCGGGGTTGTAACGCGCGCTCAGCACCGAGCGTACCGAGCGATCGGTGCTCGGGTTGTATTCCACCGTGCCGTCGAGCACCCAGGCTGGTGACATGCGGCTCGATCCGAGCAGTAGCAGGTCGGACAATCGCTCCTCCGGCTGCGTGCAACCCTCGGTACCCAGCGTGCCGGGCGGGCATTCCGGCAGGATGCGCTGGTTGACGAACACGTAGCGCTGCGCCAGGCCCAGGCGCAACAACTCGGCGCCCGATCCGGCATCGAGGAATCGTGTGGTGGCGCCGACGGTGATCTGGTTCGAATCGGACACCCAATCGACACCGGAAAACGCGTTGTCGCTGAAGATCGAGACGAAGTTGAAATCCTTGGCGGCCGAATCGAAATTGGGGAATGTCGATTGCTCGCGGTACGGTGTCTTCACATAGAGCAGACGCGGCTCCAGCGTCTGCCGCACCGCGCGCCCGAACAGGCGGGCATCGCGCTCGAACATCAAGCCGCTGTCCACGCTGAACGTGGGGATGGTGCGCGTTCCGGTGCGCCGGCCGTCGCTCATCGGCTCTTCGGTGTGATAGCTCGCCACATTGATCGACGCCCGTGGCGCCACCCACCAGCCGCTGTTGCCGAAGCGGCGTTCGAGCGAGGCCAGCAGGTGCCAACGCTGGCCGGCGATGCCCTCGGTCACGCCCGCCGGCAGAGGCGCGGCGTCGGGCAGGGTGAAGCGGTTGACTTCCGTTTCGGCGCGGTAACGCCAGGCATCGAGAAACGCCCCGCGCACGCGGATGCCCACCTGCGGGCTGCGTTGATACGGCGGTGCGATGCCGTCCACGTCGAGCGACTGCAAGACCTGCCAGTTCTGCACCCGCGCATAGACATCGAGATCGTTGTCGGCGCGGTCGTAGCGGCGCAGGATCGACACATCCTGCGGCAGCAGGCGCTGCGTCAGGCTGGGCACCACCCGCGGGAAGTCCTTCCAGTAGTTGTCGTCGGATACCCGCTGCACGTTGGCGACGTAGGTGGTGCGGTCGCCGAAGCGGCCGCGGTGCTGCAGGTCGAGCGCATAGCGGGCGGAACGCTCCTGCCGATCGTCCGGCAGCACCTGCGTGCGCACGACGCCTTCGTCACTGTCGGCGAGGTAGCGCAGTTCGGCGGCAAAGCCGGGGCCGCGCTTGTTCGAGATCATGGGCGTGATCGTCGAATCCAGGTTGGGCGCGATGTTCCAGTAGTAGGGCACCGACACCTCGAAGCCGCTGCGGCTGTCGAGGTTGATATTCGGCGGCAGCCAGCCGGATTTGCGCTCGCCGGTGACCGGAAAACTCATGCGCGGCAGGCCCAGGATCGGCACGCCGAGAAATCGCAGCACCGCGCCTTCGGCCACGCCTTCGTTGCGGGCCATGTCGATCGACACGCGATCGGCGCTCAGCAGCCAGTCCGGTTGGTCGGACCCGTCGATCGGGCAACTGGTGTAGGTGGCATCGAACAGATTCGAGCGCGACTTGTCGAGAAACTCCGCCCGGCTGGCCTGCCCACCGGCACCCGTGCGGGCGAGCCAGTAATGGGGCTGGATGAACTCACCTCGGTAGGCTTGCACATCGAGGGTGAGCTCCGGCCCCCAATAACGATCGCCGGCGCGATCGATGCGCACATTGCCGGCGGCATGCACCTCGTTGCGCGATTCGACGTAATCCAGCGTGTCGGAGCGCAGCTTCAGGTCGCCCTGGCGCAACGACACGTTGCCGCGCGCCTTGGCGGCCTGGTTCAGGTGCATCTCGATGTCGTCGGCCTCCAGCACCACCGGCTCGCCGGGTTGCGCCACCAGCGGCTTGGTGGCCTGCGCGCGTGCCGGCCAACTGCCGCACAGCAAGGCAGCGGCTGCCGCCACCGCCAGCCACATGCCCACAGGCACCGCCGCAGCCGCAGGCGACTGGCCAGGCGGAGCTGGGTGGCTGGAGGGCCGGCTCGACGAGGGGTGTTTCAGATGCGGAAGGCGCACGCGACAGGCAAAAGCGGATGGAGGGCGGCTGGCAAGGGAGGTATCGTCAGCGATCCGGGGGCGGCATCATGCAGCCCGCCCACCGGCCGCCGGCCGCATGGCCCGCGTGATGAAATTATCCTTCAGGCCACCGCCTGTTCCCGCCGGGTTGGCAAATCCTTGTTTCAGGGTGTCTGCCCCACTCGACTCCCCCCGCGCTTCAGGGCTGAACGCTGAAAAACGATTGCGATGACATCCGACCACCGCGTTGACTCGATCACCTGGCCCGATCCGGCCCGGCAGGCCGCCTTCGAAAGCTGGTTCGCCCCCTTGGCGGCCCGTCATGGCCTCGACGCCAGCACGTTGCGGCCCGCCTCGGCCGACGCCAGCTTTCGGCGCTATTTCCGGGTCTCCCCGGTGCGGCGCGGGCAGCCCTGCCGCATCGTCATGGACGCGCCACCGCCCCTGGAAGACGTGCGGCCGTTTGTGCAGGTGGCCGCACTGATCGAGCGCGCGGGCCTGCACGGGCCGGCGGTGCTCGAAGCCGAGTTGTCGCAGGGCTTCCTGCTGCTGGCCGACATGGGCTCCCAGCTCTACCTCGATGCCCTGCACGAATGCGGCGCGGCGCAGGCCGATCGGCTGATGCGCGACGCCGTGAATGCCTTGGTGCACTGGCAGCGGCATGTCGATGCCGGCAGCTTGCCGCCTTACGACGATGCCTTGCTGCGACGCGAGCTGGCGCTCTTCCCCGAATGGTGCGTGCAGCGCGAATTTGGTATCTCGTGGAACGCCGCGCAGCAGGCGCAATGGGCGGGTGTGTGCGACGCACTCGTCGCCAGCGCGCTGACGCAGCCGCGCGTGGCGGTGCATCGCGACTGGATGCCGCGCAATCTGATGGTGGCCGATCCCAACCCCGGCATCCTCGACTTCCAGGATGCGGTGTGCGGCCCCATCACCTACGACATGGCCTCGCTGCTGCGCGACGCGTTTGTGTCGTGGGATGAAGAGCGCGAGATCGATTGGGCCGTGCGCTACTGGACCCAGGCGCGCCGCGCCGGCCTGTTTGGCGCCGATGCGCTGGGCGAGGATTTTGGTTCTTACTGGCGCGCGCTCGAATGGATGGGGCTGCAGCGCCATCTCAAGGTGCTGGGCATCTTCTGCCGCCTCAAGCATCGCGATGGAAAGCCCAGGTACAGCGCCGACCTACCGCGCTTTTTTGCCTATGCAATGAAGGTGGCCATGCGCTATCGCGAATTGGCGCCCTTGCGAGTGCTGATCGAGCCGATGGCGGGCATCACCGTCACCACCGGCTTTTCGATGCGCTGACCGCGCCGCCTTCAGGCGATCGCCGGGTGTGCCACCAGGGCGATGTCCTGATCGAGCGTGGCGATCGCCAGCAGCGCCTCGCCGAGAGCGCGATTGAAATGCGCCACCGCCACGGGATGGTCGCCGAAGCGCGCGCTGCTCTCCAGCTCCTGGGCCAGCGCGGCCTGACGCATCAGGCCGAGGTTGCTGGCTGCCCCCTTGATCGCGTGCGCCAGCAGTATCAGCTCGTCGGTCTGGCCGGCCTGCGACAGGGCTTGCAACTGCGTGGCGGTATCGGCATGGCGGCGCGTGAATTCGATCAGCAGCTCGCGCAGACGGTCGGCGTTGCCGTGCAACCGCCGCAGCGCGAGTTCGCACGCAAAGCCATCCAGCCTCAGCGTCAGGTGCCGGGAGGCGACTTTGGGGCGGATCGACACGCTCCGGGAGGGCAGTGAGTAGCCCGGCAAACCCGCGCTCGCGCCAGCTGTCAACGCGCTGGCGCGAGCCGGTTGCGGTGCCGTCGCCGATCGAGGTAACCAGGCATGCAGCACGCGCACCAGATCATCTGCGTTCACCGGCTTGGCCACAAAATCGGCCATGCCTGCGCGGGCACATCGGTCGCGGTCTTCACCCATCACGGCGGCCGTCATGGCGATCACCGGTAGGCCCTTGCCATTGCGCAATTCGCGAATCCGGCGCGTGGCTTCGAGCCCGCCCATGATCGGCATGTGCAGATCCATCAGCACCAGGTCGTAGGTATGCTGTTCGATCAAGCGCACCGCTTCGCCACCGTGGCTGGCCGTTGACACCTTGCCGCCAATGCCGCTGAGGAACTCGCGCGCCACATCCTGGTTGAGCGGGTTGTCTTCGACCAGCAGGATGCGCGCACCGGGGAAGGTGGTGCGTTCCGGCTGTGCTGGCACCGTTTTGTACGGTGCCAGCGCACCGGGCCGACGCATGCGCATCATCACGTCGAAGAGTGTCGACGGTGCGACCGGCTTGGCGAGCACCAGATCGACCGGCACGCTGCCCGATGCTTCGATGAGCTGCTCGCGGCCGTAGGCGGAGACCATGATCACGAACGGCATCGGGCTTTCGTTGTCGGCCCGCGAACGCAGGGCCGCCGCCATCTCCAGGCCCGACATCTCCGGCATGCGCCAGTCGAGCAACAGCAGGTCGTAGGGGCTATCGGCCTTGCGGGCACATGCCACCCGCTCCAGGCCTTCAACGGCCGAGCCCGCGGTATCGGCGTGCACGCCCCATGCCTCCAGCATGTGGCCCATGATCAGGCGCGAGGTTTCCTGATCATCGACGACCAGTGCGCGCAAACCTCGAACCGCGTGGAGGCTCGTGTCGGGGTGCTCCTGCGGCAGCCGACCCATGCGCACGGTAAAGCTGAAGGTGCAGCCCTGGCCTTGTTGGCCGCCGACACCGATCTGCCCACCCATCAGCCTCACCAGGCGATGGCTGATGCTCAGCCCCATGCCCAGGCCGGTGCCGTCCACCGTACGCGTGATGGCGTTTTCGGTCTGCGCGAAGGCCTGGAGCAGCCGCTCCATCTGCGCCTTGGGCATGCCGATGCCGGTGTCGGCCACCACGATGCGCAGGACATGGCCGGTGTCGTCCCGCGAGGCCACTTCCACCTTCACATGGACCACGCCGCGCTCGGTGAACTTGATGGCGTTGCCGACAAGCTTGTTCAGCACCTGGGACAGGTGTTGCAGGTCGCCGATCACGTGCTTCGGCGCATCGGGTGCGATCTCGACCCGCAGCGCCAGGCCTTTGTGCTCAAGCTGCGCGCCGAACAGGATCGCCACCGTGTTCAGCGGCTCCTCCAGCGCAAAGCTCACCGGCTCGATGGCCATGCGGCCGGCCTCGATCTTGGCGTCGTCGAGGAGGTCGTCGAGCACACCCAGCAGCGCCTTGGAACAGGCAAGCACTTTGTGCAGGTCGTCGTGCTGGCGCGGTGTCACACCGGCGTCCAGCACCCCTTGCGACAGATCGACGATGGCATTCACAGGGGTGCGGATTTCGTGGCTCATGTCGGCGAGGAATTCGCTTTTGGCGCGGTTGGCCGCGACAGCGCTTTCCTTGGCGAAGATGAGCGCGAGCTCGTCGGCCTTTTGGGCGGAGATGTCCTGGTAGAGGCCCACCAGGCGCACCGCGGTGCCGGTGTCGTCGCGCTCCAGCACCTTGCCGGTATGGCGCACCCAGACCCAATGCCCCTCCTTGTGCCGCAGGCGATGCGCGAGGGCGTACTCGTCGGAGTCGCCACGCAAGGTTGGTTCGAGTTGCGCACGCAGCGCCGACCAGTCATCCGGATGCACCAGGCGCTCCCAGGCGGCAATGTGCGGCTGCAGTTCGTCCAGGCGCAAGCCGGCGATCTCGGCGCAACGCGGGCCGAACACCGCTTCGCCGGTGGGCACATGCCAATCCCACAGGCCGAGCTGCGCGCTCTGCATCGCCAGCGATTGTTTCTCCTGGCTTTGCGCCAGCGCCGCTTCGGCGTGCCTGATGGCGGTGATGTCTTCATTGACGCCGATCAAGCGGGTGGCGCGACCATCGCTGTCGCGCGCCACCACCCGGCCGGTATCGCGCACCCACACCCAGAAGCCCCACTTGTGGCGTAACCGATGCTCGAGCACAAAGTCGGTTGTTTCGCCGCGCAGGTGCGGGATCAGTTTTTCTCGAAACGGCACCAGGTCGTCGGGGTGGGCGAGCATGTCGATCAACGACAGGTCGTCGGGTAGCTCGTCCACTGCATAACCGACGATCTCGGCCCAGCGGGGGCTGACCGCCAGCCGGCGGCGGGTGACATCCCATTCCCAGAAGCCGAGCTGCGCGCTGCTCATCGCCAGTTGCTCACGCTGCGCCAGGCCGTCTTCACGCGCTTTGCGGGCACCCATATCCCACAGCGCCAGTCGCAGGCCGCCGGGCGCGCCGGAATGTGCCGGGCTGTCGGTGCCGGCGCCAAGCCGGCTGACGGATACCTCCACCCATGTCGGGCGAGACCGCTTAGCAGCGTGGTGCACCAGACAAATATCGAAGCGGGCGTCGTCACCGCCGCGGCAAACCGCGTCGAGCCTGGTGATCAGCTCCTCGGCACCGGCGGTTTGCAGCACCTCGGCCACGTTCATCCCGATCAGCTCGTCCACGACAAAACCGGTGAACTCGGCAAATCGGGTGTTGCAAGCCGTGAGTTGCAGGTCGTCGTCGGTCAAGGCCAACGCGCAGGGTGCCTGCTCCAGGTGATCCTCCAGGCGGCTCGCGCGCCGCGTCATGGCGTTGGCGTGTTGGCGAGCCCGGCGCATCATGCCCAGCGCAAAAGCCGCCAGCACAACGCCGGCCATCGCAACCCACACCAGCGCCACCCGCGACTCGCCGGGTCGCGACGCGATGATCGCGGCGCCAGCCAGCATCGCACTCGGCACGGCGCACCCTGCCCACAATGGCAACGCGGATGGCGTTTCTGACGGGGAAGTTGGCTTCATGGGATTGTCGGCGTCGCCGCACATGCGGGGGTGATGTTCACCCGCTGATCGTCCGAATTGTTCGGGGTGCGTCCGGGCCGGAAGCGGGGAGAAGCAGGCCCTTGGGCTCGCGTGGCAACGTTGGGAAAGATTCTGGCGAAGATGGCGGGAGTCGCTGCCTCACTTCACCTGGGCGGCCAGTACCCAGGGGTCGTTGTCGTCGCCGCCGAATTCGACGATGAGGAAGTCCATGAACGCGCGTACCCGCGCCGGCACCAGCTTGCGCGTGGGCATGCAGGCCCAGATAGTGAGGTCGAACAGGCGCCAGCCGTGGAGCACCCGCTCCAGCTGACCGCCGCGCAGGGCATCCTCAACGGCAAAGGAGGGCAGGCCCGCCACACCCAGCCCGGCGATGGCCGCCGACAGGTTGAGATCGAGGTTGGTAGTGGCCAGTGCGGGCCGACGCGACAGGCTGACGGTGGCGCTGGTGGCGTGGCCCGATGCGGCCGTGCCGCTGCGGTGGAAGGTGATGCCGCGCTGCATCGACGGATCCGGCGGGATGAGTGCGTCGTGGCCGACAAGATCGTTGGGATGCGAAGGGCGGCCGCGTTGGTCCAGATAGGCGGGCGATGCACACGTGATCACCTCGGTGCGCGCGAGCCGGCGGGCGACAAAATCACCGGTCAGCTCGTTGCGCGAGATCAGTACGGCGATGTCGTGGCTCTCGTCGAGTGACTCCACCGGCCCCAATGCCGTGATGCTGAGCGTGACATGCGGATAAGCCGCATGAAACCGGGGCAGCCGCTTGGCCAGCTGGTGCACGCCAAACGCCGGCGGCAGCAGCACCCGCACCAGGCCCCGCGGCTCGGTGGAGGCCTGGCCGGCAAAGGCTTCGGCGTCGTCCACATCGAGCAGGATCTGGCGTGCGCGCTGCAGGTACAGATCGCCCACCTCGGTGAGCGCAAGCCGACGGGTGGTGCGCGTGATGAGCCGCGCGCCCAGATGCTCCTCCAACTCGGCAATCAGGCGGGTGATAACGGCCGGTGCCACGTGCAGCGTGCGTGCCGCCGCGGCAAATCCACCGTCATCGATGACGCGGGCAAAGGCGCGCATGGCTTTGAGTTGATCCATGCCCGGATTGTTCACTAATTGCGAAGTATGCGTTTCTCCGGAGCCTATTTATTGTTTGAAAGTGAATGGCTACAGTTCAATCCATCGATGAGCCGAACACAACAGGCGACTCACCGAGCCGGATTCAAAGGCTCAACGCGAGAGCAAGTGCTCGCACCCATCGAACCGGCCTGTGTTTCCACATCAACCGAAAGACATCATTATGAAAACCAAGCAAGTTATCGCCGCTGCCGCCCTCGCCCTTCTTGGCGCCGCCAGCTTTGCACAAGACATCACGCCTGACCACTTCAACGAAGCGGTTTCGCTGAAGACACGCGACCAGGTGAAAGCCGAACTCGCCGCCGCCCGCGCCGATGGCCGCCTGGATGCCTGGTCGCAGCGCGGATACATCGAGCCGTCGTACAGCGTGAAATCGCGCGAACAAGTGCGCAACGAACTGGCCATCGCCCGCATGAACGGCGAACTTGCCGCGATCAACAGCGATGCGCCGAGCATCCATCGCACACCGGCAACGATGACGGCCGGCCGCCCCGCCACCGCGCGCTGAGATCGGCGCGGTCGCCAGGCCCTCCGGAGCCTCCGTGGCCTGGTGGCCTGGTGTCCAGGAAACCGCCACGCGAAGCCTGCCTCGGGAAAACCCGAGGCAGGCTTTCGTACGCAGGGGATTGATTTGGCGAGGGTCCGGTAGTAATTTGTCACGCTTGAACAGAAAGTCGTTGCAAATCGGGGTGGCAGGAGTTGGTGATGGCGATGGGTATGGCGGTTCCGGCCGAGCGATAGAG
>JANMAS010000236.1:0-3866 GCA_031359975.1 Burkholderiales bacterium
GGTCGTTCACGGAAATGAACGATGCCTTCCGATTCACGCTGGAACAGTACGTCCACTTCGGCGGCTATCCGGGTAGCGCCGAATTGATCAACGATGAGCAGCGGTGGCGCGCCTATGTCAAAGACGCACTGGTGGAGCCGAGCATCGAGAAAGACGTGCTCGCCATGTCCAGAGTCGACAAGCCGGCCATGCTTCGCCGCTTGTTCGAGCTAGGGTGCGACTATTCCGGGCAGATCGTTTCTCTCGACAACATCAGCCGTACCTTGGGTCAGGGGCACACGCTGACACTGGCGCATCACCTCACCCTGCTTGGACAAGCCGGACTGCTGACCGGGCTGCAAAAGTATGCGGCCCAAGCCATTCGGCAGCGGAAATCGCCCCCCAAATTCCAGGTGCACAACAACGCACTGATGACGGCCGGTTCCACCTACAACTTCGAAGAAGCTCGCGCCGATCGCAGCTATTGGGGTCGGCTGGCTGAGAGTACGGTGGGCACGCATCTGGTGAGTACGGCGGATGCCGACACGCAAGTCCACTATTGGCGCGAAGGAGACATGGAAGTCGACTTCGTCGTTGAGCATCGCGGCAGGCTGGCTGCCATCGAGGTCAAAACGGGCTCAAACTCGGGCGGCCACCGCGGCTTGGACGAGTTCTGCCGTCGTCACCCCGATGCCCGCCGTTGGCTCGTGGGCAGCGAGGCGCTTCCCTTGGGCGAGTTCTTACGGCAAGACGCGCCGTATTGGACGCGCTAGCAGCTCGGGCAAGAAGCGCCATGGCACCGCAATCTGTTGCGCCGGATGTCAACGCGCATCGTGTACCGCGAAGCGCCACGGCATATCTGGACGATCGCGGCCGCGAGACCAGGCTCTTGGCCGACTGGCGCAGCCTGGACGCCTACGTGTTGCTCGGCGATCCTGGTTCCGGAAAGTCGTGGAGCTTTGAAGCCGAGGCTCATGCATGCCATGGAACAGCGGTTTCAGCTCGCGACATCGTCGCCAATGTGGCTCCGACTGGCATTGGAGACGGAATCGTCTTCATCGATGCGCTCGACGAAGTGCGTGCAGGTGCGCACGATGGAAGAGTGCCATTCGATGCGATCCGCTCATGGCTGGATCGGGCGGGTCGGCCAAGGTTTCGCCTGTCATGCCGGGAGGCGGACTGGCTGGGGCAGAGTGACCAGCGTGCCCTTGAGCGCGTTGCCCCGGGCCAGCGTGTGGAGGTGCTGCACCTGGCGCCACTGAGTCCAGAAGACCAGTTGGACGTTCTGCGCCACAGGCCGACCGAAGTGCCCGACCCCGACACGTTCCTGCGTAAGGCCGAGCAATACGGTTTGACCGACTTGTTCGGTAATCCACTGCTGCTCGATCTCACGATCAAGGCCGTTGCAGCAAGTGGGGGAACCTGGCCATCCACTCGTCAAAGCATCTACGAAGCGGCCTGCCGTCAGCTGGCCACCGAAACTTCACAAGAACACTTGGCGATCAAACCGCCTCGCCCAGGTGACATCGACCGGCTGCTCTTCGATGCCGGTCTGTTGTGCGCGGTGCTCCTGCTCAGCAACATGCAGTCGATTGCGCTCCGGGCAGACGGCGCGCGCGATGCGGTGGACCTGTCGGCTCTGCCGGACGCTCTGCCACTGCACGACGTGCAAGCTGCCCTGTCGAGCAAAGTATTTACCACCATCGCCGGCCACTCAACACCGCGCCACCGAAGCATTGCCGAGTACCTGGCTGCCAAGGCTCTGGAGCGGCGTCTCGAGGCGGGCTTGCCACTCGGCCGGCTGCTCGCCCTCATCCAGGGTTTCGACGGTCGCCCGGTGGATCCTCTGCGCGGGTTGTTCGCATGGCTCGTTGTGCACCACGGGCGCGACCGAGCTCGCCTGATGCAGCTCGACCCGTTGGGCATCGTGCTCAACGGCGACGTTGCCGCGTTGAGCACATCGGAGCGCCTGGCGCTGCTTGAGGCACTGAGCGAGGCAGCGCACCGGGACAAGGGATTCAGGAGAGGAGCCTGGGTGAGCCATCCCTTCGGCCCGTTGGCTACCGCCGACATGGAGATGACTTACGCCGAACTGCTACAGGCCCCTGAACGGGATGATGCACACCAGGCTTTCATCGACTGTGTGCTTGACGCGCTCGGTCATGGCCAACCGATGCCTGGGCTCGTGCCCGCATTGGAGGCATGGGTGGAAGACGCCGACGCGTGGATAGACAACCGGTTGGCTGCGTACAAGGCATGGAAGCACAACGGCGAGTTTCGGATCGTCAAGGCCAGGGCCTGGTTGGACCAGTTGGCCACCGGCACCTTGCGCGACAGCGACGATCGCCTTACGGGCGCACTGCTGACCGACCTTTACCCTGAGCATCTCGGCCCGGACGAGGTGTTCAGGTACTTGCGCCCACCGCGTCGCCGCAACCTGATCGCCGAATACTCGATGTTCTGGCTCCAGGCGCTGCTACGGCAGTCTCGACCACGGGATTTCGCCGAACTAGCAGATGCGTGGGTCAAAGCGAAACCAACGTCGGCAGATGAGGCGCAGGATTACGACACGCGACGATTGAGCGGAAAGGTACTTGGCGCCGCACTTCTTTGCGCAGGCGACGACATCTCCACGGAACGCCTCTTCTCGTGGCTGGGCATTTGTCTGGATGAACACGGATTCTCAAAACTGGTGGACGACTCCCGGCGCGAAGTCGCGCAGTGGCTAGAAGCGCGTCCTGATCGAATCAAATCACTGGTGCGACTGGGTTACGTGTCGACTCGGCCCAACGATCAGGGGCACCGATTCTTCTGGCAAGTAGAACAGCGGTTGCATGGAGCGCGATTGCCGCACGATTGGCTTCATTGGTTCCTTGACTTAGCGGCCACCACTCCAGATGAGGAGATCGCTCGGCACTGCTTTGAACATGTGGCATCTGCGGTCGTTGATCCGCCGGCTGGATTCGATGTCCCGTCGATGGAAGACATCGACCGCTGGGTCGAAAGAAATTTGACGGTGTGGCCATTGGCGCGGCAATGGTTGCAAAAGGCCTGGACCTCTGGTCTTCAGGACTGGCGGGGCGATCAACACCGGCGACAGCTGAAGCACAAGTCGCAGCAGATGCAGGCACGAGAGGAACGAAAGCGTGCAATCCAGCCCTACTGGTCGGATCTTGCTGCCGGCACAGCGCCAGCGAACCTGTTGCACCAGCTCGCGCTCGCTCATGACGGGCGATTCAGCGACATTCACGGTGACACACCTCTCGAACGGGTACAGGATTTCCTTGTTGCGGACGAAGCCACTGCACAGGCCGCACTCGCGGGCCTGGAGCAAGTGCTTACACGTCAAAACCTGCCTTCTGTCGACGAGATTCTCGGTATCGCCGCCAAGGGCAAGCAACACCTCATCCGTTCGGCAGCTCTCCTGGCTGCCGCGCGTGCGTTCGGCAAGTCTCCTAAATCGCCACTGAGTTGGAGCGACGACCTGGCCGAAAGGCTGGTCGCCTTCTATTTCACTGAAGGCATTGGAGAAATGCCGGGCTGGTACCGATGCCTCGTTGAACACCGCCCCACGCTGGTTGCCCCGATCCTCATCCGCTACGCCGGACCCAAACTGCGGCACAAGGGAGCCAGTTCAGTGACAGGCCTCTGGGCACTCAGCCACGAGCCCGACCATCGAGAGCTGGCTCGCTTGGTACTCCCCCATCTGCTCGAGCGATTTCCGCCACGCGCGAACGAAGCCATGCGTGGGCAGCTCAATCGTTCGCTGTTGACGGCCCTCCATGTGCTCGACGATCAGCACGCCGCACGCATCGTGGCTGGCAAGATCGAGCAGACAGGCCTCGACGCCGCGCAACGCATCTGTTGGTTCGTCGCCAACCTGCCCT
>JANMAS010000246.1:0-2384 GCA_031359975.1 Burkholderiales bacterium
GCGAGGCCTTGTTGATGATCACGCCCTTGACGCCGACGAAGGGCACGGCCTTCTTGCCGTTGACCGCCGGGATCTTGGCGACGCCGAAATCGATCTTGGCCTTGCGCAGGTTGTCCCACGACCAGGGGCCGTTGATCATCATGCCGACCTTGCCCTGCGCCATGCCGCCTTCCATCTCGGCGTAGCCGCTGCCGGTGGGCATGTACTTCTCGCGCAGCAGCTTGTTCAGCAGCTCCACCCCCGCCACGGAGCCGGCGTTGTTGACGCCGGTGTCGGTGGGGTTGTAGGTGCCGTCGGGCTTGGCCTTGTACGGGTAGCCGCCCCCGGCGGCCAGCAGCGGGAAGGTGAAGTAGGTGTTTTTATAGTCCCACAGGATGGCCTTCTTGCCCTGGCCGGCCAACTGCTTGTCGAGCGCCATCACCTCTTCGAAGGTCTTCGGCGGCGTTTTCACCAGCGCCTTGTTGTAGACGAGCGCGATCGACTCGACGACAAACGGGTAGCCCCAGGTCTTGCCGCCGATCGTCCAGGCCTTCCAGGCCAGCGGATCGATGTCGTCCTGGATCTTCTTGCTCGGGGTGATGGGCGTGAGCAGGCCACCGCTGATCCACTCGCCGGCGCGATCGTGCGCCCAGACCCAGATGTCCGGCCCCTTGCCGGCACCGGCAGCCTGCTGGAACTTGGCCGTGGCATCCTCCGGCGCCTCGACGGTGACGGGCACGCCGGTGGCCTTGGTGAATTCTTCGCCGATCTTGACCAGGCCCTTTGCGCCCTCGACGCTGAACCAGATCACCAGCTTGCCGGGTTCCGCGGCCTGCGCGGGCGCGCCCGCCAGCACCGCGGCGCACAGGGCCGAGAGCACGAAGATGCGACGTGGGGTGGACATGGTTCGTTTCTCCGCAAGGGCCACTGGGGGGGTGAATCGACGCCTGATCGGTGCGCGTGAAACGGTGCTTCGCTGCGTGCCGGGTGGGCTTTCTGAATCGGTTCAGATCAGGACACGGATTTTGATTCCGGGGAGGTTAAAGTCAATAGGCCCCCGGCTCCGGATTTACCCGAAGGATCCGGCGCAAGCCGGGCAGCGTCATCAACCGTAGACTGACAAAAGAACCCATCGACACCGCGATGCCAAGCACAGCCCACAAGCCCCTGCCATCTGCTGGCACCTCGCGCACCGCGCCTGCGGCGCGGCTCACGCTGGCCGATGTGGCGCTGGCGGCCGGCGTCAGCCGCACAACAGCTTCCAACGCATTCAACCGCCCCGGGCAGCTGTCCAAGGCGCTGCGAGAGCAGGTGCTCGCCACAGCGCGCGAGCTCGGCTATTTCGGCCCGGACACGGTGGCGCGCGCACTGCGGCGGCGCGAGCTGCGCGAGGTCGGCGTCGTCTTTCACCACGATCTCGGTTACGCGCTGAGCGATCCGTCGAGCATCGAGTTTCTGCGCGGCGTGGCCAGCGAGCTCGACGAACGCCACCTCACGCTGCAGCTGATTCCGAAGATGGGGCGCAAGCTGATGCTCGAAGCCGCATTCCAGACCACCGCCGACATCCTCATCGTGCACGCGGAGATCGGGCCGGAGTTCGTGCCCGAACTGAGGTCTGCGCGCATGCCGATCGTGGTGGTCTTTTCGCTGGTGCGGGGCTTCGCGTCGGTGCCCACCGACGATCGTGTCGGCGCCGCGCTGGCCATGGCCCATGCCCTGGCGGCGCGGCCTGATGTCGTCATCGTGCTGTGCTTCCTCGTCACCGAGGTCGAGCGCGAGCGGGTGCTGGCGCGCCTCAAGCCGCCGCGCTCCGGCTACGTCGGCAGCGAACGTGTTGCCGGCTATGCGCAGGAGGCGCGCACGGCAGGTTTTGCGCCCGAGCGCATCACCTGGGTCGAGGTGGACGACCAGTGGCCCGAGACCGCCGCCGAGCGCATGGCCGAGCTGCGTCCGCAGTTGGCCGCCGGCGCACGGGTGGCGATTGTCGCGATGAGCGATCGGCTGGCGCTGGCGGCGCAGCAGACGGTGAAGTCATGGCGCGGCGTGAAGGTTGTCGCGGTGGTGGGCTTCGACGATATCCCGGCCGCGGCCGCCGCCGGCCTGACCACCATCCGGCAAGACCACTTTCTCAAGGGCCGACGCTGCGTGCAGGTGGCGCTCGACGGCGTCAAGTCGAAGGTGATCCCGGTGCAACTCGTCGTGCGCGATACCTGAATCGGCGGTTCAGGCGGCATGGCCACCTTGCCCCTGCAGCCAACTCCGAGGCGACGACCCCACCGCCTGCGCGAAGGGAAGTCGGCACCCTCGCTCGGAGCGTTGTGGAAGTTGTGTTCGAGCCAGATACTGGCGACGTGCGAGACCGACCGATCACCGTAAGCACGCGGCGCGTCTGGTCGCCCTTTTGA
>JANMAS010000300.1:0-2057 GCA_031359975.1 Burkholderiales bacterium
TCGAGGCCGGCATGTACCAGATGGGCGGCTCGGTGGTGAACCTGACCACCGGCGACAGCCAGCTCGGCCGCGCCGAACCGATCGAAGACAGCGCGCGCGTGATCAGCCGCATGGTCGACATCGTGATGATCCGCACCTTCGAGCAGACGAAGATCGAGGCCTTCGCAGCCAACTCGCGTGTGCCGGTGATCAACGGCCTGACGAATGAGTACCACCCCAGCCAGAACCTCGCCGACGTGTTCACCTACATCGAGCAGCGCGGCTCCATCCAGGGCAAGGTGGTGGCCTGGGTGGGCGACGGCAACAACATGGCCAACACCTGGCTGCAGGCCGCCGACATCCTCGGCTTCACACTGCATGTGAGCACGCCCAGCGGCTACGAGATCGACCCCAAGATGGCCGGCGTCACCAACGCCCGCTGCGTCAAGGTGTTCAGCGACCCGCTCGACGCCTGCCGCGGCGCGCATCTCGTCACCACCGATGTGTGGACGAGCATGGGCTTCGAGGCCGAAAACGCCGTCCGTATGGAGGCCTTTGCCGATTGGTGCGTCGACCGCGACATGATGGCCGTGGCGCAACCCGACGCCCTCTTCATGCACTGCCTGCCGGCGCATCGCGGCGAGGAAGTGGAGGCCCAGGTGATCGACGGGCCGCAATCGGTGGTGTGGGACGAAGCCGAGAACCGGATGCATGTGCAGAAGGTGCTGATGGAGTACCTGCTGCTCGGCCGGATCGGCTGACTTGCTTTAGGTCTCAACTATTTTGTAAGGTCGCGCCCCGCTGTCAGGTTTTACCGACACCACGCGCTTTGAGCCGGTGCTACCTTTGCATCCGCCATGAAAAAGCTCTGGGACATCTCACCCCCCATCGCGCCCGATTCGCCGCTGTTTCCCGGCGACACGGGCTATTCGCAGCGCTGGACAGCCACCATCACGCCCGGCTGCCCGGTCAACATCAGCGCGATCACGATGTCGCCGCACATCGGCGCGCACGCCGATGCGCCGCTGCACTACGGTGAGGGCGCGGCCACCATCGGCGAGGTCGATCTCGCCGCCTACCTCGGCCCGTGCCGGGTGATCCATGCGATCGACTGCGGCTCGTTGGTGCGCCCGGAACACCTCGCGCATGCGCTGGCTGACCTGCCGCCGCGGGTGCTGGTACGCACCTGCCTGAAGGCCCCCACCGCCTGGTCGAGCGAGTTCAGTGCCTTTGCGCCCGAAACCATCGCCGCGCTCGCGGCCCTGGGCGTGAAGCTCGTCGGCATCGACAGCCAATCGGTCGACCCGGCCGACAGCAAGCTGCTGCTCAGCCACCTCAACCTGCTGCGCCTGAACCTGCGCGTGCTCGAAAACCTCGTGCTCGACGACGTCCCCGCCGGTGACTACGAGCTCATCGCCCTGCCCTTGAAGCTGATGCTGGCCGATGCCTCACCGGTGCGGGCCATCCTGAGAGAACTGTGATGACAACCCGCCAAGACTGCCTCGCGCTCGATGCCCAAGACCCGCTCGCCGCGCTGCGGCTCGAGTTCGACCTGCCCGAAGGCGTGATCTACCTCGATGGCAACTCGCTCGGCGCCTTGCCCAAGGCCAGCGCGGCGCGTGTGCAGGAGGTTGTCAAGGCTGAATGGGGCACGGGGCTCATCCGCAGCTGGAACACCGCCGGCTGGATCGACCTGGCCCAGCGCATCGGCAACAAGATCGCGAAGCTGGTGGGTGCCGGCGAGAACGAGCTGATCGTCGGCGACTCCACCTCGATCAACCTGTACAAGGTGCTGAGCACCGCCATCGCGTTGCAGAAGATCGATGCACCGGCGCGCCGCGTGATCGTCTCCGAGCGCAGCAACTTCCCGACCGATCTCTACATCGCCGACACGCTCGCCCGCGAACGCGGCCTGCGGCTCGCACTCGTCGATGCCGATGACTTGCCGGGCGCATTGAATGAAGATGTGGCGGTGCTCAGGCTCACCCACGTCAACTACCGCACCGGTCGCATGCACGACATGGCGGCCATCACGGCGGCGGCCCACGCAGCCGGCGCATTGACGGTGTGGGACCTCG
>JANMAS010000302.1:0-2695 GCA_031359975.1 Burkholderiales bacterium
CGGCCTCGGCTGTCGGCGGTGAGCACGCGGGCTCGGCCATTGAGCAGGATGAACAGCGCATTGCTCTTCTTGCCTTGTTCCACCACCAGTTCACCGCGTCGGTAGCGCCGCTTCACCACCCCATCCGCCACAGCCCGCGCCTGATCGGCGGTGAGCATCGAAAACAGCGGGACACGGCGGATCAGATCCAGATTGGAGAGCATCGACATTTTTCTTCAGCTCCTGAGTGGCGAAACAAGGCCAGGTCGCGCTCGGGTTGCCACCGCGCACGACACATGGGGTCATCGGCAGAGAGCCGGTCCCAGCACACCCGCTTCTCTACAATCGGTCACTATTGTGCCCGTCGCATTGGCCGGCCGTCCAAAAACTGTTGCGATCGTGACGCATGTCACCCGAGCCCCATCCATGAGCCACCCCGCCACCACGGCCCCCAACGTACAACACATCCGCGTGCTGATCCTCGGATCGGGGCCGGCCGGCTATACCGCGGCGGTGTATGCGGCACGCGCCAATCTGAAGCCCACGCTCATCACCGGCATCGCGCAGGGAGGTCAACTGATGACCACCACCGATGTCGACAACTGGCCCGCCGATTTTGACGGCGTGCAAGGCCCTGAGCTGATGCAGCGCTTCCAGAAGCACGCCGATCGTTTCGACACCCGCACGATCTTCGATCACATCCACACGGTGGATCTGTCGCATCGGCCGTTCAAGCTCAAGGGCGACTCGGGCGAGTACAGCTGCGATGCGCTGATCCTGGCCACCGGCGCCTCGGCCAAGTACCTGGGTTTGCCCTCCGAAGCGGCCTTCATGGGCCGTGGCGTGAGCGGCTGCGCCACCTGCGACGGCTTTTTCTATCGCGGCGACGAAGTGGCCGTGGTGGGCGGCGGCAACACCGCCGTCGAAGAAGCGCTGTATCTGGCCAACATCGCCAGCAAGGTGCACCTGGTGCATCGCCGCGACAAGTTTCGCGCCGAGGCCATCATGATCGACAAGCTGATGGCCCGCGTGGCCGAAGGCAAGATCGAACTGCACCTGTTCAACGTGCTCGACGAAGTGCTCGGCGATGCCAGCGGCGTGACCGGTGTGCGTCTCAAGCACGTCGAATCCGGTGCGCATCGCGAGCTCACGCTCAAGGGCTGTTTCATCGCCATCGGGCACCAGCCCAATACCGACATCTTCAAGGGCCAGCTCGAGATGAAGGATGGCTACATCATCACCCGCAGCGGCAACAGCGGCCTGGCCACGATGACCAGCATCCCCGGCGTGTTTGCAGCCGGTGATGTGCAGGATCACGTCTATCGCCAGGCCGTCACATCGGCCGGCACCGGCTGCATGGCGGCGCTCGATGCGCAGCGCTTCCTCGAGCAGGGCGCATGAGCGTTTTCTGGCTATAATCGTGGGCTTTGCAAAACAGGCTCGGCGTCGCTTTCCCTGCTCGCACCGTCATGTCGTGAACCGCGCTTGACGATCACGCGAGCTGGCGAGCTGACAAGGCGAAGTTTGCGCCAGAGGTTGATCAGCGAAAGCTGGGCAGCACATCCTGAATAAAACCGGAGAAGCGTCATGGCACGCGTGTGTCAAGTGACGGGCAAAGGCCCGATGGTGGGAAACAACGTTTCTCACGCCAACAACAAGACCAAGCGTCGTTTCTTGCCCAACCTGCAGTACCGCCGGTTTTGGCTGGAAAACGAAAATCGCTGGGTGCGCCTGCGCATCAGCAATGCGGCGCTGCGTCTGATCGACAAGGTTGGCATCGAAAAGGTCGTCGCCGACCTTCGCGCCAGAGGCGAAATCTGAAGGTGTGACAGCTTATCGGCGGCCACCCGGCGCCGATTGGAAATCAACATCCTCTCGCTGGCCGCGCAGCATCCTGGTGGTGCTGTCGGTCCGGCTCTCAACTCAGTAGGAGGCCGCCATGGCCAAAGGTGCACGCGACAAGATCAAGCTCGAATCCAGCGCTGGAACGGGCCATTTCTACACCACGACCAAGAACAAGAAGACAACGCCGGGCAAGCTCGAATTCATGAAATTCGACCCGAAGGCGCGAAAGCACGTGCTGTACAAGGAAATCAAGCTCAAGTGAGCTGGGTGGCGAGGGTGCCTGGGCCTTCCGGGTACCGCAGCGCCTGAGATCCAGTTGAACAGGTGCAGCGCAGCACCCAAAAAAAAGCCCGCCAGGATATGGCGGGCTTTTTTGCGCCTGAGGCGCCTATCGATCAGCGTCAGGCATGCGCGGAGCGCAGCTTGAGAGAGAAGTCAGCCAATGCGGCGATGCCACTCTCCTCGGCCTTGCGGCACCAGGCTTGCAGATCGCTCACCAGCTGCTCGGCGGAGACATTCGTGCGCGTCCACAGCAAGCGCAACTCTTCGCGCATGGACACGAACTTGGCCAATGACGGCGACGCACTCATGGCGTGTTCGAGATCGGACCTCACCGCACCCGGAATGCGCTCCACGTCCCGATGCAACCACCGGCGGGCCTGGCGCATGTGCGACCACTTCGGGCTGCCCTCGGCGCCCTGCGCCTTGAGTCGATCGAGCTCGACGTGACACGCATGCCGCAGCTCCTTGGCATATTTGGCCATCACTTCGTAGCGATTGGTGATCAGCGCTTCGAGCGTATTCGAATCCGCCACAGGGCGAATCGCACCCAGCTTCAACGACGGCGGCACCTTGCGCACCTTGGCCAGGC
>JANMAS010000404.1:0-4181 GCA_031359975.1 Burkholderiales bacterium
AGCGCGAGCGTTGCCCGTTTGCGATCGTCGGCGTCACCACCGATGAACCGCAACTGATCCTCGAAGACGGCCCCGGCGGCGAGCGCGCGATCGATATGCCGCTGGAGGTGCTGCTCGGCAAGCCGCCCAAGATGCATCGCCAGGTGCTGCGCGTGGCGCGCGACGACGCGCCGCTGGCGCTCACCGGCGTCGATCTGGAGCGGGTGGCTTTTGATGTGCTGCGCCACCCTTCGGTGGCCAGCAAACGCTTCCTGATCACCATCGGCGATCGCACGGTGGGCGGCATGAGCCACCGCGATCCGATGGTCGGGCCGTGGCAGGTGCCGGTGGCCGATTGCGCGGTCACGCTGGCCGATTACGCCGGCTTCCGTGGCGAGGCGATGAGCATGGGCGAGCGCACGCCGATCGCCTCGGTCAACGCGCCCGCGTCCGGCCGCATGGCGATCGGCGAGGCCTTGACCAATCTGCTGGCCGCGCCGATCGAGCTGTCTCGCGTCAAGCTCAGCTGCAACTGGATGGCGGCCTGCGGCGAGCCGGGTGAAGACGCCGCGCTGTACGACACGGTGGAGGCCGTCGGCATGGCGCTGTGCCCCGCGCTGGGTATCGGCGTGCCGGTGGGCAAGGACAGCCTGTCGATGCGCACCCGCTGGACGGACGACGGGCAAGCCAGGCAGGTGACGGCGCCTGTCTCGCTGATCGTCACCGCTTTTGCCACGCTGGACGACGTGCGCGGCACGCTCACGCCGCAATTGCAGGCCGGCGACACCACGCTGATCCTGATCGACCTCGGCCAGGGCCGGCGCCGCATGGCCGGCTCGATGCTGGCGCAGGTGCTCGGCCAGTTTGGCAGCCTGGCCCAGGATGGCGTGCCGGATCTGGACGAGCCCGCCGTGCTCACCTCGCTGGTCGGCGCGATGACGTGCCTGCGCGGCGAAGGCCGGCTGCTGGCCTATCACGATCGCAGCGATGGTGGCCTGTGGGCCAGCGTGTGCGAGATGGCGTTTGCCGGCCACATCGGTGTGAGCCTGAACGTGGACATGCTCGTCACCGAAAGCGACGGCATCACCGACAGCCGCGCGGAATATGGCGATTCGAAGAACTGGGCCTCGCAGGTGGGCGAGCGCCGCAACGAACTCACGCTGCGCGCGCTGTTCAACGAAGAGCTGGGCGCGGTGATCCAGGTGCGCACGAGCGAGCGCGACGCGGTGATGGCCGTGCTCCGCGAGTTTGATCTGGCGCGCCACAGCCATGTGATCGGCAAGACCCACAGCAGCCTGCAGATCGAGGTGTGGCGCGATGCCAAGGCCATCCTGCGCACGCCGCTGCAGGCCTTGCACCAGACCTGGGATGAGGTGAGCTGGCGCATCAACCGGCTGCGCGACAACCCGGCCTGCGCCGACAGCGAACATGCCGCCGTGGGCGTGCCGTCCGACCCTGGTCTGCATGTGCATCTGAGCTTCGATCCGGACGAGCCGGCCACGGCGCCCGCGCTGCTCACCACACGCCCCAAAGTGGCGATCCTGCGTGAGCAGGGCGTGAATTCGCATCTGGAGATCAGCTACGCGATGCACGAAGCGGGCTTCGATACCTTCGATGTGCACATGACCGATCTGCAGTCCGGTCGGGCGCGCCTGGACATGTTTCGCGGCTTCATCGCCTGCGGCGGCTTCAGCTATGGCGATACGCTCGGCGCCGGCGAAGGCTGGGCACGTTCGATCCTGTTCAACCCGGCGTTGGCCGAACAGTTCGCGGTGTTTTTCAACCGCACCGACACCTTCGCGCTGGGTGTGTGCAACGGCTGTCAGATGATGGCCGCCCTGGCGCCGATCATCCCCGGCGCGCAGGCCTGGCCGTCGTTCATCACCAACCGCAGCCAGCGCTTCGAGGCCCGGTTGTCATTGGTCGAGGTGCTGGAGAGCCCGAGCGTGTTTTTCACCGGCATGGCCGGCAGCCGCATGCCGATCGCGGTGGCCCACGGCGAGGGCTACGCCGATTTTTCGCGGCGTGGCGACATCGGCCAGGTACGCGCCGCGATGCGCTTTGTGGATCATGCTGGCGCAGCCACCGAAACCTATCCGTTCAATCCCAATGGCAGCCCGCAAGGCCTGACCGCCGTCACCACACCCGATGGCCGCTTCACCGCCTTGATGCCTCACCCGGAGCGCGTGTTTCGCAACGTGCTGATGAGCTGGACGAGCGGCGACCTGAGTGCCCGCAGCCCGTGGATGCGGATGTTCGTCAATGCGCGGCGCTGGGCTTCATAGGCGCTTCGGGGATGCAGGCCAATGCGTCTGACAGGGTGGCCACGATGCCGCCCTGGCCCAGCACCGCATCGAAGCCCGAGCGCCGGATCAGCGAGAGCGGCTGTTCGTTGAGGTTGCACAGCACCAGCCGGGCTTTCTGACGCTCGAGGCTGCGCGCCAGTTGGCGCATGGCTTCGAGGCCGGACGTATCCATCGAGATCAGGCGGTGCGCTTCCAGCACCACCACGCGCGTGTCGGCGGGCAAGGCTTCGGCCAGGTCTTCGAGTTTGTCGGTGGCGCCGAAAAACAGCGGGCCGAAGAGGCGAAACACGCGCGTGCCGGCGGGTGCGCCGGCCGGCGTGTCTTCTTCCAGCCGAAACAGCGTGCTCATGCGGTAGATGAAAAACACACAGGCCAGCACCAGACCCACCTCCACCGCGGCGGTGAGATCGACGATCACGGTGAGCAGGAACGTGCTCACCATCACCACGCGGTGCGGCAGCCGGTGGTGCCGCAAGTGCAGGAACTCGCGCCACTCGCCCATGTTCCAGGCCACAAACAGCAAGATGCCGGCAAGCGCCGCGAGCGGCACGCTGGCGGCCAGCGGCGCGGCGACCAGCACGATGGCCAGCAGCGTGAACGCATGCACGATGCCGGCCACCGGACTGCGAGCGCCGGCACGCACGTTGGTCACTGTGCGCGCCACGGTGCCGGTGGCGGGGATACCGCCAAAAAACGGCACCACCATGTTGGCCAGCCCCTGGGCCATCAGCTCCTGGTTGGGATCGTGGCGCGGCAGATGCACCATGTTGTCGGCGATGCGGGCACACAGCAGCGATTCCACCGCGCCGAGCATCGCGATGGTGAAGGTGGGGATGACGAGCTGCTTGGCACCCTCCCAGCTCAGATCGGGCCAGACCAGGGATGGCAGCGCTTGCGGGATACCGCCGAAGCGCGAGCCGATCGTCTCCACAGGCAGATCGAAAAGGGCGACGACGATGCTGAGCGAGACGAGCGCAACGATCGGGCCCGGCACGCGGGAGGCGGTGCGCAAGGTGCGTCCTTCGAGCAGCGCAGCCGGCAGCACCGAGCCGGCGCCGAAGATCCGTGGCCAGACAAACAGGCCCACCACGCACACCGCGCCGAGACCGAATGCATAGGGATTGAAGCTGTCGATGTGCTGGGCGAGCGTGTGCAGTTGCGCGAAGAAGTCGCCAGGCATCTTGGCGATCTGCAGGCCCAGCAGATCTTTCACCTGAGACAGCGCGATCAGCACGGCGATGCCGTTGGTGAAGCCGATCACGATCGGCAACGGCACGTAGCGCACCAGCCCGCCGAGCTTGAACAGGCCGAGCGCGAACAGCAGCATGCCGGCCAGCACCGTGGCCACGAGCAGGTTGGCCAGCCCGTAGCGCTCGACGATGCCGTAGACGATGACGATGAAGGCGCCGGCCGGGCCACCGATCTGCACGTTCGATCCACCGAGCGCGGAGATGAGGAAGCCGGCGATGATCGCGGTGAAGATGCCTTGCTCGGGCTTCACGCCCGAGGCGATCGCAAAGGCCATCGCCAGCGGCAGCGCCACGATGCCGACGGTGAAGCCGGCCCCCGCGTCCTTGAAAAACCGCTCCCGGCTGTAGCCCGCCATCGCCGCCCGCATGCGGGGCCGGAACGGGGCGAGGTAGGCGGGCAGGTGCATGAGTTCTTTTTTTAGCGGACCCGCATCCCCGGAACGGCTCCGGGCCAGGGCTCCAGCACATAAATCCCGGGCTGGGCTTTTTCGTCTCCATGGCTTGCAGCAAGGACCATGCCTTCGCTGATGCCGAACTTCATCTTGCGCGGCGCGAGATTGGCCACCATCACGGTGTGCTTGCCGATCAGCTGTTCGGGTTTGTAGGCGCTGGCAATGCCGCTGAAGACGTTGCGGGTTTTTTCTTC
>JANMAS010000468.1:0-11325 GCA_031359975.1 Burkholderiales bacterium
GATGACCTGGCCGCCCTGCTGCAGGCGCTGGGTGCGCCCAAGGTGGATCTCTACGGCGATTCCTACGGCACCTATTTCAGCCAGACGTTTGCCCACCACCACCCGGATTGGCTGCGCTCGATCGTGCTCGACAGCGCCTACCCGGTGCCGCAGGTGGGCGGCGAAACGCCGTGGTATCCCACCTTCGTGCCGGCCATGCGCGACAAGTACAACCTCGTCTGCGCGCGCTCGGCCGGCTGTCGCGATCTGCCCGGCAGCTCGATGGATCACATCCAGCCCGCGCTCGACCAGCTGCGCGCCGCGCCATTCCAGGCGGTGGCCTTCGATGCCGACGGCCGCTCGCAAAGCTTCATGGCCGACGCTTCCCAGCTCGCCACTGCCATGCTCGCTGCCGCGCCCGCCTACGCCACCGCGCGCGAGACGGATGCCGCCGCGCGGGCCTTCGTGGCGGGCGATCAGGCGCCGTTGCTGCGCCTGATGGCCGAGACGATCTCGGCATCGGCATCCAACGGCACCGGTGTGCGCTACTTCAGCTCCGGCGCCTACATGGCCGTCAATTGCCAGGATGTGGCGCAGATCTACGACATGCGACTGCCGCCGCCGCAGCGCAAGCTGCAGCGCGACGCGGTGGTGGCCGAGCAGGAGCGCACCCGGCCCGACATCTACGCGCCGTTCACGATCTCGGAATTCCGCGCCATGCCGCTCGATTACAGCCTGCTCGACGCCTGTGTCGGCTGGCCGGCCTCACCGCCGCAGCATCCGCCCGGCCCGCATGTGCCGCCGCATCCCGACATGCCGGCCGTGCCGGTGCTCGTGCTCGCCGCCGAGCTCGACGACATCACCACACCCGAAGAAGGCCGCATCGTGGCCAGCCTGTTTCCGCGCAGCCACTACCTGCTGGCGGCCAACAGCTTTCATGTGGCGGTGGGCCAATCGCTGTTCGACCCCTGCGTGGCCCTCATCATGCGCCGCTTCATCGATACGCTTTCCACCGGCGACACCGGCTGCGCGGCGCAGATCACGCCGCTGCGCACACCGGCGCGTTTCGCTCGCTTCGTCGACGAGCTGAGCCCCGCCGAAGGCCTGCCCGGCAACCGCGCCACCGAGGCCGAGCTCAAGGCCGTCACCGCCGCAGTGCAAACCCTCGGCGACGCCCTGGCGCGTATGGAGAGCAACACCACCGGCACCAGCTTCGGCCTGCGCGGCGGCTTCTTCACCATCGAGAACAAGGGCCATCAGCACCTCGAACTGTCGGGCGTGCGCTGGACCCATGATCTGGCCGTCTCCGGCACGCTGAACTGGGTGGCCACCGCGGGCCCGGCCGAAGCCCACATCACCTTGCTGGGCCCGCTCGGCCTCGAAGGCCGCCTGCGGGTGCGCTGGACCGAGCTGGAGCCCGAGGCGATGGCCACCGTCGATGGCATCATTGGCGGACGTCGCGTCGCGGCTCGCACATCGGCGCCTTGACGCCACCGATCACCGCCCTCGACGCAACGAACCAAACCCCCGCAACTCACCAGGAGCAACCCATGGCCAAGGGACAACAACGCACCAGCAAGGAAGCCAAGAAACCGAAGAAGGATTCGGCGCCGCCCAAGCCGATCTCACCCGGCGCGGTGATGCCGTCGATCGTCACCGTGGTGCCCGATCGCAGCAAGAAGAAAAAATGACGCCCGTGCGGGTGGCATGACGCGCCGTTGATGCGCACCGGCTGGATCGCCCTCGGGTTCTTCACGAGCCTGCTCATGGCCGCCACTGCGGCCGGTGCGGCGTCGTCCGACTACGCCTCAGCGCCCAACTCGCTCGAAGCGCCCGACCGTGTTGTCTTCGAAGACGACACGGGCCGCATCGTCACGTCCACGCTGCAGGTGGGCACGCGCAAGTACCCGGCTGAATGGCACCTGCCCAGCGGCGCGGCCATCGGCCTGGCCGCCAGCCAGCACGGTTTCTCGCGCCAGTGCCGCAACCTGCGCGACACCCACAAGGCCATGATGCAAAAAGGCGTGATGGTGCTGTGCCTGGACGCCGACATGAGCGGCGGCAACCCGAAGCTGGCCACGGCCCTGGCGCAGGCGCTGGTGGCCGGCGTCAGCCCTCCAGGCGGCGGCACCGCGCCGGAGATCATCGTCGTGGGCGGCCACTCGGCCGGCGGCATGTTTGCGAGTGCCCTGGGCGCGAAGCTGCATCAGCTCCAACCGCAGCGGCTGGCCGGCGCGGTGCTGTTCGACCCGGTTTCCGCCAACGAAGCCGACTATCAAGCCAACCTGCGCGCCATTTCGCGCGCGGGCCGCAGGCCGGTGCTCGCGGTCAGCGCCAACGGCAGCAGCTGCAATGCGCAAAACAACGGCGAGCCGGCGCTGCGCCAGGTGCGCGCCGACGCCATCGCCGCCGGCCGCGACGGCTTTGTCGGCGTGCAGCTGACCGACCGGTCCACCCATGTGGATTCAGAAGGCAACAACACCGATTCGCTGGGCTGGCTGTTCTGTGGCCAGGGTGCACCACGCGCCTTCAACACCGATCACCTGCGCACGCTCACCAGCCAATGGGCCGCCGACGTGGTGCAAGGCACGCGCACCGCAGCGATGTACCCGGGCGGGAACGTGCTGCAAGAGATCATCGATGCGGACGATGCCAAGCTGATCGAGTAAGGCCGCCGCCGCCAAGTGAGGCCATTAAATGCTACAAGTATGATCTTGTGAGATACTTAATGGCATGCCAAAGTCTTCTTCCCATAACGACTGGTTGCCGCCTCAAGCGGTGACGGCACTCCGCGACCTGGGCGCCAACCTCGCGCTGGCGCGCGCGCGACGCAAGGAATCCTTGCGCGCATGGGCTCAGCGCATCGGTGTTTCGGTGCGCACGGTGCAGCGCCTCGAAGACGGCGATCCCGGTGTGGGCATGGGTGTCTACGCCGCCGCGATCTGGCTGATGGGCCGGGCCGATGCCCTGCCGGATCTGGCTGATCCCGCGCTGGACCGGGGTGCGCTGGAGCTCGACGTTCGGCAGGCCCGCGAGCGGCTGGATCGGGCTCCGAAGGTAGGGCCGTGAGCCTGCCCGGCCGCCCGAAAGGCGAACAGCGGAGTGCGAAGCACGAAGACTGGCCTATGAGCGGTTATCAGCCGTCCGACCAGCTCAGCCTGTGGTGGCTGGCGAATCCCACGCAGCCCCGATTGATCGGCACGCTGCGCCACATCCGCCGCAACGCCCGCCAGCCCGGTGGCGTGTCGTTGAGCTACGCGGCGGAATGGCTGGCCGCCGGCATCGCATTGAGCGAAGACCTGCCGCTCCAAGCCGGCGAGTTCCTGCCGATCGAGGATGAATCCGCTGCCGGCGCGGTGGACGATGCGCGGCCCGATCGTTGGGGCGAACGCGTCATCCGCCTGATCGATCGTCCGGCACGGCTGTCCACGCTGGAGTACCTGTATTTCGCCGGCGACGACCGCTTTGGCGCGTTGGGCGTCTCCCCCTCCGCCACCGAGTACCTGCCGCGTCGACACGGCCCGATGCCCACCCTGGCTGACGTGCCCGCGATGCACGATCTGGTGCGCCAGGTGGAAGCCGGTGAGCCTGTGGACGAGCATCTGCGCCGCCTGATCACCCCCGGCGCCTCGCTCGGCGGCGCACGCCCGAAGGCCTTGCTGCAGATCGATGGCGCGCCGTGGATTGTGAAATTCGGCGAAGCCGGCGATCCGCTGGGCAGCCCGCTGATCGAACACGCCACGATGACCCTGGCCGCGCGTGCCGGCGTCAACGTTTGCGAAACCCGCCCACTGCGGCTGACCGACGGCCACGCGGTGGCCGTCCGCCGCTTCGATCGCCAGGGCGCGCAACGGCTGCACGCGCTCTCGGCGCATGTGGCGCTGCGTGCGGCCGGCGAAGAGTTCGGTTACCCGGAACTGGTGTTGCTGCTGCGCCGCCGCGGCCCGGCGGACACGTTTGCAGCGCAAGGCGAACAGCTGTTCCGCCGCATGGTGTTCAACATCCTGATCGACAACACCGACGATCACGAGAAGAACCACGTCCTGATCGTCGACGCCGCGCAGCGATATCGGCTGTCGCCCGCATTCGACGTGCTGCCGTCCGGGCAGGCGCTGGGTTACCAACAGATGCGTGTGGGGCGGGCGGGTGCCGAGTCCACCCTGGCCAATGCCTTGTCAGATCATCGTTTGTTTGCGCTCACTCTCGCGCAGGCAACCCAACTGTGCGGTGAGGTAGCGCGCATCGTTGAGGGTTGGCGTTTGCATTTCGAGGCGCAGGGTGTGGCCTCGCGCGACATCGAATTGCTGTCGCAACAAATCGACCGGAGTTTCCTGCGCGATCAGCGCCGAGCGAATCTGCCCTGACGACACAGCCGCATGGCGCCAATTGCTGCGGCGCAGCACGATTGGTAACACGGGTTTACACTGTACGGGTTAACCCGCATTTCTTGCGGGCCCAAGCCTTGGCAGTTCATCCCCGGAGTACCCAGCATGCTCACCCGCACCACCCTCATCGCCGCCTCATTGACCCTCGCCGCCGCCGGACTGGCCAGCGTCGCCCAGGCGCAGGATGTCGGTCAACACCCCGCCGTCTTTGCACCGCGCCAGCTCCCCGGCGTGAACCCGTCCACCTTCATCGTCGGGCACCCCGCGAGCCCGACGACCGCCGGCGGACACGCCAACCACGAGCATCCGGCCGTCACCGCCAAGCTGACTTCGGAAGAAAAGGCCATCGACGCCAACACCTTCGTCGTGCAGCCGCCAGCGCATGTGGAATGGGTGGCGCGCCGCATCGATACCCCGGTGGCAGTGGTGATTGCAGCCAAGTAAGGCGCCGCACAGTTGAACCACAGCCCCACCGGCCCCAGCGGCCGGTGGCTGGCGCTGAGGTTGGCGCTGGCGCCCGGCGCCTCAACCGTCTCTATCATCGGCCGTGAACCCCTCGCGCCGTGGCCGCGGGGCACCGGAGACGGCCCATGGCTTATCGCCACAGCATCGGCACCCACACCTGGCAGTTTGCTCACCTGAAAGAGGTGATGGCCAAGGCCACGCCGCTTCGCTCCGGCGACAGCCTGGCGGGCCTTGCAGCCAGCAGTGATGCCGAGCGCATGGGCGCGCGCATGTGCCTGGCTGATCTGCCGCTGCAGCGTTTTCTCGATGAAGCGCTGGTGCCTTACGAGCACGATGAAGTCACCCGCCTGATCATCGACAGTCACGACCGTGCGGCCTTTGCAGAGATCGCGCATCTCACCGTGGGCGGCTTTCGCGACTGGCTGCTCTCCGATGCGGCAGACACAGCCACGCTCACCCGCGTGCACACCGGCATCACGCCCGAAATGGCGGCCGCGGTGAGCAAGCCGATGCGCCATCAAGACCTGATCCTCGTGGCGAGCAAGTGCCGCGTCGTCACCCGCTTTCGCAACACCATCGGCTTGGCGCGCCGCTTGTCGATCCGGCTGCAGCCCAACCACCCCACCGACAGCCCGCAAGGCATCGCGGTATCCACCCTCGATGGCCTGCTCTAAGGCGCCGGCGACGCGGTGATCGGCATCAACCCGGCCACCGACAACGTGCCCGCGATGATCGATCTGCTGCACCGCATGGACGAGCTGATCCGCCGCTTCGAGATCCCCACCCAGGCGTGTGTGCTCACGCATGTGACGAACACGCTGCAGGCGATCGAACAAGGCGCGCCGGTGGATCTGGTGTTCCAGTCGATCGCAGGCACCGAGCAGGCCAACGCCAGCTTCGGCGTCAATCTGGCGCTGCTGAAAGAGGCGCGCGACGCCGCGCTCTCGCTGCGGCGCGCCACGGTGGGCGATCCGGCCAGCGCCAACGTCATGTACTTCGAAACCGGCCAGGGCTCGGCGCTCTCGGCCAACGCCCACCACGGCGTGGATCAGCAAACCTGCGAAGCCCGCGCCTATGCCGTCGCGCGCGTTTGCGCCGCTGCTCAGTAACACCGTGGTGGGCTTCATCGGGCCGGAATATTTGTACGACGGCAAACAGATCATCCGCACCGGCCTGGAAGATCACTTCTGCGGCAAGCTGCTCGGCCTGCCGCTGGGCTGCGACGTCTGCTACACCAACCATGCGGAAGCCGATTCCGACGACATGGACACGCTGATGACGCTACTCGCCACCGCCGGCCTCACCTTCATGATGGGCGTGCCCGGGGCGGACGACATCATGCTCAACTACCAGAGCACCTCGTTCCACGACGCGCTTTATCTGCGCGAGCTGCTCGGCCTGCAACGCGCGCCCGAGTTCGAGGCGTGGCTGCACAAGATGAGCATCACCGATGCCGCTGGCCGGGTGCAGCCCATCCTGCCCGGCCACCGGCTGATCGAGCAGCTGAGCTTGCCGGGCCCCGGCCGATGACCGACGTCGTCACACCCGACCCCTGGGGCGAGCTGCGCACCCACACGCAGGCCCGCGTAGCCCTCGGCCGCACGGGTGTGAGCCTGCCCACGCAGGAGGTGCTGCGCTTTGGCCTCGCCCACGCGATGGCGCGCGATGCAGTGCACTTGCCGCTCGACGTGCCGGCGCTGTGCGAGCGTCTGCAGGCATCAGGCTGGCCCGCGTTGGCCGTGCACAGCGCGGCGGCCGATCGAGCGACTTATCTACTGCGGCCTGACCTGGGGCGGAGGCTGAGCGATGCGTCGATCGCGAGATTGAACGAGCGAAAGGCATTGCCGGAAGCGGCCGATATCGACATCCAGCTCGTGATCGCCGATGGCCTGTCGTCCCTCGCCGCCAGCCGCCACGCCGTGCCGCTGATCGCACACATCCGCGCCCTGGCCCCGCCCTCGTGGCGCTTCGGCCCGATCGTCGTGGCCGAGAAGGCGCGTGTGGCCATCGGCGACGAGATCGGCGAGCTGATGCATGCGCGCCTGATGGTGATGCTGATCGGCGAACGCCCGGGCCTCAGCTCGCCAGACAGCCTTGGCATCTACATCACCTGGGCGCCACGGGTGGGGCGAACCGATGCCGAGCGCAATTGCATCTCTAACGTGCGGCCTGAGGGGCTGGGGTACGAGCTGGCCGCTGCAAAGCTGCTTTGCCTTTGTGGCGCGGCGCTGCGGTTGCAGCTGACGGGGCTGGGGCTCAAGGATTGCAGTGAGATCCAAGGGCTCGGCGGCGAGGCAACTTTCGCCGGACCGTTGCCGATGCGACCCTGGGGCTAGCCGCTCCGCTGAGAGCCGTCTTCGGGACGTCTGGCATGGCGGTGAATCAACTCCGTGTGTTGTCGCCGCTCAAGTGTTGCAACCGCTGCAGCACGGCTTGCTGGATATCGTCTTCAAAAATAAGGCTCGGCATCAGATCAACTCGGCCACGTCGCGCAAACGCGCCGCCACCAGGGGCATTTGCAACTTTTCGATGGCGGCCGCCAAGTCGAGTGCGGTGAGTTGCGGCTTGCGCCAGCGCGCGCGCATCCCTTTGATCGCCTTCAGGGCGGCGATCGGGTTCAAGTCCAGCTGGTTCAACAAAAAGTCATCGGGGTGCTGCACCTCCACGCCAAAAGGCGCCAAGGCCTCGGCCGGAAAGTCTCCGAGGTTGAACGTCACGATGGCATCGGCATGGCCGCAGATGGCTGCCGCGAGCACATGCCGGTCGTCTGCGTCTGGCAACCCCGTCAAGCTCGGCTCGATACGCTGCCAGCCTTGCACCACGCTGTCGGGCGCCGCCTGTGCCATCAACTCGCAGGTGCCGCGCAGAGCCGCTTCTTCCAGTTCCGGCCGGCGCTTCAGCAGGCTGCGCACCCACTCGTCTTGAATGCGGTCGCTCCAGCGTGCGTGGTACAGCCGGTCTCGCGCCAAGCTCAGCAGCAGGTCTCGCAGCGTGGCGGGGTAGAGCACACAGGCATCGAGGATGGCCGTGTAGCGGGCAGAACCCGCCATGTCAGTGGTCCAGGCCCAGGCTTTGTGCTTGATCGGCGAGGGCCTGCAACGCGGCCTCGGTTTCTTCGTGCAACGCCTGCTGGTAGGCCAGCAGGTCGTCGAACAGGATGCGCCTGTGCCGGCCCACCTTGCGGCAGGGCAAACGCCCTTCGTCAATTTGCTTCACCACGAACGGGCGCGACACGTTCAGGAAGGAGGCCGCGTCTTGGGTGGAGAGTTCCATCTTCTGCGGTAGCAGCACCACCGGCTGGCGCTGGGCCATCATGCCCAGCATGTCGGCCACCATGCGCAGCGCCTTGGGCGGCAACTCCAGCGATGGCATGCTCTTGCCGTCAGACACCAGCCGAATCTTGGCTGCGCGTGAGTGGTCCAGCGCCGTCATCAAACAGCGCTGTGCGGCTTGTGCCAGCGCGGCGTCGTGCTCGTCGAGCACGTTGTCAAGGCTGTCGGTGGTGCGGTGCATGTCGTGATCTCCTTGCGTCATTTCCCAACGTCGGCGCTTGGGCTTCGGTGCGCTGCAAGCGCCTTGTCTTCGAACTGTACGCAACAATCGCAGCAAACGAAACGGTTTTGGCAACACCCGTTCGATAAGTCATGGCTTTGTAGGACCTGGGCGGGGTAGCTAGATGTCGGCGTGATCCCCAACCGCCGAAGACTCCTCGGTTGTTGCAACGAGGCGCCGCACGAGTACGTTTTCAGCTTTGACCGCGTATCACGCGCGGGCCGGCGCATACATTCCAACTTAGTCCGGCGCGGTTCGGGAATACGGTACGCATAGCAGGAATTGAAAGTCTTGCGCCAAGCCGCACCAGCACCCGATCTGCCGATTTCAGCCTCAGTGAGTTACCCCGAAAGTTACCCCCAGTTCGGGAGCCGGCGCGCCTGACCAGCTTGAACCACAAGTTTGCAACGGGGCGCTGGACAACTGCGGCGCGGGCGGGCCGCCATACGCATGCGGATCTTCGCAACGTTGGGCTGCGCACCTGTCGAAGCGGACCGCGGCGGCGGCATGCTTTCGACCCACAGCACGCGTTGCCGCCGCGACTGCGAACGGTTCCTTTGCAGCGTGTGCGGTCGGGACGGATCCCGGGCGTACTCTCGCTGACCGGCATCAAGCAGTCATAGGGGCCAACGCCAAGTATGAACCGAAGGTCGGCTCCGTGGGCACTGATGTCATAGACCGCTAGCCACCGTGCCCGCGTTGTGCCAGCGACTGCTTGCACCTCACCCGGACGCGAGAGGTACCGACCGGGAGCGGTCATGCGCACGAAAGAAGGCGGACTCAACTCGCCGGAATATTCACATGCCCCCGCGGCATTCGAGCTCCCGAACACACGCACCGTGGGAGTCTGCTCGTCGGTTCGCGTCAGCAGTGCGTATGCACGTTGCTCGTTCTACGCGCCGAGCGCAACACGATCGCGAACGCCGCGGCCGCCAATGCAGCGCCGCCAGCCCTGCAAACACAAACGGCTGGCGGCCAAGCGCGGCGGCATACGGGCCAACGAACAATTGACCGACCGCGAACACGACGAAGAACACGCTGAGCGTCAGCGCGAGCTCGCGCGGATCGACATCCAACTCTCGCGCCATCAGCGGGAAGGCCGGCAGCATGATGTTGGTCGCGAGCACGCCAAGGGCGGCCAGACTCGCGAGCAACACCAGCCTGCTCGCGTTCGGGCGCTGAAAAGAGTCCGACACGTCCGCTCCCTACGCACAGGCATTTCCGCGTCAGCCCAGCATCGCGCCACGCCCGGGCTCGACGTCGAACACGAGCAGCGTGGAACTCGCAGTCGCACACAACCGTCCCGCCCCGTCGTGAAGCGTGGCCTCGGCAAAGGCGACGCGCCTGCCGACCGAGACCACGCGGCCGGTCGCGCGCACGACGCCACTGTCGTCGCTCAAGCTGCGCAGATACGAGACCTTCAGTTCCAGCGTGGTGTGACCGCGGCCGGCGGCGAGCGCGGAGTGCGTCGCAATCCCGCAGGCGCTGTCGAGCAGCGTCGCGGCGTAGCCGCCGTGCACCGCGCCCATCGGGTTGTAGACACTTCGGTCGGGCTTGCCCTCGAAGACGACGCGCCCGCGTTCGACCTCAACCAGTTCGAAGCCGAGCGTGCGGCCGATCGGCGCCTTCAGCCCACTGCTCAGAAGGGCCTGCAGCTGCTGCAGCCCGTCCGGCGCCTGTTCTTCGTTGCTCATGGTGCCTGCCTCGGGGTGACTCGTCGTGGGGCTTCTTTCGGCCCGCGGGCCACGCCGCGCTTCGGCAGGATGGCCGAACGGCAGGCTTCCAGAATCTCGTCGGCCAACGGCGAATCGTCGGGGCAGGCCCGCGACAAGACGATCGCGCCCACGAGATGCGCGAATGTGCTGAGCCTCTGGGCACGTTGCTCGCGCCGTGCCCGTGACCCTTGCTCCTGGTCGTCACGCCCGAGGGCCGACAACAGATCCTCGAGGCCGGCTTCGAACGCCGACTTGACCTGAATCGGTTGACGCGCGGCGTCTGTGCCCAGCGCCGCGAACGTGCACCCATCGCCCGGCGCGTCGCGGTGCTCTCGGGACAGGTATTGCCGCACGAATGCGGCTTTGTCGGCGCCCTCGCTCAGGCTTGACGACCGGGTGAGACCACAAGCCGCGGCTTCTGCCATCAGATCGGCCTTGGACCCGAAGTGCTTGTAGAAGCCGCCGTGGGTGAATCCGGCGGCCGCCATCAGATCGGCCACACCGATCCCGTCGTACCCGCGCTCGCGAAACAGCTGGGAGGCGGTCTCGACGACGAGGGCTCGATTGGCTTCCGCCTGTGCCTTGGTGACTTTCATGTCTGCCTGATGTGGGTTGGGCTGATCTGTTGGGTGCCGACTATACATTGATGACGTTCATCATCCAAGTGTTGACATTTACGATTATGTTCGTAATCATTGAGGCATGCAAACTCGCCAAGCCCGGCGAGACGCCCACCCCGAACCTCTGCGAGCCCTCATGAAAGCACTCACCTTCAAACGCTATGGCAAGTCACCCGAGATTGGGTTCACCGACATTCCCCGCCCCACGCTGAAGCCCGACGAACTGCTGGTTCAGGTTCACGCAGTTGGCGTGAACCCGATCGACAACATGATCCCGACCGGGCTATTCAAAGCCGTCCTGCAATTCCAGCTTCCGGCTGTGCTGGGCAGCGATCTGGCCGGTGTGGTGACGGAGGTCGGCAGCCGCGTGACTCGCTTCAAGCCGGGCGATGCCGTCTTCGCCAGTATCTTCGACCTGGGCACGGGCGCTCTCGCGGAGTTTGCGGTCGTGCCGGAGAACGTTGCAGCGCTCAAACCGGCCAATCTGGACTTCGTGCAAGCGGCCTCGATCCCGATGGTTGGACTCACGTCGTGGCAAGCGCTCAAGGAGCGTGCGCACCTCAAGCCCGGCCAAAAGGTGTTCATCCCTGCCGGTTCCGGCGGCATTGG
>JANMAS010000061.1:0-11439 GCA_031359975.1 Burkholderiales bacterium
TGAGAGCGAAAATGCATCGTTCTGAATGCCGTCAGGCGCTCAGTGTCGAGCTTCAATCAGCTCCTTCTCGAGCCCTCTCGGCTGGATTCGCGGCAGCGGCGTCGAACACTTCGGCCGGCGCGAGACGCACCAGCGATTTGGCGTCATCGACCGTGCCGTACAGCCACCGATCCACGTCCTCGATCTCGACCGGGATCACGGAGCGCTTGTCTTGCAGGTGGGGAGGCCTCTTGGGATCTGGCTGGTGCATCCTCCCCATCAGGGTGTGCCCGTCCGCATTGATCGTCAGCATCGTGTAGCTTTCGACCATTTCGCCCGTGGCCTTGTCGGTCCACACGTTCCACAGGCCGGCCAGGCCCCAAGGGTCACCGTCCAGGCGCCTGAAGATCCACGGGATGTGCTTTCCGGTTTCCCAGTTGGGTTCGAAGAACGCCAATGCGGGAATGATGCAACGCTGGCCGCGCGACCATGGCAGCTTGTAGGACGCCTTGTCGACCAGTTCCTCCGAGCGGGCATTGCAGGTGGAGTACTTGAGCTTGCGCTCTTTAACGAACCAGGGGATCAGGGACCATTGGCCAATGACCAACTCGCGCTCGGGCCCGGTGATGTGACTAGCAGCCCGGATGAATGGGCCCTGATAGCTGGGGTACACCTCGCCGCCGCGCCAAGGGTTCTGGCGGCCAATATGCCAATGGCGTTCCATGTCTCCGGCTTCGGGGGAGATGTAGCGGGTGCACATCTCACCACTCTACCTGCGCGACAGCACGACCATTTCTTCGCACCACTTTCCGGACCGGCGGCTCCTTCGGTTCTTGCCCAGGTGCTTGGGGATGGAGGCCGAGCAAAAGCAAGGGAAGCCTTAGGAAGGCTGGTAATCTCATGAGGCATAAAACGAGACGGCCGCAAACTGGATATGGCCTGGGGTTCCGTAGCAAGCAGCATCGCTGGAGCGGTGGCCTGGGTGACGCTCAACTCGATGCTGACGTTGCGATGATCTGTCGGTGATGCAGGGTGTCAGCGAAAGAGCTGATGCGCTTTTTTTTGGAGAGAAGTCATGGCACTGCACAAGGCCCTATCGTCTCTTGTTCTGACATTCGGAATCGCCAGCACCATCAGCGGCTGCGATAGAAGCCCGCCGCAGCCTACAGCCAGTTCCTTACCTTCTGCTGCCAGCGGGCCATTCCAAGGCATCGTGCCAAAGGCCGATGGAAAACCTGCCGCATCGGATCGTGCGGATGCACCGGCTATCGGCGCGATCGAGGCGGGTCAAGCGCGTGGTGGCGCCATTGTCGGCAAGCAAGCAGAGCCCACCGGCGGAGATGGATCCGCTTCGCCGCCGACTTCGGCGGCCGCCGCGTCCGGGCCGTGAGACATGCGGTCCAGGTGAGCGTCGCCTAAGATCCTACAAGTTCTTCAGAAACTGGCTGACGGAGCGCAGTCTGATCAGATCTTAATCTGACCTTGACTGGACTCTTGTTCGGCTTCTTGACGCACTCAGCCATGCGACTCGATTCGCTCACGCTTGAACGCCTTGACCGCATTCGGACTGAGTTTGCACAGCGAATCAGAGGCGCTTGACCTTGCGATGTACCCGTTGTGGTCTTGGCGTTGCCAACGGCTGTGGCGTCCCCGGCGACGAACGCATCGGGGTCACAGCGGCGACAGTGACAGATGGACAGCGCTATGGCGTCCTCGGCTTACAAGCGATCGGGCAGTTGTCCGCGCTTGGCTTAGCGACGACATCTCTACGATCAATGTTGTTTATCCACAGGAGATACCATGAGCACACGGGCGATTGCTGCAATGCATGACATCCACACCGCCACGAATGACGTTTTGAAAGGTTACCGCGAGATGTCTGCGCGGGCTGAGCCTGCAATTCAGATGGTGATCCATCGGCTCACCGAAATGCACGAACTGCACGCAGCCGAGCAGGCAGCTGAACTGGTTCGTTTGCGCGATGCGGGGAAGGACGACACGTCGTTGCAAGGCACTGTTAACAAGGTCGTGGTGATATTGCGGGATTGGCTTTCTGATCTCGACCGGGACGTTCTGCCGGCGGTGCGAGAGGGTGAGGAGTCGCTGCGCGATGAATACGACAAAGCTCTCCAGGATGGACAGGTATCTGGGAACCCTTCGGTTGCTGCATTGCTGAAGACGCAAATGGACTCGATCAACAGTGAGATTGCCCGCCTGCCCCAACCCTGAAAGACAGCAGAGAGGGCTGACGCTGCGTTTAGTTGGCGATCGAACCACGCCGTAAGTGTCTGGCCGACCTCATGCGGCGACGGATCCCCGATACAGGTTCTTGAAACTAGCCGGCATGTCGTCGCCTTCGTCGTCGAGCGGATACACAGGTCAGCACACGTCGATGCCGCAGCTCCGCTCGATGTCCTGGGCGATGGACCGTACAGGTGAACGCGCCTGCGATGCGTCCTGGCCGACATCGCAGAGCGCTTCGCGGCGCTCGGGCTCGAAGAGCATGGGATGGGGATGCACACGTCGCCGTGGTGGCTGGCGATGACGCTCAGTCGATGAGCAGGCGCTCGAAGGGGATCGGGATCGTGTTCCAGGCCGTGGCGCAGTTGCGGCCGGGGTACTGACACTCGAACACGATTGAGCTTTCATAGTGCATATCGTTGCCACTGTCGTGCTGGGGCTCTGGCCGAGCGCGTTGGCGCCCTGACGGTCAGGCTGGAGCGCGAGGGGCATGCCAACAAGAATGCTGCTGTTGCCCTTGATGACCCTCACAAGCCGGAATGGTGCTTGTACATTTCGGCAATCAATTCTCGGAACTGCTCCGCCGTCTTCTCGCGAATCACGGCCGGACCGATCAACGGTGGCACGATCGTGTCGGGTACGTAGCTGCCATGGTGGATGATCAGCGTCGTTGCACCTCGCGTCGTGATGCGCGTGATGGACTCGAAGCTCTTGAATGTGCCCTTCACCAGTCGCGAGCGGATCTCACTCTCAGGAACCAGTTCTACCGCTCTCACGGTATTGAAGGCGAAGCGAAACGGCCCGTAATGCTGCTCGCCTGCCTGCGCCACCTGCAGGGAGTTGCCTTTTTTCGTCACGACACTGCTGGCAGTGAGCGAAGACACGAAGCTCGCCATGTGCTCGTAGTCGGTGAGCACGGCCCAGGCCACTTTGGGCGCAACACTGACTTCTGCTTCGACGTCGATGACGATTTCGTCCCCTTGCCGATCGACACGCACTGTCACAGGCTGCGCATGGCAGGCCACGGACGCCCAGAACAGCGCGGCCTCCAAACAGCGTACGGCGGGAATCCAATTCTGACGATTAAACATGCCGTGCGGTTTCAGGCAGATATTCATGAGCGACTATGGCGACGAAGTCCGGTGCCGCAAACCGGAGCCAGTTGGTGTTTGCCCACGGTGGTTCTCCCCAAGATGGAGGCTGTATCGACAATAAGCGCTACGCCAGATTTTCAGGTCAGACGCCCCAGCAACTCCGTGTAGGAAAATGGGCTTGTGGTGCGGCGCATCCGAGCGTTGCCCAGATGTGCGATTTCGCTCTTGCGATGGCAATGCAGGCGCCCGACCAGATGTAGTCATTTGGTGCGCCCAGACTGCCGACCACCTCGACCCGACAGTGAATTCGTACGATTGCGTTTGCCCGTCGCGGCCGCCAATCTATGCAGCATCACGGCCGATTGCAGCCGTCCAGCTTCAAGAGCACGGAGGCGGTGAGCAAGTCTGCAGTACGCCACGAAGATCACTTCGCGCCGGTGGCTCACGACAGCGAAAGAGCGGGGTTGAGCCACGCGTTCATGACTCAACCACCGTACCGCCAGCGCCTTGGCGAAGTCAGCCCACGAAAAGGACTCAATTCGCCTGAGTCCATTCAATAAACTGCCGCTCAACCAGAAAATTGGACGCTCCAACACGCAAGCACGAATGAGCAGGTCGATTTCAATTCTGCTGCCCAAGCATCAATTTCACATGTCAACGCCATAGTAGCCATTCACGCGCTTGCCATAGTCTGTCGTGAAAGCGGGCATGTCATCGTGGGCGTAGCGCGGCGCATTCTGGAGCTTTTCCTTGTCGAGCGGCACAACATACCCTTCCTTATCAACGTCGTACTTCAGCATGTTCCAAGGCAGGGGGTAGCGATCGGTGCCCATGCCGAGAAAACCGCCGAACTCCATCACGGCGTAGCGCACTTGGCCGGAATACTTGTCAATGACCAAGTCGTCCACCGACCCGAGCTTGTCGCCATCGAGGTTATAGACATTCGTTCCCTCGACCTTGTCGGAAGAGATGCAGTCATTTGCGGTGCTGGATGGGTTCATGGGGAGCTCCTGACGGTAAGTGGAGATAAACAGAGGCCCGCTGAATCGCGGGATCGGCGCATGCAGTGCGTCGATGTCTATTTATCCGCCTTCGCTCGAACGATCACGATCGGAGATTGCCGTCAGTGCTTGTAGGAGAGCGTTGACGACGCCTCCCGCCGTACTGGTGGCACACGGTTTCGCTCGACGCCACCAGGCGCCTCGCGGCGCAATCGTCACGGCAGTTGTGTAGGGTCCAGACCGGCCAGTACCTTGTCGAGCGTCAGAGGGTATTCGCGGATGCGCACGCCGCACGCGTTGTAGACCGCATTCGCGACGGCGGCACCGGCACCACAGATCCCCAGCTCGCCGACGCCCTTGATCTTCAGCGGGTTGGTCTTGTCGTCGACTTCCTGAAGAAAATGCGCCTCGATCGCCGGGATGTCGGCATGCACGGGCACGTGATACTCGGCCAGGTCGTGGTTCACGAAGTGCCCGTAGCGGGGATCGACGATCGCGTCTTCGTGCAACGCCGCGCCGACACCCCAGATCATGGCGCCGACGGCCTGGCTCTTCGCCAACTTGTCGTTGAGGATGCGGCCCGCGGCAAACACCCCGAGCATGCGGCGAAGGCGGATTTCGCCAGTGTCGATGTTCACGCCAACCTCGGCGAAGTGGGCCCCATACGCCTGTTGGGAATAGGCCTTCGACATCGAACCCGGCTTGATCTCGCCCGTGGCCTCCAGGCCCAACGGGCCCGCCAGCGCGCCGAGGCTGTCAGACCGACCGCCTGCGCTCACACGGCCGCCTTGGAACGTTGCATCGGCCACCGGCACGCCGAGCTTGCGGGCCAGTTTGGCGCGCAGGCTCGTGCACGCGTCGAACAAGCCCGAACCGGCGCTTGCCGCGCCCCATGAGCCGCCCGATCCCGGGGTGGCCGGCAGGGCGCTATCGCCGAGCTCCACGCGTACCTTGTCGATCGGCAGCCCGAGCATTTCGGCGGCCACCTGCGTGAAGATGGTGTAGCTGCCTGTACCGATGTCGGTCATTGCCATGCGCACGGTGAGCACGCCGTGGCGATCGAGCGCAACGGCGCAGCTCGACGGCATCATCAGGTTACCGCGTATGGCCGCCGAAACGCCCATCCCCACCCACCAGCGCCCATCGGTGGTTGCTCCCGGTTTGTGCTTGCGCTTCGACCAATCGAAGCGCGTCGCGCCTTCGCGCAGGCAGCCCACCAGTTGCCGGGTGGAGAAGGGCATGCCGAGTTCCGGGTCAACCAGCGGCTCGTTGCGAATACGCAGCTCGATCGGATCGATGGCGAGCTTTTCGGCGAGCTCGTCGATGGCCTGCTCGAGGGCCAGCATGCCGACTGATTCGCCAGGTGCGCGGGTCGAGTCCGAGATCGGAAGATCGAGCTTGACCGAGCGATGCGTGGTCATGCGATGCGGCGCTGCGTAGAGCGTGCGCGTCTGCATGCTCGCGTTCTCGAAAAAGTTGTCGAAGCGTGCGCTGTGCGACCATGTTTCGTGGGCGATCGCAGTCAACTTGCCGTCTGCGTTGGCGCCGAGCCGAACGCGCTGGATCGTGTTGCTGCGGTGGGTCGTGAAATGAAACATCTGCTGCCGGGTCAAAGCGGTCTTGACCGGCCGATCGAGCTGGCGCGATGCCATCGCCGACAGCATCACGTCGCCATAGATCGGCAGCTTGCCTCCAAACCCCCCGCCGATGTAGCGGCTTACGATGCGTACCTTGCTCGGCGCAATCTGCAGCGTGCTGGCAACGGCGTTCTGGGCGCTCTTGAGCAGTTGCGACGAGCAGTGGATCGTCACCTTGCCGTCTTTCCAGGAGGCCACCGTGGCGTGCGGCTCCATTTGCGCGTGAATCTCGAACGGCGTGGTGAATCTGGAATCGATCTTGACCTGCGCTGCTGCGAACGCAGTCTCGAAATCGCCGATCACGCTGTCGGTTTTCTGGCCAAACTGGTCGGCTGGTGTTTCGGCCTTGCCGAGGTTCGCTTCCAACTCGTATTCACCGGGGCTGGTGTCGTACCGAATCCTGATCAGGCGCGATGCGGATCGCGCCTGCTCGAAGCTCTGCGCCACGACAAACGCCACGGCTTGGCCGTAGTGCTCCACCCGGTTGCCTGCCAGCTGCGGCGACGCACGCGCATAGCGATCCTTGGCGTCGAGCGGCCCCCAGGCGCCTTGCTTCGGCGCGTTCTTGTGCGTCATCACCAACAGCACGCCCTTGGCGCGTTCGGCGGCCGTGGTGTCGATTTCGGCCACCTTTCCTTTGGCAATCGTGGCTTCGACGATGAAGCCGTAGACCGCCTGGCGGCCCTCATCCACCTCGTGTGCATAGGGTGCGCTGCCGGTCACCTTGAGCCGACCTTCGACACGGTCGATCGGCTTGCCGATGAGCCCCTGGTGGTTGGCGTCGATGGCGTTGCGGGGAGCGGGGGCATTCATTTCCATGGGTGGCTTTCTTTTCTGCTTCGCTTCAGGCTTCGGCAAGTACCGCGCGCAACGTGCGTCGGAGCAAGGGGATCTTGAAATCGTTATGACCAAAGCCGCGTGCGCCGGCGAGAACCAGATCCGCGGCCGCGTTCGCACTCACGTCGTTTCTTGGTGCACCCGCCAGCGTGGCCTCGGCCTCGCGCATGCGCCACGGCTTGTGCGCAAGGCCGCCGAATGCCAACCGCACCGACCGCAATTTGCCGTTGGCCACATCGATGACCGCGGCCACGGAAACGAGCGCGAACGCATACGACGCGCGGTCGCGCACTTTGCGGTAGATATGACGGCCGGGCAACGGTGGCGGCAAAGTTACCGCGGTGATCAGCTCGCCGGGCCGCAGTGTGGTTTCGAGATGTGGTGTGGTGCCCGGCAGACGGTGAAAGTCGGCAATCGGGATGACGCGCTTCGCGCCGTCTGCCGACACGGTTTCCACGCTCGCGTCCAGCAGCCTCATCGCCACCGCCATGTCTGACGGATGGGTGGCGATGCACTGCTCGCTGGCACCCAGCACGGCGTGAATCCGGTTGTAGCCTTGCAGCGCCGAGCAGCCCGAACCCGGTGTGCGCTTGTTGCACGGTTTGGAGGTGTCGAAGAAGTAGTAGCACCGTGTGCGCTGAAGCAGGTTGCCGCCGGTGGTCGCCTTGTTGCGCAACTGCCCGGATGCCCCGCTGAGCAGCGCGTGGCTGAGCACGGCGTATCCCTTTCGTACACGCGGATCGGCGGCGAGATCGGCGTTGCGAACCATCGCACCAATGCGCAGACCGCCCTCGGCGGTGGGCTCGGTCTTGTCCAGCCCCATGCGCGTGATGTCGATCACATGCGATGGGGTCTCGACTTCGAGCTTCATCAAATCGAGCAGGTTGGTGCCACCGGCGATGAACTTGGCGCCGGATTTCGCTGCCGCTGTGGCGGCTTCTGGTGAGCTGGGTCGCTCGAAAGTGAAAGCCCTCATGACCGCGCTCCCGCCACTTCGCGGATGGCCGCGACGATGTTCGGGTAGGCGCTGCAGCGGCAAAGATTGCCGCTCATGCGCTCGCGAATCTCTTCGTCCGACAGCGCCGGCGCCATGGCCAACAAATCACCCGACACATGGCTGGGCATGCCCATCCTTGCTTCGCTCAACATGCCGACAGCCGAGCAGATCTGCCCAGGCGTGCAGTAACCACACTGGAAGCCGTCGTGCTTCAGGAAGGCAGCTTGCATCGGGTGCAGCGCATCGCCTGAGGCAAGGCCCTCGATGGTGGTGATCTCCTGGCCGTCGTGCATCACCGCCAGCGTCAGGCACGAGTTGATGCGCCGCCCGTCGACAAGCACCGTACACGCGCCGCACTGACCGTGATCACAGCCCTTCTTGGTGCCCTTCATGCCCAGGCCCTCACGTAGCGCATCGAGCACCGTGGTGCGCGTGTCGACCGAGAGCGTGTGGGCCTGACCGTTGACGCTCAGCGTGATCGCCATCATCGAGGGCGGTGGCGCATCGACAACCTGCGAGAGCGAGCCGGGAGATGCTTTGGCACCCGCCGGAGGTTGCTGCGCAGCCGCCAATCGCGCCATGTGCATCGACGCCAGCGCGGCGCTGGCCTGCACCATGTTTCGTCGCGACAGTTTCCATTTGTCGGCGTCCGTCGGTTCAGTTGGTTGGGTCATTCGGGTTTCCTTCTGGTGGATTCAGCTTGACGAGCGCGACAGGCGTGGGCTGCAAGCGTCGATCCTAGGAAACAAGACACCACCGACACAACGCCACGGCGCGCCGAAGGTTTGTCAGCGATCGACTACAGGCGACACGCGCGCGTGGGGGGTGAAAAAATCGGTGCCGTCATCCGGATCGCCGGCCACTGCAACAGATCGATCGCGTCCATGGGGTTGGATGGTTCGAGCGTGGGTGCATGCCACCTCGCGTCGGGCAGGTGGCCAGGGCTCAAGCGCTGGTGATGTCGACAGGTTGGGTGTCGTCGTGCCCAACCTGACGTGCCTTACTTTGCGCGCGGCGGATTCATCTTCTTGTCGGGTTGACTCAGTCGCCCAGCACGCAGTTCCTTGACGGCTTGAATCACCGAACGGGCAACGTTGCGCACTTCTTCCTGCACGGCGGTGTCCTTGTCGAGTACGTCATGACTGTTGTAGTACGGATCGTAGTAGCCGATGTAGCGGTCGAGCTTGGACGCCGCGCCGGCATCGATGAGGCCCATCCAATCGAGCCAGTCCGTCAGGTTGCGACGGTGCGCCTCGACGCCGGCCACATCACCATGCACGACCACGCCATACACCCGACCGGCCACATGTTTGGGGTAGTCCCAGCCTTGCTGCTCGATGTGCTTGGCCTCGGCCACATGCTTGCCGTGAGTCGTCGTCGGGTCCGGGTTGCCGCCGTCGGCGCACACCATGCGGTCGATCATCAGCTTCAAAGGGCTTGGCGACTGGTACCAGTAGGTTGGCGCCAAGATGATCACCGCGTGCGCTGAGACCCAGCGCTCGTAGATTTCCGCCATCCAGTCGTCGGCCTGATCCAGCGCGTGGTTCGGATAACAAGAGCAGGGCCAGTGGCACAGCGGCATGGCACTCGACACGCAGCCCTTGCAGGGGTGGATGTTGCGGCCGTACTCCGACGTGACCAGGCTCAAGTCCAGGACATCTGCCTCGAGGTGGGCGCGTTCCACCGCCCGCCGAGCCATCTCGGTCAATCGCCAGGTTTTCGACACCTCACCTGGGCACGTGCCGTCGTTTCGTGCACTGCCGCAGATCAGCAGCACACGCGACGGCGTGCCGCTGTCGCTCCAGCGTTGTTGCGCCGCCTTCAAGCGCTTTCGTGTCGCCAGCCACTGCACGGAGATCTCGTAACTCGGGTCCGCGAAGCCCCGACCCGCCGCCTTGGTGATGGGCGCCTTGCGCCCGTCCCGCAGCGCCTCCCACGCAATGGCTTCGAGCCGCGCAACGGCGTCACGTTCGACATCGAAGGCCGGATCATAGAAACGCACAATGAAGCGCTCATGGAACTGTGCGCGAGTGAGCGGCGCGGGCGCCTGGCCTGTTCGAATCTTGGTCATTGCGTGTCCTGCTTGTGTGTTGTTAAGCCTGGGTGCGAATCAGGCCCTCTTGCGGGCTGCGGGTCTGGTAACGCCTGCTTTGGGCTTCACCCGGGGTCCGGCGCGTTTGTCCTTGCCTGCCTTGGACTTTGGATCGCCAGCCGATTTGCGTTTGCCCAGACTCTTCGCCAGCAGCTCGGTCAGATCCACGACGTTAGACGGCCCGCCATCAGGCGATACATGCTCCAGCTGCGCCACCGTCTCCGTCTGCCCGGCGGCCACCTTCTTGTTGACCAGGTCCTGCACCGCGGCGCTGAACTTGTCGGCGTACTCTGCGGAGTTCCATGGCCCGGTCATGTCGCCGATCAACTGCGCAGCCATCTTCAGCTCGGCCGGCTTCAAGCCCGCAGCCGTCTTCCCTTCAGCGGGCAGCTTGAGATCTTTGGACGGACGTATCTCGCTCGCCCAGCGGATCGTGTTCAAGACCAGCGCAGCGCCGGAAGGGATCAGCGCCGCGAGGTGCTCCTTCGTGTGCATGACGACACGGGCGATGCCGATCACACCCGCTGCCAACATGGCCTCGCGCAGCAGCGCATACACCTTTTCGCCCTTGCCGATCGGCTCGAGGTAGTAGGGCGTTTCGAGCAGAATGAAGGGAATTTCGCTGGCCTTGACAAACGACTCGATCTCGATCGTCTGCGTCGTCTTCGGATAAGCGGCCTTGATCTGATCCTCGGTCAGGATCACATAGTCGCCGTCGTCCTGCTTGATGCCCTTGACGATGTCGTCACCTTGAATCTCCTTGCCGGTACGCTTGTTCACCCGCTTGTAGCCCACGGGGTCCATCGAGCGCTTGTCGAGCCAGTCGAAGTCGATGCCGACGTCCTGCGAAGCCGGATACAAGGCAACCGGAACATGAACAAGGCCAAAGGTGATGGCGCCTTTCCAGATCACGCGTGGCATGGGAACTCCTTATTCGGCAACCGGCCGAGATGATGTTTTCGAACGGCGTTGTTGCGCGGGAGCTGCTTCAACGGCCACTGCGGACGATGGCGCAAATCCCAGCGTGGACATCGCCGCAGTCAGGCTCTTCGCCGCTCTTGCGTAGTTTTTCCAAGGCTCGTTGCCGACGTGCAAACGCTCATGAACGCTACGTACCGTCCAGTGATCACCGCCTCGCAGCGACGCCAATTCGCGCCAGTCCACCGGTACGGAGATTCCCAGACCGGCCCTCGAGCGCGCGGACCATGCGCACACGGTCGTCGAACCGAGGCCGTTCCGCAGGTAGTCGATGAAGATCTTGCCGATCCGGTTCTTCGGGCCGCTCTTGGCCACGAAGCGCTGCGGGATCGTCTTGGCCATGTGCCGCACGATGGCGTGGGAAAAGTCTTTCACCGTATCCCAGTCGTGAACCTTGCGCAGGGGCACCACGACATGCAACCCCTTTCCGCCGCTGGTCTTGAGAAACGATGGCAAGCCGAGTTGGTCCAGGAAGGACCGGACAAGCTGTGCAGCCTCCTGGACCTGCACCCAATCCACGCCTGCACCCGGATCCAGGTCAAACACCATGCGATCGGGATGCGCGAAAGACTTCGTCCCGGTG
>JANMAS010000576.1:0-3440 GCA_031359975.1 Burkholderiales bacterium
CCGCGCCGCCGGATATCGTGCGCGCCTACCTCGGCGCGCGCGAAGTGTTCGATCTGGTGCCGCTGTGGCTGAGCAACGAAGCCCTCGACAACCAGGTGAGCGTGGACACGCAAAACGGCATCGTGCTGGCCAGCATGCGGCTTCTGGTGCGCGGCACCGTGTGGCTGCTGCAGCACCGCGATGCGATCCGCGATCTGGATGCCACGATCAAGCGCTTCTCGCCCGGCGTGGCCGAAGTGGCCGGTAGCCTGGAAAGCTGGCTCGCCCCACGCGAACGCGAAGAGATCGACAAGGCCACCGCGCAGCTCGTCGCCCAGGGGGCATCGCAACCGCTGGCACAACGCGTGGCCCGGCTCGATGCGCAGTTCTCGGGCCTGGATATCGTGGAAGTGGCCGAAGAAACCCGCCGCCCGGTGGACACGGTGGCCGGTGTGTACTTCGGCATCGGCGGCCGCCTGAACCTGGGCTGGCTCTCGCAACAGATCACCACCCTGCCGGCCGATACGCATTGGCAAGGCCTGGCCCGTGTGGCGTTGCGCGACGACGTCACCGGCGTGGCCCGCGGCCTCACCCGATCGGTGCTGCAGCTCTCACCGGCCGAGCAGGAGCCCGCCCAGCTGATGGCCGCCTGGGAGGCGCAACGCCACTTCCAGCTGCAACGCAGCCGTCAGTTGCTCAGCGATCTGCAAGGCACCAGCAATGCGGATCTGGCGATGTTGTCGGTGGCGTTGAGGGAGTTGCGGGCGTTGATTTGAGGTGGTTCGTCGCCCGTCGGGTCGCCCAACCGCAACGACCGTTCATTCGAACGGCTGCGATGGCGATGGGAACTTGTCGGTGGTTTTTGGACAGATCGGGCCGTTATCCGGCGAATTCTGGACATCCGCTGCGATTTCGCTACGAGAAACGAGGAGTTTGTGGACAACGCTCGAAGGACCGAATCCCCCTTTGGCGGGTCAACGCCCCTCGGCAGAACGCAACCCCTGACCTCAAATCACCCGCACAGCCGCTGCCGAGTCGCCACCCAGCGCCCAGGCGCTCAAGGCCTGCAGGGCGGTTGACAACGGCCGGCCTGGCCGTGGCGCGAGCAGCTGCGGTTCGATGCCGCGCTCCATCGTCATCATGCCGTCGTCTTCCGCGTGCCGGCGCGCGAAGAAGCCGCAGCGCTGCAGCAGGCCCAGCATGCGCTCGTTGCTCGCCGGCACATCGCCGCAGATCCAGCGCAGGCCGGCGCGGCGGGCGGTTTGGCACAACAAGGCCATCAGGCGCTTGGCCAGGCCCAGGCCGGACCACGCATCCGCCACCGCCACCGAGAACTCGGCGGTTTCGCCATCGGGGGCCACCACATAGCGCGCGTCGGCGATCATCAATTCGCGCTCGTCGGCGCCCTGGCCTTCGACCACCGTCACCACAAAGGCCATGTGGTGGTGGTAATCGACGCAGATGGTGTCGATGTGGCGCGGCGGTTTGGCGGCGCTGACGCAGCTCTGGAACCGCTCGCGCTGCGTTCGTATCGACAACATGGCCACGAAGGCCTGCTCCAGCACTTCGTCTTGCGGCAACACCGGCCGCACGGTGACGCGGCGGCCATTGGCCAACACCAGCGTCTGGATCAGGTGGGAGGGGTAACGATGGATGCTGTACGTGCGTGTGGTCATGCGCAAGACTCCATGGGATGCCGGGGGCCGCGCCGATGGGGTAGGCAACTGCGGTAGGCAACTGCGGTGGGTGGCCAGTCACGCCAATGTAGGCAGCGCGCAAGGCGCGGGCGCGGACAAACGGCGCAGGCTTGGTGTGACCTATTCACACAGCGCGCCCGTCCTCGGGGGCGCTGGCGCGTCTTTACCAGGCGGCTGGCGGTGTTTTCAGCAGCCGGATGCGCCCCGAATCGACGCTGACATAGCCACCCACGGTGAGCTCCTTGAAGATGCGGCTGACCATCTCGCGCGAGGAGCCCACGCGTTCGGCGATGTCTTGCTGCGTCATGCGCTGGGCCACCACGCGGTGCTCGCCTTCGGGCACCGAGAGCTTGTGCAGCAGGCCGATGACGCGGCCGTACACATCTTCGAGCGCCAGGCTCTTCACGCTGCCGGTGAGCGCGCGCAGGCGGTGGATCAGGTTGTAGATCAGGTGCAACGCGAAATCGGGGTGATCGGCGATGAACTCGCGCAGGTTGGCGCCGGTAACCACCGCGCAGGTGGTGGGCTCCAGCGTCATCACCGAGGCACTGCGGATGCCGCCATCGAGCGCCAGTTCGCCCACGTATTCGCCGGGGCCGTGGGTGCCGAGAACCACCTCCTTGCCGGCTTGGTTGGCCGCATACACCTTCACCCGGCCGGAAAGCAGGATGTAGAGCGAATCGGCATCGTCGCCCTCGGTGATGATCACCGCATGTGCCGGGTAGCGCTTGACACCGCCGCGGGCGGCGATCTGGCGCAGCACGCCGTCTTGCAGCACCTCGGGGCCGGCCATTTCGGCCTTCATCGGAAGCCAAGTCTCGGGGAATTCATCGTCTCGATGGGTTGTTTGCGTGGTGAATCCCTGCAACGGGTTCGATGTGGCGCCTGATTAGCCGTTGCCGTCCTTGAGCTCGAACCGGTTGCCTTCAGGATCAGTGTAGTAAATCCATCTGGTTCCGAGATAGCTGTCGATTTCCGTATCTGCAAGCACGCCGCGCACGCTCAGGCTGGCAATCACCGGCTCGAGGCGTTCAACCAGAAAGCCGACGACCATGGATTGCTCCTGCGTCGTTTTTCGCCGTGGCGAAGCGTGGCCATGGCCCCACATCTCGAAGAGGGCACCAGCACCGGCATCAAAGATCCAGCACGACTCGTCGTTTTCGATCAGGCGCAGGCCCAGCTTGTCTTGATAGAAGCTTGCCAAGTGCTTCAAATCGTTGGCGTACAGGCCCACCCAGGCGATTCCTTTTGGATTGAGCATCTCGGTCCGTACTGCGGCGCATCAGGCGCCTGGCGGCACAGCGCTGATGTCGACCGCATAGAACAGCTCGACAGAGCCGTCCTTGTTGATTTCGGAGAGGGCACCCACCTTGCGCCAACCGAGACGCTCAAAGATCCGCTGCGTTCCAGCACACCAATCTTCGGTGGAGGAGATCAGCTTTCTTCCGCGAGCCTCGGACTGAACGGCCTTGACCAGCGACGTGGCAACCCCTTGCCCGCGGTAGGCCTCTTGCACACACACGTAGGTGGGGAGCGGTTGACCCAGCAGGCCTCGTGGTTCGTAGCTGACGTAGCCGATGACCGCTTCGTTTGCGTGGGCTACGAAGCACGTCCCCGCGCCGACTTCCTGGCCGCGCCGCCCGCCAAACTCGTCGAACGACTGGATGGCCAGCAGATCGGATGTGGTGGCAAGGCGAACTTCGAACGACATGGCCGCGAGTTTATTGCGACGCCCGGACGGATGCACCAAACGCCGCATCGGGA
>JANMAS010000611.1:0-3826 GCA_031359975.1 Burkholderiales bacterium
GCCAGCAGCGCCAGCGTCGCGCCCATGCGGGCACCCATCCAGACCACACGCCGGCACCCGCTGCGCGCGATCAGTTCGTCGTGCGCCCGCAGGATGTCGGCTTGCCAGCTGGGCAGATCACCATCGCCATCGTCGCCGGCCGAATCGCCGGTGCCGTGATAGTCGAACCGCAGCACCTGATGGCCCTGGCGCGCGAGGCGTTCGGCCATCACACGGAACAGGCGGTGCGAGCGCACGGCCTCCTGGCCGAACGGATTGCACACCAATATGCCGGTGCCGCCGGGCAGCGCCGCTTCGGGCGCATGCAGCAGGCCGAACAACGCATGCGCCTCGCCGTTGAACCGAAACGGCGTCATGGGCAAGGCCGCGGCGCGCGAACCAGCCCTCGATTTGCACTCACCCCAGCCATCACCGATGGTTTCCTTTCATGGGCTCGCCCTGCGCGCCCGCAGAGAATTATCCGTGCGGCAACCTGGTATTTTTGGTGCCATCATTCACCATGCAGACCGGTGCGCCCCAAACGCGACCTGCGTCACGAACGGCCCGAATCGTGCAGCGGCACCGCGGCACGTTGACCCCCGGAATCGATGATAGAGCCGCCCTCCACGTCGCCCACCCCCATGTTCAAGGTCCGCTTTGTGGCCCTCGGGCTCGCCATCGCCCTGATCGTAGGGGTGCTGGCCACGGCCATCGTGATCATGTCGCCCTCGCTGCGCAGCCGCGTGCAGGAGTCGATCCCGGCATCCTGGCTGGCCAGAGTGAACCAATGGCGATTTGGCTACGGCGTCGATCACGACATCGTGGTGAGCATGCCCGACGGGGCCAAGTTGAGCGCCAGCCTGTATCGGCCCCATGGTGCGCAGGGTCACCTGCCGACCGTGTTGATGCGGGTGCCCTACGACCGCCTGCGGTTTGGCGAGGCCCTGGGCGGCAGCTCGTTTTTCGCCCGCAACGGCTATGCGGTGCTGGTGGTCGACCTGCGCGGCACGGGCGGATCGCAGGGCGAGTTCATCCCCTACCGCCACGGCACCAGCGACGGCCGTGCGCTGCTCGACTGGATCGTGGCCCAACCTTGGTCGAACGGACGCATCGGCACCTATGGCTGCTCGGCGCTCGGCGAGATCCAGTTTTCGCTGGCCCGCGCCAACCACCCGGCGCACACCGCGATGATCGCGCTCGGAGCCGGCGGCGGCCTGGGCCTGCTGAACGGGCGCGCCTCCTACGGCGGTTATTTCGAAGGGGGCGTGTTCAACCTCGCCAGCGGCTTTGGCTGGTTTGTGCGCAACGGCGCCAAGGATCCAGCGGCACCGCAGCCCGACGCGTTGAACATCACCGCCGCCCTGCGCCAGCTGCCCACCGACAGCCTGGTGCAACGTGCGCGGCCGGTGCCCAACGGGTATGACGATTACATCTGCACGCCGCTGACCGATCCGGCGTGGCGCTCGCTGGATTACTTCATGGACGGCGACACGCTGGCCAAACCCGCCTTGATCGTCAACAGCTGGGGCGACCAGACCCTGGGCGACACGCTGGCGATGAGCGAATGGGTGCGCACGACGGCGCCGCCCGGCATCGCGCGTCAGCAGCATGTGGTGATCGCGCCGGGTGACCATTGCGACCACACCGGCCCCGCGCTCACCAACCGCTGGGGCGAGCTCGAGGTGCGCAACAGCGATCAGCCCTACAAGGAATGGTTCCTGCGCTGGTTCGACCACTGGTTGCGCGGCCAGGGCCCGGGCCTGGACGACCTGCCGCCCTACCTGTACTACATGCTCGGCGAACACCGCTGGCTGACAGCCAAGGCCTGGCCCCCCGAAGACACCCGGGCCCAGCGCTGGGTGCTTGGCAACAGCGGCGGCAAAGCCAACAGCGCCAGCGGCACGGGCACGATACGCCTGCAGCCTGAAGCCGCCGCACCCGCCACACCCGTCGGCCACGACGACTATCGCTACGACCCGATGGACCCGGTGCCCACGCGTGGCGGCCCCATCTGCTGCACCGCCAATCCAGCCGACAAGGCCGGCCCGCAGAATCAGCGTGATGTGGAATCGCGCGCCGACGTGCTCGTCTACACCTCCGAGCCGATGGCCGCGCCGCTGCGCATCGCCGGCCCGCTGCACGCGCGGCTGACCATCTCGTCGTCGGCCCGCGACACCGACTTCATTGCCCGGCTCAGCCACGTCTGGCCCGACGGGCGATCGGTCAACATCCAGGAAGGCGCGCTGCGCGCCCGCTACCGCGACGGCGTGGGCCAGCCCAAGTTGCTGGAGCCAGGTGTCGCGGTGCCGATCACGATCGACATGCGCTCGATTGCCTACACCATCCCCGTCGGGCACCGGCTGCGTTTTGTCGTCACCAGCAGCAGCTTCCCGCGCTTGGAACGCAACCTCAACACCGGCGGCAATGTCCACGAAGAAACCCAAGCCGTGGTGGCCGACAACCGGGTGCTCCTGGGCGGCGCAAATCCGTCGTATGTCGAACTGCCGGTGCTGCCTGCCGAGTGATCGACGGCGCGGGTCAGCGTCAGACCACGCGGGCCAATGCGGCAACGATGTCGCCGTCGTCGGGCAGCGACCACACCGCCACGCGGCGCTGGCCTTGCGGCGTGTCGATAGGCACGATGCGATGTTCGGGCGCGAGGCCCGCGTCGAAGGTGTGCGGTGCCAGGCTGAGCCCGCTGCCGATGGCTTTCAGACAGGCCTCCTTGCGCGTCCAGCCGCGCAGGAAGCCGAGGTTGCGCGCGGCCTCACCGAGCGCCGCGGCGGCTGCCATCTCGGCACATTCCGACGGCGTGAAATGCCGCTGCGCGAGTGCCACCGCATCGGGCATGTCGCGCAGCAGCTCCACATCCACACCGATGTCGGCAGCGGCTTGCGCGACGGTGGCCACCAGCGCCACATCGTCGGAGTGGCTCATGTTGAACGACAACGCCGCCCCGCCATGCGCCGCAACGGCCAACGACGGCTTGCCATGCGCCCCCAGCTCGAACACCACCTCGCCCGGCGCGATGCCCAGCCCGTCAGCCAGCAGCGCGCGAAGCGCCGCATGGGATACGCGATAGCGGCGGGCGTGCCGCGGAAAGACGAACCGGCCCGCACGCGCCATTTCGAGCGCATCCAGCCCGGCCTCCACAGCCGGCGCCGGATCGACGCTCAGATCGATCCGCCACAGCCTGAACGGCGGCGGTGCCTGCACCGCCACCCTCCGAGCCGCATCAGCGCGTGGGCTTGAACACACCCTTCAGGCGTCCGAACAGGCCTTCACGCTTGGGTGATTCGTCCACCGGACCGCCTGGCGCGGCGGCCACGACCGGCGTGTTGGCCAGCTGCGACAAGCTTTCGAACACCAGGCGCCGCACGTCGAAGCTGGCACCGAACTGCTTGCCCATCTCCCCGGCGGCGCGCATGGCCAGCAACGAATTACCGCCCAGATCGAAGAAGTTGTCTTGCGGCAGCACCGTGTGCACATCGACATTCAGCAGCGTGGCCCAGACGCGCGCCAGCGATTGCTCGGCCGGGCTCATGGCCGACGCAGCCGCCGCAGCCGGCTGCGGCTTGCTGCCCAGCACCGAAGCCGCCATCACCAGCTGGCCCAACGCGTGCTGCAAGTAGCGTTCGGCATCGAGCCGAAACCCGAGCGACGCCTCGGTGGCCAACGCGGCACGGCCGGCGAGATCCACATCGCCACCGAGCGACGCCAGCGTGTCGTCAGCCCGGATCTGCGCCGCGTCGATGCCGAGCAGGCCGGCCCACGCCACGGCCACGGCGTGCTCCTGCGGCGACAGCGGCGCGGCAGGCGCCAGCGCGCGCCCCGGCGCGGCCGAAGC
>JANMAS010000004.1:0-8970 GCA_031359975.1 Burkholderiales bacterium
GACGCCACCCGCCTGGCCGTGGGTGGCGACAGCGCCGGCGGTACGCTGTGCGCTGCCTGTGCGCTGCATGCGCGCGACACCGGGCTGCCGCTGTCGCTGCAGTTGCTGATCACGCCCGGCACCACCTCCTATGCCGACACACCCTCGCACACCACCTACGGCAGCGGCTACGTGCTCGAATCGGTGGCGATCGACTGGTTCTTCGATCAATACATCGATCGCCCGATGCGCGGTGACTGGCGGTTCGCGCCGCTCAACGCCGACGATGTGTCCGATGTGGCGCCGGCCTGTGTGATCCTGGCCGAGTGCGATCCGCTCGCCGACGAAGGCATTGCCTATGCCGATCGTTTGCGCGCAGGCGGCGTGCCCGTCGAGCTGGAAATCTACCGCGGCGTCACCCACGACTTCATCAAGATGGGCCGTGTGGTGAAAGAAGCGTCGCTGGCGCACGCGGTAGCCGCCGACGCCCTGGCACGCGCCTGGGCGCGTTGAAACCGAACCCCTGATTGGTGACCATGAAACCCGCCGACTTCCGCTTTGTCGATTCGCTGCGTGTGCGCTGGGCTGAAGTGGACATGCAGAAGATCGTCTTCAACAGCCACTACCTGATGTACATCGACACCGCGCTGGCCAGCTACTGGCGCGCGATGGCGGTGCCCTATGAAGGCACGATGCACTCGCTGGGCGGCGACCTGTTCGTGCGCAAGGCCACGCTGCAGTACGACGCCCCGGCGCGTTATGACGATCTGCTGCAGATCGGCATCCGCTGCGCGCGTGTGGGCAACTCGTCGCTGGTCTTCGAGGTGGCGGTGTGCCGCGGCGAGCAGGCGCTGGTGCATGGTGAGCTGGTGTATGTGTTTGCCGACGCCCAGGCGCAGGGCGCAAAGCCGGTGCCGCCTGCGTTGCGCGACGCATTGCGGGCGTTCGAGGCCGGTGAGCCGATGGTCAGCGTGCGTGTGGGCGAGTGGGCGGCGCTATCCCATCAAGCGCAGGCGATTCGCACCACCGTGTTCGTCGATGAACAACGCATTCCAGCCGAGATGGAATGGGATTCGGCGGACGAGACGGCTTTGCACGCGGTGGCGATCAACCGTTTCGGCGATGCGGTGGCCACCGGGCGCCTGCTCGATCACGTACCCGGCGTGGCAAAGATCGGCCGCATGGCCGTGCTGTCCGGCGTTCGCGGCAGCGGCATCGGCCGCGATGTGCTCGACGCGCTGATCTCGGCGGCGCGCGTTCGCGGCGATCGGGAAGTGCTGCTGCATGCGCAGATGAGCGCAGCGGCGTTTTATCGCCGAGCCGGATTTGTGGCGCGCGGCCCGCAGTTCGACGAAGCCGGCATCGCGCATGTGGAGATGACCCGCGCGTTATGACGCGCCGGGGGTCCTACGCCGCCTTGTGGCTCGGCTTCAGCAGCGTGCGTACGCGGCGCTTGCGCACCAGCTTCGCCGCATCGGCCGCCAGCTCGGCTTCGGAGACGGGGCCTTGCACCGCCACGGGCGCTTCGTCATCGGGCAGGCTGTAGCGTGGTGGCCAATCCTTCAGCGTCGAGCGGCGCATCAGCGCCAAGCCGCCGCGCGCGCTGAAGGTGCGCTCGAAGACGTGGGTGATGTTGCGTTTGTCGATGCGCTCGGTGATCACCAGCGTGGAGCAGCGCGTGCCGTAGGTGGCGTCGGGCATGCGCACAAACGCGCTGGAGAGTTGGCGCTCGGTATCGATCGGGATGCCTGTGGCGGGCAGGCTGTCATCGTCGGTCGGCGTGCGATCGGCCAGCGCCTCGAACAGGCGCGCTGCCAAGGCTTCGGTGTGCGGCGCCTGGCGCATCGCCTCGCGCATCCTTTGTTTGAGCGTCACCACCTTGGGCCAGGGCGTGTCGAGCCCGGCGTTCGAGACGCCGACGAAGGCGCGATCGATGCGTAGCGCGTAGGGCGATTCGCTGCTGCCAAAGAAGCATTCGCCGAGTCGAAAGTCGGCGGCGATCAGGTTGAACGGGTGGTGCCCCGACAAGCCCACGCCCATCCAGAACCGATCGGCCGGCACATCGCCGCGCAGCCAGGCCGGCACGATGGACCCCCGTGATGGCGCTTCGCGATCGGGCTGGTAAGCGCGGCGCACGTTGGTCACCAAGGCAAGGCGCCCGGCGGCGGTGAGGCCCAGCCAGGTGCCGCCAGCGGCCATGTCTCGGCCGGAGAGAATATCGGGCAAGCCGGAGCCGGGCGACCACCACGCCAGGCGCGCTGCCGGGCGTTGGAAGAACTCATCGCGATTGGTCGCGATGACGAGCGGGAAACGCCGGTTCTGATCGATGGCCAGGGCCGCTAGACACATGCTTCGAATACTTCGACGTGGCGCTGCCCGTCGAGATTCGAGCCGAGTAGCGCCGAGAACGTCTGCTCGATGAGGAGCTGGGTTTGAGGGCTCACGCCGTCCGGATCGATGCGCGCGTCGACGGTGTAGGTTTCCATCAGCGTGACCGGGCTGCCCGGCGCCGATGGCCTGCGCATCAACGCCGCATCAAGACCGGCAATCCGGCCCATCAGCGCGTGCTGCGCCTGGATCAACAATCGCAGGGTTGCGGCGGTATCACCGGGCGTCAGTCGATAGTAGATGAACAGCCGCTGACGCCCACAAATCATTCGTGAACTCCTGCGCGAGCGATTTTCAAGGCGCTGTGAAGGGTGACACGGGAAGTGCGATTGAGGCGCTAGCCGGGTTCGGGCACGTCGTACGGCATGGCCAGCCGGTGCATCGGCGCGCCGTCGGCGGTGGCCAGATGCAGGGTGCCGCCATCGAGCGCGCTGAGTTTCAATTCGACGAGCATGGCGTGCCGGGTGTCACCCCAGGCGCCCACGTTGACCACCATGCCGGCAGGCTGCGTGGCATCCGCCGCATGAAACACCTCGGCGCCCGGCGCGGCGGCCACGCTCGACGCAAAGCGGAACAGCCGTCGCTTCACCGTGCCGCGGTACTGGCTGCGCGCCACCACTTCCTGGCCGGGGTAGCAGCCCTTTTGAAAGTTGACGCCGTCGATCAGATCGAAATTGATCATCTGCGGCACAAATTGCTCGGCCGTTGCCGCAGTGATGCGCGGCCAGCCGCTGGCCACTTCGAGGCCGGCCCAGGTGTCGGCCGACACGCCGGGCATCGCGGCCAGCCGGGCCGCCGCGTCGGATTCGGCGGCCACAAAGGCCAGCCAGCGAGCGACCGGTCCGGTGTCGGTGGCACCGGCATCGGCAACGGCATCCGCAACGGCATCCGGCAGGCGCACCATGGTGGCTTGCGCGGATTCGCTCACCGCCCAAGGCTCGGCGGTCGCACGGCCACCCAGGGCCTGCGCGGCGGCGGTGCCCGTCAGGCCCCAGCATGCCATGTCGGCACTGGCATCGCTCAGCTTGCACTTGGCGCGCAGCACAAACATGCTCAGCCGCTTCAGCACGGCGGGCAGCAGATCGGCACTGCAGGCAAGCAGCACATCGCCGCTTTCAGCCTTCCACATCACAAAGCTCGCCAGCAGCCGGCCCTTGGCCGAGCAATAGCCGGCGAGCCGCGCCTGGCCCGCTGGCAGACTGGTCACATCCTGGGTGAGCTGGCTGTGCAGAAAGCCTGGCGCATCGGCGCCGCTGGCGCGAATCACGCCCCAGTCGGCGAGCCGCGTGGCGCCATGGATCGACGATGAATCGGAGGAGGCCGAAGGGGTGGCGACGTTCATCGGCCGATTATCATCATCGCCATGTGTCGATGTCCCGAAGGGTCTTCGCGGACTCTGCCGTACGGTCAATGAAGCGATTTATCAGTGGCTTGGCCTGGACGGCCGGCTTGGCACTTGTGGCCGCCTTGAGCCTGTTCGCAGCCGGCTGGTGGTGGCTGCAACAACCGCTCGTGCTGGCCAGCGGCGATATCGAGGTGTCGATCGAGCCAGGCGCATCGCCGCGCGAAACCGCCAAGGCCTGGGTGGACGCTGGCGTGCACACCTCGCCGGCGTTGCTGTATGAGTGGTTTCGCTGGTCGGGCGACGCGCGACGCATCCGCGCCGGCAGTTATTCCATCGAGGCCGGCACCACGCCGGTCGACCTGCTGCGCAAGATGGTGCAGGGCGATGAGACGCTGCTCAACGTGCGTCTCGTCGAAGGCTGGACGCTGCGCCAGTTTCGCGCGGCGCTGGCCAACGCGCCGGCGCTGAAGCCGGCGTCCAAGGGCATGACCGACGCACAGCTGATGGCCGCCGTCGGGGCGCCGCAGCAGGCCGCCGAAGGCCGGTTTTTCCCCGACACCTACGCCTACAGCCGCGGCGTGAGCGACCTGGCCGTGCTGCGCCGTGCGCACCTGGCGATGCAACGTCAGCTCGAAACCGCCTGGGCCGACCATGCGCCGGATTCCCCCTTGCGAACGATGGACGACGCACTGATCCTGGCTTCGGTGGTTGAAAAGGAAACCGGCGCCCCGGCCGATCGCGGCAAGGTGGCGGGGGTGTTTCTCAATCGTCTGCGCATCGGCATGCCGCTGCAATCCGACCCCACCGTGATCTACGGCATGGGCGCTGGGTTCGACGGCAATCTGCGCAAGCGCGATCTGCAAGCCGACACGCCGTTCAACAGCTATCTGCGCGGCGGTTTGCCGCCCACGCCGATCGCCGCGCCGGGGGCGGCTTCGCTGCGCGCGGTGCTGCGGCCGGAGGCCACCAAGGCGCTGTATTTTGTGGCGCGTGGCGACGGCACCAGCCAGTTCAGCGAAACCCTGGCCGAGCATGAACGCGCCGTCGATCGCTATCAGCGCAGTGGCAACGCAAAATGAGCCCCGCATGAACGGCCTTTTCATCACCTTCGAAGGCATCGACGGCGCCGGCAAATCCTCGCATGTGCCGATGCTCGCCGATGCGTTTGCCGCGCAGGGCAGGGAGGTGCTGCTGACCCGCGAACCCGGCGGCACCGAGCTCGCCGAAAGCTTGCGGCAGATGGTGTTGACGCAGGCGATGGACGCGGTGAGCGAGACGCTGCTGGTGTTTGCGGCGCGCCGCGACCATCTCATGCAGCGCATCGAACCGGCTCTGGCACGCGGCGCGGTGGTGGTGTGCGATCGCTTCACCGATGCCACCTTTGCGTATCAAGGCGGCGGTCGGGGGGTCGACATGACGATGCTCGACAGCCTCGAGCACTGGGTGCAGCAAGGCCGCCAGCCCGATCTCACGCTGTGGTTCGATCTGCCGCCGGCCATCGCCGCGCAACGGCGAGGCGCCGCGCGAGCGCCGGATCGGTTCGAGGCGATGGACGAAACGTTCTTCGCGCGTGTTCGGGATGTGTACGCCGCCCGGGCCGCCGCGGCACCGCGGCGTTTTGCCCGCGTGGATGCCCAGCGCACCCCGGCCGAGGTGCGTGAGGCGATTGTCGATATCGTGGCAGCGCGAGGCTTGTGGTGACACCCTTGCTGCCATGGCTGGTGACGATGCATCGCCAGGTGCTGGACCATCATCGTGGCCACGCCTTGTTGTTGCATGGCCCTGCCGGTCTGGGCCACTACCAGCTGGCGGCTCACCTGGCGGCCGCCTGGTTGTGCGAGGGCGATCGCGCTGTGGCGCCGTGTGGCCAATGCGCGGCGTGCAGGCTGGTCGACGCCCACACCCATCCGGATCTGAAGCTGCTCGTGCCGGAGGAGCTGGCTTTGCGCATGGGGCTGAATGCGGCTGACGATGCCGCCGAAGGTGCAGCCGATGGCGAAGGCAAGTCATCGAAGAAGAAGCCCGGTCGCGACATCAAGGTGGATGCCATCCGCGCGGCAATCGCCTGGGCCGCGACCACGCCATCGCGCGGCCGCGCCAAGGTGATCGTGCTGCATCCCGCTCATGCGATGAACGCCACGGCGGCGAGTGCCTTGCTCAAGACACTCGAAGAACCCGCCGCCTCGGTGCGCCTGGTGCTCACCACCACCGATCCGGATCTGCTGCTGCCCACCATCCGCAGCCGCTGCCAGAAGCTGCGCATGGTGGCGCCGGATGCCAGGACCAGCCTGCACTGGCTGGCCGAGCAAGGCGTGGTCGAGCCCGCCGTGGTGCTCGCCGCCGCCGGTGGCCGGCCGCTGGAGGCGCGCGATCTGGCAGCCGACAGGCTCGACGCGGTGTTCTGGGGCCAGGTGGCGCGTGCTGTAGCCCAGGGTGACGCGGGGTTGTTTGTCGGCTTGCCGCTGCCCCGCGCGATTGAATCGATGCAGAAGGTCTGCCATGACGCGATGGCTGTTGCCGTGGGTGCCATGCCGCGTTACCTGCCGGCTGCGGCCATCCCGGCCGGCGCCGAGCTGGCGGCCCTGGCGGGCTGGTCGCGCGAGCTGGTGCGTGCCTCGCGCCACGACGATCATCCGGTGAACGCCCCCTTGCTGGTTGAAAGCCTGGTGGCGCAGGGCCACGGCGCGTGGAAAAAGCCGCGCAGCCGGCCCGGTGACAAGCCGCCACCGCCAGCCACCCGTTCGCTACACTCGGCGGCATGAGCGAACCCACCGGCCGACCGACCCTGCCCGCCGCAGCCGCCGGCCGGCCAAGCGTGATCCAGCTTGTGTTCCGGGAGAAGGGCGCGCTGTACGCGGCCTACATTCCGATCTTTGCCGAGGGCGGGCTGTTTGTGCCCACCACGCGCGACTACAAGCTCGGCGACGACATCTACCTGCTGCTCTCGCTGCCCGACGATGCCCAGCGTTATCCGGTGGCCGGCAAGGTGGGCTGGGTGACGCCGGCCAATGCCTCCGGTGGCCGCACCCAGGGCGTGGGTGTGCGTTTTCCGGTGGACGACAAAACCCGCCAGCTCAAGATCCGCATCGAAGAAATGCTCGGCACATCGATCGCTTCGAGCAAACCCACCCAGACGATCTGACCCTGCGTGTTTGTCGATTCCCACTGCCACCTCGTCTTCCCCGAGCTGCACCAGCACATCGATCGCATCCTGGCTGACATGCGGGCGGCGCAGGTGCTGGGTGCGCTGTGCATTTGCACCACGCTCGAGGAATTTCCCCGCGTGCGCGATCTGGCCGACAACCACCCCAACCTCTGGGCCACTGTGGGTGTGCACCCGGATAACGAAGGCGTGCAGGAGCCGAGCGCCGGGCTGCTGATCGAGTGGGCGCAGGGCCCCAAGGTGGTGGCCATCGGCGAAACCGGGCTCGATTACTACCGCCTCGGCGATCGCACCGTGGCCGACATGGCCTGGCAGCGCGAGCGTTTCCGCCAGCACATTCGCGCGGCGGTGAGCACGGGCCTGCCGCTGGTCATCCACACACGCTCGGCCAGCGACGACACGCTGGCCATCCTGGCCGAGGAGGGTGGTGAGCGGGCTGGCGGCGTTTTTCACTGCTTCACCGAAACCCAGGCGGTGGCCGATGCGGCGCTGGCGATGGGTTTTCATATCTCGTTCTCCGGCATCGTCACCTTCCGCAATGCCCAATCGTTGCGCGACGTGGCCATGCAGGTGCCGCTCGATCGCCTGCTCATCGAAACCGACAGCCCGTATCTGGCCCCGGTGCCCTATCGCGGCAAGACCAACTCGCCGGCCTACGTGCCCTGGGTGGCGCGCCAGATTGCCGAGCTGCGTGGTGAAACGGTCGAAACGATCGCCCAGGCGAGCCGCGACAACTTTGAAAGGCTGTTCCGGGTGACCTTGCCGGCAGCTGACAATACCTCAAGTGAAACATGAATAAGCTGATTCAAAGCACTGTCGCTAAAGCCATATTTGTTGTATCGACTGCGCTCATATCGATGGCTGCCGCCGCCAGCCCGACCGACGATCTGTGGCAGGCCGTGGCGATCGATAACGCGCGCAGCCTGCCCTCGGTGTTGAAGGATGGCGTCGATGTCAACGTCAGGAATGCAAAGGGACAGCTGCCCTTGCTGCTGGCTTTGCAGCTGGGCTCCAACGGTGTGGCGGCGCAGCTCGCCGATGCGCCCGGGCTCAACGTCAACGCCACCAACCAGGCTGGCGAAACCGCGCTGATGATCGCGGCGCTCAAGGGCCAGCTGGGCGTGATGAAGCGGCTCATCGAGCGCGGCGCCAAGGTGCATCTGCCGGGCTGGTCGCCGATTCACTATGCTGCCAGCGGCACGGAACCCAAGGCTGTGCAGCTGCTGCTGGACGCCGGCGCACCGGTCGATCCGCTGGCAGGCGGCAACGTCACGCCGCTGATGATGGCCGCGATGTACGGCGCCGAAGGCTGCGTCGATCTGCTGCTGGCCAAGGGCGCCAATCGGTCGCTTCGCAACAGCCAGGGTGAAACCGCCGCCGATCGGGCGGCCAAGGCCGACCGCGATTTTCTCGTCAAGCGCCTGCAAGCGCTGCCATAGCGCGCTTCGAGGCTGACGCGCCTGATCCGGGCTTCTCACAGGGTTGTCGGATAAACCCTGACACGCGTTCTGTCGCGCGGATGACTGCCGCTTCTGGCGTTGGGGCCCTAGAGTTGTTTCCAGGTTGAAACAACTCAAACCGCCTGCCAACCGGAGCCCCTCATGCCGCAAATCGTCACCCACAGCAATCCGTTCATCCTGCTCACGGATCCGGAAACGATCATCCAGGCGGTGGAGCGCTCCGAGCTCCTGGCGCGACTGCACAGCCGCATTTGCCGCCCGCTCGACAAGCCGCTTATCCCCAAGCAAGGTGCCGACGAATTGCGCGCGTACGACCAGGCAGTGGACCAGACGATCGAGATCGTCGAGCCCGAAGACGCCGCCGGCGCCAACTGACAGCTCTTTCCTAGCGCCCACTCGGGCCGCTGGACACGGAGGTGACGGCGCCGATCGGGCACGAGAAGGCGTACTGACGAACCGCTGCGGGGTCGATCGCGCGGCCCGTCGTACCATTCAACGAATGCAATCGCGTCATCCCCACCTTGTCAAACGCAAGGGCAGCCGGTTCTATCATTTTCACAGCAGGATCCCGCCCGAACTGCAAGGCCACTACGAGGGCCGCAAGTCGATTCGGATCAGCCTGAAGACCGACGACG
>JANMAS010000008.1:0-17494 GCA_031359975.1 Burkholderiales bacterium
GCTGGCTTCAAGCTGGCGCCGGTGGATACCAACCTGTTCCCCGGCGGCTTCAACAACCTCACGGTCGAGATGCTGCCTTTGGCGGTGCAGGCGGCGATGGCGGCGATCGAGAAGATCTGCCCGGAAGCCAAGAACCTGCTGTTGATCCCCGAAAAGCACACCCGCAACTCGTTCTACCTGATGAACGTGCAGCGTCTGGTCCAGATCTTCACCCAGGCCGGGCTCAATGTGCGCCTGGGCACGCTGGATGACACCATCACCGAACCCACCCGCCTGCCGCTGCCCGACGGCACCGAGCTGACAGTGGAGCCGCTTCTGCGCACCCAGCGTCGTCTGGGGCTGAAGGATTTCGATCCCTGCACCGTGCTCTTGAACAACGACCTTTCGGCTGGCCTGCCCAAGGTGCTGGAAAACCTGCACGAGCAGTACCTGTTGCCGCCGCTGCACGCCGGCTGGGCGGTACGCCGCAAGACCAACCATTTCCACAGCTACGAAGAAGTGGCGAAGAAGTTCGCCAAGCTGCTGGGCATGGACCCGTGGCTCATCAACCCGATGTACACCCAGTGCGGCAAGGTCAACTGGCAGGATGGCTCGGGCATGGAGTGTGTGCAGAGCAACGTGGATGCGCTGCTCGGCAAGATCCGCCGCAAGTACAAGGAATACGGCATCCACGAAAAGCCGTTTGTCGTCGTCAAGGCCGACAACGGCACCTACGGCATGGGCATCATGACGGTGCGCGATGCCAAGGAGCTCGACGAAGTGAACCGCCGCACCCGCAACAAGATGGGTGTGGTGAAGGATGGTCAGGCGGTCACCGAGGTCATCATCCAGGAAGGCGTGCCCACCTATGAGCGTGTGAACGACGCGGTGGCCGAACCGGTGGTCTACATGATCGACCGCTACGTGGTGGGCGGTTTCTACCGTGTGCATGCCGAGCGCGGCATCGACGAAAACCTCAATGCGCCCGGCGCGAGCTTCGTGCCGTTGGCGTTTGCCGAGAGCCACTACTTGCCCAAGCCGGGTGAAAAACCGGGCGTCAGCGCACCAAATCGGTTCTACATGTACGGGGTGATCGGCCGCCTGGCCATGCTGGCGGCGAGCTACGAGCTCGAATCCACCGATCCGGAAGCCGAAATCTACGAGTAACCGAAGATCGTCGCCGTGTCACGCTCAGGCGTTGGATCGGCGCGTCGCCGATTGACGCGCCGCACAACGCCAAGCGCACAATCGTCGCTTCGCCTAGTACAGCCCGTTTGTTCGGGCGCCTCAACGTGGGATCAGCTACAGCCAAAAGCCCTGGCGCGATTGCCGGGCTCACACTCGGCGCCCTGGGTGTCGTGTACGGCGATATCGGCACCAGCCCGCTCTATGCACTGAAGGAAGTGTTTCACGGCGCCCATGTGCCGGTGACACCCGACAACGTGCTGGGCGTGTTGTCGCTCATCTTCTGGACGATGACCATCGTTGTCTCGTTCAAGTATGTGCTGCTGATCCTGCGCGCCGACAACAACAACGAAGGCGGCTTGATCGCCATGCTGGCGCTGGCCACCAGCGCCGTCAAGGACAAGCCCAAGCTGCGTGCGCGCCTGATGGTGCTCGGCATCTTCGGCACGGCCGTGTTTTATGGTGACGGCGTCATCACGCCGGCCATCTCGGTGCTGTCGGCAGTCGAAGGGCTCACGGTGGTCGCGCCCGGCATGCATCATGTGGTGATCCCGGTCACGCTGGTGGTGCTCACGGTGCTGTTTGCCGCGCAGCGTTTTGGTACTGGCGACATCGGCAAGGCGTTCGGGCCGATCACGCTGGTGTGGTTCATCGTGCTGGTGTGCCTCGGCCTGCCCTTGATCGCGCAGGAGCCCGGCGTGCTGGTGGCCCTCGACCCCCGTTACGCCGTGGCCTTCTTCGCCGAGCACCGGTGGGTGGCCTTCGTGATGCTCGGTGCCGTGGTGCTGGTGGTCACCGGCGGCGAAGCGCTCTACGCCGATATGGGCCACTTCGGCCGTCTGCCGATACGCATCGCCTGGTATGGCTTTGTCATGCCGGCGCTGGTGATCAACTACTTCGGCCAGGGCGCCCTGCTGCTGATGCGGCCGGAGGCGGTGAGCAATCCGTTTTATCTGATGGCGCCTGAAGCCCTGCGACTGCCGCTGGTCATCCTGGCCACCGGCGCGACGGTGATCGCCTCGCAGGCCCTGATCTCGGCGGCGTTTTCGATCACCAAGCAGGCCATCCAGATGGGCCTGCTGCCGCGCATGCACATCAAGCACACCTCGGTGCGTGATACCGGCCAGATCTACGTGCCGTTCGTGAACTGGGGCCTGTACGTGTTCATCGTGCTGGCGGTGGTGCTGTTCGGCACGTCGTCGAAGCTGGCCAGCGCCTACGGGATCGCGGTCACGCTCGACATGACGATCACCACCATCATGACGTTCTTCGTGGTGCGCTACGGCTGGAAGTACCCGCTGCCGCTGTGTATCGCCGCTACGGGATTTTTCTTCGTCATCGACGTGGCCTTCTTCGCGTCGAACATGCTCAAGCTCTTTTCCGGCGGCTGGTTTCCGCTGGTCATCGGTTGTGGCATGTTCCTGCTGATGCTCACCTGGATGCAGGGGCGCGAGATGATGGCCGCCCGGTTGCGCGAAGACTCGATCGATCTGCGCAGCTTCCTCGAGGCGGTGTTCGTGAGCCCCCCCACGCGCGTGCCGGGTACGGCGGTTTTCCTGTCGTCCGACGCCGAGATCACGCCCAATGCGCTGATGCACAACCTCAAACACAACAAGGTGCTGCACGAGCAGAACCTGTTCGTCACCGTGCGTCACCACGATGTGCCGTGGATCGGCCTGGGCAAACGCCTGGAGATGCAGCCCATGGGGCACGATTGCTGGCGCGTCACGCTCAACTTCGGCTTCAAGAACGATCCCGATGTACCCGAAGCGCTGCAATTGCTCGAAGGCCGAGGCGTCGGGCTCGACGAGATGGACACGAGCTACTTCCTCTCCCGCGACATCGTCATCCCGTCGATCGGCGATGGCATGGCGATGTGGCGCGAGAAGCTGTTCTCCAGCATGCACCGCAACGCCGCCGCGGCGGCCGACTTCCTCAACCTGCCGGCCAACCGCGTTGTGGAGCTCGGCGCCAAAGTGGCGATCTGAGCCCATGCGGGGCGACCTGTCGGCCTCGGCCATCGTCGCCGGCTTCGTGGCGGTGCTGGTGGGCTTCACCAGCTCGGTGGCGATCGTGTTCCAGGCGGCGCAGGCCTTGGGCGCCACACCGGGCCAGACCGCCTCGTGGATCTGGGCACTCGGCATCGGCATGGCCGTCACCAGCATCGGCTTGTCGCTGTGGACGCGTCAGCCGGTGCTCACCGCCTGGTCCACACCCGGCGCGGCGCTGATCGCGGCCACCAGCGGCATCACGATGCCCGAAGCGGTGGGCGCCTTCATTGTCTGTTCGCTGCTGATCCTGCTGGCCGGTGCCACACGCGCCTTCGAACGCGTGATGGACAAGCTGCCGATGGCGCTGGCCTCGGCCCTGCTCGCCGGTGTGCTCACCCGCTTCGGCCTCGACGCAGCCAAGGCGGCGAGCAGCGCCCCGGCGCTGGTGGCCCTCATGGCGCTGGTGTATGTGATCGGCCGCCGCGCGTGGCCGCGCTACGCGGTGCCCGCGGTGCTGGTGGCCGGCACCGCCGTGGCCATGGCGCAGGGCCGGCTCGACATGACCGCCGTGCCCTGGGCCTGGGCCGTGCCGGTGTGGACCACCCCGCAATTCACCCTCGGCGCCACCATCGGCCTGGCCATTCCGCTGTTCGTGGTGACCATGGCCTCGCAGAATCTGCCGGGCGTGGCGGCGCAGCGTGCGTCGGGCTACGACACGCCGGTGTCGGCATCGATCTCGGCCACCGGGCTGGTGGGCGTTGTGCTGGCGCCGTTCGGTGGTTATGCGTTCAACCTGGCGGCCATCACGGCCGCGATCTGCATGGGCCGCGAAGCGCATGAAGATCCCGCGCGGCGCTACGTGGCGGCGGTGTCGGCGGGCGGCTTTTACCTCGTCGTGGGCCTCGCCGGCGGCGCGGTGGCGGCTGCGCTGGGCGCGTTTCCGCGCGAGCTGGTGGCGGCGGTGGCCGGCCTGGCGCTGGTGGGCACGATCGGCGCCGGGCTGGCCGGTGCGCTGAAGGACGAGCGGCATCGCGACGCCGCGATCCTCACCTTCCTCGTCACGCTCTCCGGCCTCACGCTGTTTGGCATCGGTTCGGCCTTCTGGGGCGTGGTGGCCGGCGGGATCGCGCTGTTTGTGCAACAGTGGCGGGCTCGTTGATCCTGGGAGCGTGTACGTGAATCTGCTGTTCGTGGCCGACCCGCTGGAATCGTTCAAGACCTACAAGGATTCCACCTTCGCGATGATGCGCGAGGCGGCTTCGCGCGGGCATCTCCTGTGGGCCTGCGAAACGCGTGATCTGGCGTGGGTACGCGGGGGATCGGTCACCGCACGCGGCGCGCGCGAAATTCGGTTGACCGGGCTCGCGGACGCCTGGTTCAGAGTCGCGCAACAACATGATCTGCCGCTGCGCGACACCCATGCCGTGCTGATGCGCAAGGATCCGCCGTTCGACAGCGAGTTTTTCTACGCCACGCATCTGCTGCAGCAGGCCGAGCGCGAAGGCGCGCGCGTCTTCAACAAACCGGCCGCGCTGCGTGAGCACCCGGAAAAACTCGCGATCCTCGAATTTCCGCAGTTCATCGGGCCCACATTGGTCACCCGCGATGCACAGGCGGTGCGGGCCTTTCACGACGAGCATCGCGACATCATCCTCAAGCCGCTCGACGGCATGGGCGGCATGGGCATCTTCCGTGTCGGGCCTGACGGGTTGAACCTCGGCTCGGTGATCGAAACCCTCAATCACGACGGCCGCACCACGCTGATGGTGCAGAAGTACCTGCCGGAGATCGTCAAGGGCGACAAGCGCATCCTGGTCATCGGTGGTGAGCCGGTGCCGTTTTCCCTGGCGCGCATCCCGCAGGGCAGCGAGATTCGCGGCAATCTCGCCGCCGGCGGCAAGGGTGTCGCGCAGCCGCTCACCGAGCGTGATCGCGAGATCGCCGAGGCGCTCGGCCCGATCCTGGCAGCGCGCGGCCTGCTGCTGGTGGGGCTGGACGTGATCGGCGATTCGCTCACCGAGATCAATGTCACCAGCCCCACCTGCTTTCGCGAGATCACCGATCAGACCGGCTTCGACGTGGCGCGCATGTTCGTCGATGCGCTGGAACGCGGCTTGCGGGGCTGACAAGCCAGCGAGCGTCGGATTCGGTCCACGCCGGCCACGGCGAAGCGGTGTCTCGCCGACAATCGCCCATGGCTGTCATCTCCCTCTCCAACGCGCACCTGGCCTTTGGCCACGTGCCCCTGCTCGACGGCGCGAGCCTGTCGCTCGAATCCGGTGAACGCGTGGCGCTGATCGGGCGCAACGGCGCCGGCAAGTCGTCGCTGCTGAAAATCCTCGCCGGCCTCGAAAAACCCGACGACGGCGTGCTGCAGGCGCAGCAGACGCTGCGGCGCGTGTATGTGCCGCAGGAGCCGCAATTCGATCCCGATGCGGCGGTGTTCGATGTCGTCAGCGAAGGCGTTGCCGAAGCAAAAGCTTTGCGCATCCTCTACGAAGAACACCTGCACACCGAGGAAATGGTGGGGTCAGAGTCATTTTCGGGCGCGCCGAAAAATGACTCTGACCCCATTATTTCCTTCGACGACATGCACACCCGCCTCGATGCCCTCGACGGCTGGAACTGGGAGCAGCGTGTGCAGGAAACACTGCAGCGCCTGCACCTGAACGGCGCCTCGGTGGTGCGCACCTTGTCCGGCGGCATGAAAAAACGCGTGGCCCTGGCGCAGGCCCTGGTGGCGCGGCCCGACGTGCTGCTGCTCGACGAGCCCACCAACCACCTCGACCTCGATTCGATCCAGTGGCTGCAGGATCTGCTGTGCGACTGGCGCGGCGCCTTGCTGCTGATCTCGCATGACCGCGCCTTCATCGATGCCGTGGCCACCCGCATCATCGAGCTCGATCGCGGCACCTTGCGCAGCTATCCGGGCCACTTCAGCGCCTACGAAGCCACCAAGGCGCGGGAGCTCGAATCCGAAGCGCTCGAAAGCGCGCGTGCCGACAAGCTGCTGGCGCAGGAAGAGGTGTGGGTGCGCAAGGGCGTCGAAGCGCGCCGCACGCGCAGCGTGGGCCGCATTGCTCGGCTGGTGAAGCTGCGTGAACAACGCGCACAGCGGCGCGAATCGCTGGGCCAGGTGCGGCTGGAGGTGGATGCCGGCGTGCCCAGCGGCAAGATCGTTGCCGAGATGAAGGAGGTGTCGATGCGCTTCCCCGCGCCCGATGGCGGTGCTGGCAAAGTGATCGTCGATCGTTTCAGCGCCACACTGCTGCGCGGCGACAAGGTGGGCCTGATCGGGCCCAACGGCGCCGGCAAGACCACCTTGCTGGAGATCATCCTCGGCCTGCGCGAACCTACCGGCGGCAGTGTGCGGCGCGGCAGCAATCTGCAAGTGGCGTATTTCGACCAGATGCGCGATGGCCTCGACCTGAATGCCACGCTGGCCGACAGCATCAGCCCCGGCAGCGAATGGGTGGAGATCGGCGGCCAGCGCAAGCATGTGATGAGCTATCTGAACGATTTCCTGTTTTCGCCGGACCGGGCCAATGCGCCGGTGCGCACGCTGTCCGGCGGCGAGCGCAACCGCATGCTGCTGGCGCGGCTGTTCGCGTTGCCAGCCAATGTGCTGGTGCTCGACGAGCCCACCAACGATCTCGACATCGACACGCTCGAATTGCTCGAAGAGCTGCTGCAGAGCTACCCGGGCACCGTGTTCCTCGTCAGCCACGATCGGCGCTTTGTCGACAACGTGGTCACCAGCACGATCGCCTGGGAGGGCGATGAATCGGCGGGCGGCCGGCCAGGTTTGTGGCGCGAATACGAAGGGGGTATCGAGGATTGGCTGCTGCAACGCGCACGCAGCCGCGTCGCCCAAGCGGCAAACGCCGCGCCGCCGCCCGCGGCTGCGTCCACATCCACCAGCAAGCCAACGCCCTCGGCCGCGGCGGCGCCCAAGCGCAAGCTCAGCTTCAAGGAGCAGCGCGAGCTCGACGGCCTGCCCAAGTTGATCGAGCAGCTCGAGCTGGAGCAGAAAGAGATTGGCGAGCGCCTGGCCAGCAGCGAGTTGTATGTCGGCGAACCGCATCGTGTGGGCGAACTGCAGCAGCGCTTTGCGCAGATCGAGGCCGAGCTGATGGCGGCGCTGGAGCGCTGGGACGTGCTGGGCTCGCGCTGAGGGCCTGCGCAGTCTCGCTCAGGCGAGCTCGGCTCTTGCCGCCACCAAAGCCTGCCAGAAGCGCGCATCCTGCGAGGTGGCGAAGTTGATGCGCATCAGCGTGGTGGGCTTGGCCGTGGCATGAAACAGCCGCCCCGGCGCGATCAGCCAGCCGCCATCGAGCAGCACCTGCGCCAGACGTTCGGTATCCACGCCCACGTCGAGCCAGCCAAACAGGCCTTGCGGCGGCGTCACGAAGCGGCAACCCGCCTCCTGCGCCAGCCGCTGAGCACGCTGGCGCGCCGCATCGAGCCGGGTGTTCACGCGCTCGGCATGCCGGCGCAGCGCGCCTTGCTCCAGCAGGATCGCGATGGCGCGCTCGGGCAGCGTGGGCGTGCTCAGGGTCGAGAGCAACTTCACGTCGACCAGTGCATCCACGAGGTGGGGCGGGGCGGCGATGTAGCCCACGCGCCAGTTCGGCGTGAGGATCTTCGAAAAGCCCGAGATGTAGATCGTGCGGCGCAGATCATCGAGCGCCGACAGGCGCGGCGCATGGGCGGGCGCGAGGTGGGCATAGGTGTCGTCTTCGACCAGGGTGAGATCGAATTCGCTGGCCAGCTGCAACAGCTGGTGAGCATGGGCCAGCGAGAGCGATGTGCCGGTGGGGTTGTGCAACACCGACACCGTCACGTACATGCGCGGCCGATGCGCTTCGATCAGCGCGCGCATCACCGCCAGATCCGGCCCGTTGGTGCCGCGCGGCACCGGCAGCAGGCGCAGGCCCAGCCGGCTCAGCCGCGCGAACTCCACCGCCCAGCCGGGTTCGTCCACCAGCACCGCATCGCCGGGGGCGAGCAGCGCGCGCGACACGATGTCGAGCGCGTGGGTGGCGCCGATCGTGGTGATGATCTGCGCGGCCGAAGCCTGCACGCCGATGTCCGACAGCCGGCGTGCCAGCACCTCGCGCAGACGTGCATCACCGGCCGGCTCGCCGTAGTGCAGCGCGCTGTCGTCGGCGGCCATTGCACTGCGCATCGCTCGGTGCAGCAAGGGCAGATCCAGCCAATCCGCCGGCAGGGCGCCCATGGCCGGGCCGGGCGCGCCGGCTCGGCGCTCGAACATGCCGCGGATCAGCGCGGTGGCGTCCACCGGCCTCGGTATGGGCGACGTGGGCGATGTGGGTGTGGCGCGGCGTTGCGGCAGCGAAGGGGTGTCGCGCACGAAAAATCCGCGTTGTCGCCTGGCCTCCACCAGGCCCTGGGCCTGAAGTTGGTCGTAGGCGGCCACCACCGTGGTGGGGCTCACGCCATGTCGCTTGGCGCACTCGCGCACCGAGGGCAGGCGCGCGCCGCTGGCCAGCATGCGTTGCGCGATGCGCTCGGCAAAGCGCGCGGCGAGCTGCTCGGCGAGCGTGGCATCGCCGGTGCGCGACAGCGCCACGGGCAATGGCGGCGCGCCGCGCTGGCGGCCTGCGGCGGGGTTGGTGGTGTGAGGGATCGGCATGTCTGTGTGGCTCGCGCTATCAGTACAGATAGTGACACTGACGAAAACAGTGTACTGATTCTGTACTGGTATTGACAACTAAACTTCGGGCCATGGGCTCCACCAACCCGACTGCATCGTTGACCGCATCTGCCGCATCTGCCGCGTCCGCCGCGAAATCCGCCACCGCACCGGCCGCCTCACCAGGCATTCGCCAGGCGCAGGAACGCCTGGGCCTGTGGCTCGGGCTGGCCGGGGTGTTGATGTTCGCCGTCACCATTCCGATGACTCGCCTGGCGGGCGGCACGATGGCTGATCCGCAGTTGCCGCCAGCCTTCGTGGCGGTGGGCCGGGCGATGGTGGCCGGCCTGTGCTCGTTGGTCTACCTGGTGGCCACGCATGCGCCGTGGCCGCGCCGCGCGCACCGCGGCTTGCTGCCGATCGGCGCAGCCGGCGTGGTGTTCGGCTTCCCGCTCATGATGGGTTTTGCGGTGCGCCATGTGGACGCCGTGCACGCCTCGGTGATCACCGGCGTGCTGCCGCTGGCCACGGCGGCGGTGGGCGCGGTGTGGCTGCGGCAGCGGCCATCGATCGGCTTCTGGCTGTGCGCGCTCGCCGGTTGTGCGCTGGTGATCGGCTACGCGCTGCTGCGTGGCGGCGGTGCCTTGAATGCGGGCGATCTGTTGCTGCTCGGTGCAGTGGCCTGGGGCGCCGTGGGCTATGTGGCCGGCGCCCGGCTCGTCGATCGGGGGTTGACGGCCGAGCAGGTGATCTGCTGGATGCTGGTGTTGTGCCTGCCGATCACCGCGCCGTTGTCGGCCTGGATCGCCTGGGACAACGCGCAGGCGCTGGTCACGGTGCGTCCGTCGGCATGGGTCGGTTTTGCGTATGTCTCGCTGATCTCGATGTGGATCGGCTTTTTTGCCTGGTACCGCGGCCTGGCGCTCGGCGGCACGCTGCGTGTGAGCCAGGTACAACTGATCCAGCCGTTTGCGGCGATGCTGGCGGCCGTGCCTTTGCTGGGCGAACGGCTGGACGCACTCACCGTCGGCTTTGCCCTGGCCGTGATCGCCACCGTGCTGATCGGCAAGCGCATGCCGGCACGGTCAGAATCACAGCCTGCCTGACTTGCAAGTTCCCTGAATCGAAAGCCACCTCATGACCTGGACCATGGCCCGCCGTGCCGAACGGCTCAACCCGTCGATCATTCGCGAGATCCTCAAGGTGACGGAGCGCCCCGGCATCATCTCGCTGGCTGGTGGGCTGCCCTCGGCCGACACCTTCCCGGTGCAGGCGATGCGCGAAGCCGCCCACCGCGTGCTCACCGACACCCCGCGCGAAGCGCTGCAGTACGCCGCCAGCGAAGGCTTTGCCCCGCTGCGCGAGTGGGTGGCCGCGGAGATGGGCCGACACGGGCTGCGCGCCGATGCGTCGCAGGTGCTCATCACCACCGGTTCGCAGCAGGGGCTCGACCTCTCCGCCAAGGTATTGATCGACGCCGGCAGCCTGGTAGCGGTGGAATCCCCCACCTACCTCGGCGCCCTGCAGGCCTTTGCGCCCTACGAGCCCGAGTTCCACGCCGTGCCGTGCGATGAGGAAGGCCCGATCCCCGAAGGCATGGGCGAGGCCAAGGGCGCGCGCTTCCTGTACGTGCTGCCCAACTTCCAGAATCCGAGCGGCCGCTGCATCGGCGAGGCTCGGCGCGCGGCGATCATCGCGCAGGCGCAGCAGCTGAACCTGCCGCTGATCGAAGACAACCCCTACGGCGATCTCTGGTTCGATGCGCCGCCGCCCGCGCCGCTGGCCGCGCGCGCGCCCGATGACGTGCTGTATCTCGGCTCGTTCTCCAAGGTGCTGGCGCCGGGCTTGCGGCTGGGTTACCTCATCGCGCCCAAGACCCTGTATCCAAAGCTGCTGCAGGCCAAACAGGCGGCCGATCTGCATACGCCGGGCTACAACCAGCGTGTGGTCTACGAGGTCATCAAGGATGGCTTTCTCGACCAGCATGTGCCCACCATCCGGGCGCGCTACAAGGCCCACCGCGATGCGATGCGCATGGCGCTGGAGCGCCACCTCAAAGGCCTGCCGGGCGGCGGCTGCCACTGGAACGTGCCGGTCGGCGGCATGTTCTTCTGGCTCGAATTGCCCAAGGGCATCGACGCCAAGGCGCTGCTGCCCCAGGCGGTGGAGGCCGGAATGGCCTATGTGCCCGGAGCGGCATTCTTCTGCGAAGACGCCCGCCCCAACACGCTGCGCCTGAGCTTCGTGACCGTGCCGCCCGAGCAGATCGAAACCGGCGTGGCGCTGCTCGCCGGCGTATTGCGCAAGGCCTGCGAAGCGCTGTGAACAAGCCCTGGATGACCGACGAACTCTTCCGCGAAGACGCCACGCTGCTCGAATGCACCGCCACCCTGGTGGCGGTGACAGAAGCCGGCCTGGTGCTCGATCGCACCGTGTTTTATCCGCAAGGTGGCGGGCAGGCGGGTGACACGGGGGTGCTGCACTTCGACGATGGCCGTGCGCTGCAGATCGCCGATACCCGCAAGGACAAGGCCACCGGCGCGATCGTGCATGTGCCTGCGGCGGGGCAGGAGGCGCAACTGGCTGCGCTGAGCGCGGGCACGCGCCTGGTGGCGCACATCGATGCGGCGCGGCGCCAGGCGCACCGGCGCTTTCATACCGCCACGCATTTGCTGTGCGCGCTGCTGCCTTATCCGGTGGATGGCTGTTCGATCACCGCCACTTATGCGCGGCTCGATTTCCACACCGCCGACCCGTTCGATAAAGACGCGCTCACCGCCGGCCTGCGGCGCCATGTGGTGGCAGCGCATCCGGTCACCCAGCGCTGGATCACCGAAGACGAGCTCGATGCCAATCCTGGCCTGGTGCGCAGCATGAGCGTGCAGCCCCCGCGCGGGCTGGGGCGCGTGCGGGTAATCGAGGTGGAGGGCGTCGACCTTCAACCCTGTGGCGGCACGCATGTGGCCAACACGGCCGAGATCGGCGACGTGATCGTCACCAAGCTGGAAAAGAAAAGCGCCAAAACACGGCGCGTGGTGCTCGGGTTCGCACAGGCGGCCCCGAGCACCGAGATGCGCTAACGCGGGATCAGGCGGGAGCGATCATTCGTTGCGGAAATCGTCGTGGCAGGCCTTGCATGCCTGGGCCGTGCTGCCCGAGGCCGCCTTGATCAGGGCGATATCGCCCGTCTTGGCAGCCACGTTGAGCTTGGCAACTTCTTCCTGCATTTTCTGCGCGGCGGCTTTGAACTTGTCGGGCTGGCTCCATACCTCTGCCTTGGCCTTGGTGTTGCCGCCCTTCTCGCTGCCCGGGGTGAACGCGGTGTACGGCAGCTTGGACATCATCGCCACGATCTCGGCGTTGGACTGCGCTGTGGCGGCGTCGAACGGGATCTTGCCGTTGGCCATGGCGTAGATCCGGCCGAAATGCGTGCCCATGACGGTGAACGCACTCTGGCGATAGTGGATCGCGTCTTCGGGTTTCTGGAACTGCGCCGCGGCGGGCAGCGAGGCGGCGATGCCCATGGCGAACAGGGCGGTGAGCGTCTTGCGATTCATCGGTGGGTGGCTCCTTCGGTTGGCGTGGGTGACCCGATGTCGAGCGCCGGTGCGGCGGATGCCGGGGCGATTCGACGCTGCGAATCATGACGCAAAGGCCTCGCATCGCACCGAATGCCCGTATGCGCCACCGTGGACATGGGGCGTGTCCACCATATCCCTTGTGCTTCGCGGCGCTCGATCCACAATCGATCCCTGTTGATGTTTCCGGCAACGAGGCCCATGAGCAAGACCACCCTGATCGCGTGCGACGAACTCGAACCCTTGCTGCGCGCCCAGCCTGCGGCGGTGCGGGTGTTCGATTGCAGCTTCGACCTCGCCGATGCCGCCGCCGGCCGCCGAATGTTCGAAGCGGCCCACATACCCGGCGCCGCCTATGTGCACCTGGATGACGACCTCAGCGGTGCCAAGACCGGCAGCAATGGGCGCCACCCCTTGCCGCCGATCGAACGGCTGCTCGGGCGGCTGGCCCTGCTGGGCGTGGGCGACGATACCCAGGTGATCGCCTACGACCGCAGTGGCGGCATGTATGCGGCGCGCCTGTGGTGGCTGCTGCGATGGACGGGGCATGCGGCGGTTGCGGTGCTCGACGGTGGCTTGCAGGCCTGGCAGGCCGCCGGGTTGGCGCTCGAATCGGGTGAGGCCGATACGCCGGAGCCGCAACGCCTGTCGCACCGGCCCTCGCTGGTGAATCTGGTGGGGATCGATGCGGTGCGCGCCAACCTCGTCAACGGTGAGCGCATCGTCGTCGATGCGCGTGCGGCGGATCGGTTTCGCGGCGAGAACGAGACCCTCGATGCCATCGGCGGCCACATTCCCGGCGCGCGCAATCGGCCGTTCAAGAGCAACCTCGATGCCGAAGGCCGCTTCAAGCCGGCGGCGCAGTTGCGGGTTGAATTCGACGCCGTCACCGCCGGTTTCGGCGTTGGTCAGGTGATCCATCAATGTGGTTCGGGCGTCACCGCCTGACACAATCTGCTGGCCATGGAAATCGCCGGCGTGACGTGCGCCGCGCTCTATGCCGGCTCGTGGAGCGAATGGAGCCAGCAACCGGATGCGCCGGTGGCCACCGGAGAATCCTGAGGACGACGATGCCGCACGCTGATCTGCCGTTGTTCCAGTTGTTCGACGAGGTCTCCAGCACGTACACCTATGTGCTGTTCGACCCGGTCCTTCGCGAGGCGGCGATCATCGATCCGGTGCTCGAGCAGGTGGACCGCGACCTGGCCGTGCTGGCCGAGCATGGGCTGCGCCTGTCGTGGTGCATCGAAACCCACGCGCATGCCGATCATGTCACCGGCACAGGCCGGCTCGCGCGCCAGCTCGGCGCCACCACGGCGGCACCCACGCATTGCGGCATCCCGTCTGCCGATCACCAGATCATCGATGGCGAATCGTTGCCTTTTGGGGGCCAATCGCTGCAGGCCATCCACACGCCCGGCCACACTGCCGGCAGCTCCTGCTACCTGTGGCGCTTTGGGGAGCGCGCGGCGGTGTTCACCGGCGATACGCTGCTGATCGAAGGCTGCGGGCGTACCGATTTCCAGGGCGGCGGCGCGGTGGATCTGTATCGCAGCGTCACCCGGCGCCTGTTCACCTTGCCCGATGACACGCTGGTTTTCCCCGGCCACGATTACCACGGCCGCACGGTGAGCAGCATCGGCCACGAGAAGCGGCACAACCCGCGCCTCGCGGGGCGCAGCGAAGCCGAGTTCGTGCAGATCATGCAATCGCTGAACCTGCCGCGGCCGCGCTTGATCGATGTGGCGCTGCCAGCCAATCGGCGCCTGGGGCTCGAAGAGCCGCAAGGCGTGTGAGCTTGCCTGCCCGCATGCGGCACGGTGGCGGTATCTCGACACCCGCACGCATGCGCTATCGTTGATGCCTCTGCAGTTGCTGGATCCCGATGACACCCCACGGCTCGTCTGACAACCCGCCCCCCCGCGCAACGGGCGCACTGCGCGCCGTGCGCGTCTGGGATCTGCCCACGCGGCTGTTCCATTGGGCGTTGGCCATCGGGGTGACGGCCTCCTTCATCAGCGCCCAGATCGGCGGCAATGCGATGGTGTGGCATGTGTGGCTGGGGTTGATGTCGTTGGCGCTGCTGGCCTTCCGGCTGGTGTGGGGCGTGATCGGGGGGCGATGGTCCCGATTTTCCAGTTTGAGATGCGCACCGACCAGCGTGATGCGCTACCTGCGCGGGCAATCCGGTGTGGCCGATCAATTCGAGGTGGGCCACAACCCGCTCGGCGCCTGGTCGGTGTTGGCCATGCTGGGTTTATTGAGCGGCCAGGTGGTGACCGGGCTGCTGGCCGATGACGAAATCGGCAATGTGGGCCCGCTGTCGCAATACGTGAGCACCGAAACCGCGTCCAAGGCCACCTTCCTGCATGCCGATGTGGGCCAGTGGGTGCTCGTGGCGCTGGTGGTGCTGCACGTGGCGGCGATTGCGTTCTACACGCTGCGCCGACACAAGCCACTCATCGGCCCGATGATCACCGGCGACAAACAGCTGCAGGCGGACGTGCCCGCATCGCGCGACAGCACCGGCACACGTGTGCTGGCCGCTGTGGTGTTTGCCGCCGGGGCCGCGCTGTCGTGGTGGATCGGCTCACTCGCCTGACAGCCCACAGGTTTTCGACCACCTGCCCATCCGCCATGCATGCGTTGAACGTCCGCCTCTTCACCCCGAGTTCGGCCGAACAGATCGCGCAGACGCGCTCGATCTTTCTGGAGTACGCGTCGGCACTCGGCATCGACCTGGCATTTCAGAATTTCGACACCGAATTGCAATGCCTGCCCGGCGACTATGCCGAGCCCATGGGCGGGCTGCTGCTGGCGCATGTCGATGGCAAACTGGCGGGCTGCGGCGCGTTCCGCGGATTTGCCGATGTGGATTACGCCAATGCGTGCGAGATGAAGCGCCTGTACGTACGGCGGGATTTCCGCCAGATCGGGCTGGGCCGGATGATCGCGCAGGCGCTGATTGACCGCGCCATCGAAGCCGGTTACTCGGCCATGCTGCTCGATACGCTGGACGACATGGAGGCCGCACGCGGCCTGTACGGATCCCTCGGCTTCGAGGAGATTCCGCCGTACTACTTCAACCCGTTGCCGGGCGCGCACTACTTCAAGGCCGATCTCGCCGCATCCGCACCAAGCCGTCTGTGATCGGCTGGTTTCGGTGAGCGGTTCAGGTGGTGCCGCGCGGCATCATCTCCCAGGGCAGCGCACAGCCGCTGGCGGGCACGCCGTCGCGCAGCGCCGCCAATACCTGTCGGGCTGTTTCGTGACCGATCTCCAGGCGAGGCAGGCGCACGGTGGACAGCGGCGGATCGAGCTGCCGCGCGATCGGAAAATCGCCAAAACCGAGCAAGGCCAGGCGCCCCGGCACGGCCAGCCCGACGCGGCGCGCATGCAGCAGCGCGCCCGCCGCGAGGTGATCGTTGGCGAATGCCATGGCCGTGACGTCGGCCAGAGCCCGGTCGCCGCCTTTCCGGCGTGCGGCGGCCTGGGCTGGCGGTTCAGCGGCTTGGGCATCGAGCCATGTCTGCAGGGCTTCGCGGCCCGCGTCGAACGCATCCGCCGCGGCGGTATGCAGGGTATGCGCCGGCACGTTGGCGCGGCGCGCCTCGCGCAAAAACGCGTCGCCACGTTCATGGGCGCGCACGTCGTCGGTCACGGGGGTGTCCACATAAGCCAGCTGGGCGTGCCCGCGTTCGATGAGGTGACGAGCCATCGCCTGGCCGACCGAGGCGTGGCTGAATCCCACCTGGGCGAACGGGTGCTGCTGGCGCTGGTGATCCCACATCTCGATCACCGGCACGCCGGTATCGCGCGCCCGCGTCAGCAGCGCTGTGCTGCCCGCGCTGTGCTGCCGGCCGGTCACGAGCACCGCTGCCGGCAACCAGCCGAGCACGGCGCGCAATTGTTCTTCCTCGCGTTCGAGCGAGTAACCGGTGGCGGCGATCAGCAACTCGTAGCCGGCAGGCTGGAGTTGTTCAGCCAGGCCCTGCACCGTGTCGCCGAAGATCGAATGGCCGACATTCGGAATCAGCGCGGCCACCATGCTTGAGTGCCCGCTGGCCAGATGACCGGCCTGTTTGTGCGGCACGTAGGCTGTTTGCGCCAGGGCCAGCCGCACGCGGTCGGCGGTTTCGGGCGCGAGCCGGTGCGGCTCACGCAGGTAGCGCGATACCGTGATCGAGGTGACGCCGGCCAGCCGGGCCACATCGATCAGCGTGACACGGCCATGGCCGCGGCGCTGCGTGCGGCCGTTGCCGGCCTTGTCGTCCGCGTCTTCGGGGCTGTCGGTCATCGTGGCGACCCTCCCTGGGCCGTTGGGGCAATGGATGGGGGCGAGGAGCCCCACCCCTAGGGAAAGTGAGTATGGCTGGATTCGTGTTCAGGTCGTAATGTTAGCGGTAACACGATTCCCGTGTGTTCTGAGTCTCTCTGCCAAAAACGTCAACTTCCATGCCCGTGAAGACGCTTGCCGATCTGCGCAGCCGCCGCTGGTTCGATGCCGACGGCATGCGCGCCTTTGCCCATCGGCAGCGCATGCAGCAAATGGGCCTGCGCCGTGAGGATGTGATGGAGCGGCCGATCGTCGCGATCATCAATACCTGGAGCGATCTGTCGCCGTGCCACGCCCATCTGCGCGAGCGGGCCGAGGCGGTCAAACGAGGCGTGTGGATGGCAGGCGGCACACCCTTCGAGCTGCCCGCGATGAGCCTCGGCGAAGTCATGGTCAAGCCTACCACCATGCTTTATCGCAACCTGCTGGCGATGGAGGTGGAAGAGCTGCTGCGCTCGCATCCGGTGGACGGCGTGGTGCTGCTGGCCGGCTGCGACAAAACCACCCCCGGCACGGTGATGGGCGCGCTGAGCATGGGCCTGCCGACCATCTTCTGCGCGGCCGGCCCGATGCTCAACGACCGCCATGTGCAAGGCGGCCAGACGCGCCAGGTCGGCGCCGGCACGCACACGCGCATGTTCTGGGACGAGTACCAGGCCGGCCGCGTGAGCGCCGCCGAATGGGTGCAGCTCGAAGCCAAGATGACGCGCTCACCCGGCACCTGCAACACCATGGGCACCGCCAGCACGATGACGGCCCTGGCCGAAGC
>JANMAS010000012.1:0-7855 GCA_031359975.1 Burkholderiales bacterium
TGCGCGACGCGGCCGACAATCTGCCCGATGCGCGCAGCCGGCTGCAATACATCGCCAACAAGACGGCCGATGCCGCCAACAAGGTGCTCAATTCGGTGGACCAGGCCAAGGCCGAGCACCGCCAGATCGCCGACGACACGCGCCGCCTCGCGGCTCTGCTGGTCGAAAGCCCGGTCAGGGCCGTCGCCAGCGGCGCGGTGCTCAATTTTGTCGGTGACGTGGAATCTCGCACCGCAAAAATCGATGCGCACCTCACCGACATCATGATGGCGCAGGATTTTCATGATCTCACCGGCCAGGTGGTGGCCAAGGTGGTGAAACTCGCCGCCGATCTGGAAGACAACCTCGTCAAACTGCTGGTGCAGGTGGTGCCGCCGGAGCAACGCGAGAAGGTGGAAAGCACCATCCTCAACGGCCCCGTCATCAGCCATGAAGGCCGCACCGATACGGTGGCCGACCAGGGCGAAGTCGACGATCTGCTGGCCAGCCTGGGATTCTGATTCCGGCCATGCCCGGCCCTCGCGGCGGGGCGCGCCAAAAAACCTGATAGCGTGCGGCCGGCGCGGCCGTGATGACATTCAACCCCTGGCAGCGCCTGCCTGGAGTTGAACGCATGTCGCTGCTGCCGCCGGATCATTCCCAACGCTACCTGCTCGCCGAGGAGGTGCATGCGCGCCCGCCCGAGGCGCTGGAGACGCCGTCGCGTGCGTCGTATGTGGCGGTGCTTGTGGAGGCCGCTCAGCGAAGCGCCGAGGCCGAACACCTGGCGCTGCTGTGCCGGCAGTTCGGCGTGGAACCGCCGGCACCGGGTAGCCGGCACTTCACCGCCACGCTCGGGCCGGTGCGCCTGAAGTGGGAAAAGCACAGCGAATTTTCCGGCTACACGATCGTCGCGCCCGGCCTGAGCCCGACCCCCTTCAGCGAACCACCTGCCACCCAGTTGCCGCCCGGCTGGCTGGCCGCCATTCCGGGCAGCACCATCGTGGCGGCGCACGCGAAGATCGTGCGCGCCGAATCCGCAGCCGGCGATCCGGCTGAGATCGCCACCAATCACTTTGGCGGCAGTGTGCTCGTCGGCGCCGAACTTGGCGACGGGGCCGGCCTGGCCTTTACCGATTTTCGTGTGCATGGCGACGGCTTTGCGCGCTTCGTGCTGATCGACCGCAGCTTCACCTCGCGGCAGGCCGGGCGCATGCTGCAGCGGCTGTTCGAGATCGAGGTGTACCGCATGATGGCGCTGCTCACGCTGCCGATTGCCCGCCGCATGGCGCCGCGCATCGCGGTGATCGAGAGCGCGGTGGTCGCGCTCACGGCGAGCATCGCGCGCGCCGATGGCGACGATGAAACGCTGATGCATCAACTCACCCGTCTCGCGGCCGAAGTGGAGAGCGAGCTGGTTTCGAACAACTTCCGCTTTGGCGCCTGCCGTGCCTACGACGCGCTGGTGAAGACGCGCATCACCGAACTGCGCGAACGCCGGCTGCCGGGCATCCAGACGATGGAAGAGTTCATGACGCGGCGTTTCACGCCGGCGGTAGCCACTTGCCACGCGGTGGCGCAGCGCTTGAGGGATCTCTCCGAGCGGGTGGCACAGGCCAGCGCGCTGCTCTCCACCCGCGTGGGCATCGCGCGCGAGCGCCAGAACCAGGCCTTGCTGGCCTCGATGGACAGGCGCGCCAAGCTGCAACTGCGTCTGCAGCAGACGGTGGAAGGCCTCTCGGTGGCGGCGATCGTCTACTACGGGGCCGGCCTGGCGGGCTACCTGGCCAAGGGCATGAAGGCCGGTGGTGTGCCGGTCAACCCGGATCTGGTGGTGGGCTTGCTGATTCCGGTGCTGGCACTGCTGGTGATGGCCGCGCTGCGCCGCGCGCGCAAGCACATCAGCGACAACGTCGGCGAACACGAACCCGGAGCCAACAGCTGAACGATCAGCTCCCCACCAGCCCGTTGCGGATGGCGTAGACGGTGAGTTCGGAGTTGTTGCTCAGGCCGAGTTTTTCGAGCACCCGTGCGCGATACACGCTCACCGTCTTGGGCGACAGCGTGAGCTCGACAGCGATATCCGACAGACGCTTGCCCGAGGCGATCATCACCAGCGTCTGCAGCTCGCGGTCGGACAGTTTTTCGTGCGGATTGCCGGCCTCCGGCGTGGTGAGGCTTTCCACCAGCATCTGCGCGATTTCGGGGGTGACGTACTTGCGCCCCTGGGCCACGGTGCGCACCGCCTGCACCAGGATCTGGGGATCACCGCCCTTGTTCACATAGCCAAAGGCGCCAGCGCGCAGGGCGCGGATCGCGTATTGATCCTCCGGATACATGCTGACCACCAGCACCTTCACCGGCGAGCCTTCATCCTTGAGCACATGCAGCGCATCCAGGCCGCTGCGGCCCGGCATGTTGATGTCGAGCACCAGCACCTCGCACGGCTTGGTGCGCATCAGGGCGCGCAGCTCGCCGTAATCGCCGGCCTCGCCGACCACCTCGATATCCGGCGCGTCGGACAAGGTGTCGCGGATACCGCGCCGGATCAAGGCGTGATCGTCGCAAATGATGACGCTGGTCATATCTGCCCCCAGGTTGAAGGATCGTGATCGTCGACGTGGTCTTCGGCGGATTCCACCGATTGCCGGCCCTTGGCCGTCAAGGGTACCGAGAGGATCAACGTGGTACCCCGGGCCGTGCTCGACAGATCGACCCATCCACCCACCGTCATCGCCCGCTCGTGCAGGCCGCGGATGCCGAAGCTGCGCGCCTTGGCGAGATCGGTGCCCGACAAGCCACGGCCGTTATCGCTCACTTCGAGCGACAGCACACTGCCCACCAGCGACAGATCGATCGCCACGCGCGAAGCGTGGGCATGTTTGCTCACGTTGGTCAACGCCTCCTGGGCTGTGCGGTAGGCCACCAGCGGTACGCCGGCGGGCAGTTGCACCGTGTCGTGGCTGGTGCGAAAGATGCATTCGACACTGGTTCGCTTTTCGAAACGGCTGCACATCCATTGCAGCGCCGCCACCAGGCCTTGATCGAGGATGGCCGGGCGCAGGTTGTGCATGATGCGCTTGCTGGCCTCGATCGCATAGGTCACCGTTTCCAGGGCCGATTGCACCCGCAGCTTCACTTCGGGCGATTGGCTGTGCCGATCGATCCAGGCGAGATCGAACTTCAGCGCGGTGAGCGAGCCGCCCACGTCGTCGTGAATCTCCCGGGCAATCGCCGCGCGCTCCATCTCCACGCTGGTCTGCAGATGCTGCGCGAGTTCGGACAGGCGCTCGCGCGAGGCCGACAGCGCCGCATCGGCAGCGAGCTTTTCGCGCTGGGTGCGGGTGGTTTCGATCGCCCGCTCCATGGCGGGAGCCAGGCGCGCCAGGTTGTTTTTCAGCAGGTAGTCGTTGGCGCCGTTACGCATCGCGGCCACGGCGGTGTCTTCGCCGATCTCGCCCGAGACCAGGATGAACGGGATCAGGCGGCCGGTCTCCTTGAGCATGTCCAGCGCGGTCAGGCCGTTGAAGCCCGGCAGGTTGAAGTCCGACAGCACCAGATCCCAATCCTCGGCCAGCGCTTCCTGGTACTGGGGCTGCGAATCCACCCGCCGCGTATCGACACGCATGCCGCCGCGGCGCAGGTGCGCCAACGCCAATTCGTGGTCGAACTCCGAATCCTCGAGATGCAGGACGCGCAACGGAACAAGCTGACCAACGGGCTTCATGCACCCAGTATCGCGCAGCCTCGGCGGCACGGCGAGTGCCGAAACGCCGCCCGGTGCCGCGAACTGACCGGCGATTTCCGCCATGTTTACCTCAATATCCAGGCCCGACCGGCCGAAGAATGCGGACAGCGGGAAGCGGTTGTAGCGCTGGGAGTGCCAATTCAAAAGAGCCGGGTGGGAGTGACGATGCTGTTGAACGAATCAAGCGAGCCATCGGGGGGCATGCCCTTGATGCTGGCGGCTGATCTTCAGGATGACCTGATGACGGCCGGCAACGATCTCGATCGCCTGCAATCCCTGCTGCTGCACGCCTGCGACACGCTCTTCGGCAGCTTTCATGGCGCCTGCGAACAGGCGCAGCTCATCCATGCCAGCGCGCACGTCGAGCCCGACGTGATGAACCGCATGCAAACGCACCTCGGGAGCGCGATCACCGCGCTGCAATTCCAGGACATGGCCTCGCAACTCATCGCCCACACGCACCGCCGCTTGCGCAGCTGTGCCGATCGTCTCGCCCGCGAGGCAATGGGCGACGACGAAGACGGCCCCGCCGTGGTCGAAGAAGCGCCCAGCCGCCCGAATCCCGTCACACAAGACGAGATGGACGCCGGCTCGGTCGACCTGTTCTGACCGCCCGCATCCGCCCATCCCCTTTCACGCCAATTCAAGCCAGAGAACCCGGAGCACGCCATGCATTCAATCCTCGCTGTGGACGTTTCACCCTCGATGCGACAGATGGTGACCTTCTCGCTGAAGAACGCCGGCTTCAACGTCGTCGAAGCGGTGGACGGCCAGGACGCCTGGGAAAAGGCCAACAAGAACGATTTCAACCTCGTGCTGACCGACCAGAACATGCCCCGCATGGACGGCATCAGCCTGACGAAAAAGCTGCGCGACAGCCCGAAGTTCAAATCCACGCCGATCCTCATCCTTACCACCGAATCGAGCGATGCGATGAAGCAGGCCGGGCGGGCGGCGGGCGCCACGGGCTGGATGGTCAAGCCCTTCGATCCGGCGAAGCTGATCGAGGTGATCGGCAAGGTGATCCGGTGATCTGCCCGGCTGCCACCACCGAATCCCCAGGAGCCCGACCATGAGCGAAATGACCTCCAGCGCCAGTGCGGCCGCCGGAATCGACCTGAGCCAGTTCTACCAGGTCTTCTTCGAGGAAGCCGGCGAGAACCTGGAGCAGCTGGAGCGGATGCTGCTGAGCATCGACATCACGGCGGCCGACGACGAAACGCTCAACGCGATCTTCCGCTGTGCGCACTCGGTCAAGGGCGGCGCCGCCACCTTCGGTTTTGCCGACGTGGCCGAACTGACGCACCAGATGGAAACGCTGCTCGACAAGCTGCGCCGCCACGAGCTGGTGCCCACGATCGGGATGGTCGACGTGCTGCTCGCTTCCGGCGATGCGCTGAAGGCCCAGCTGGCACGGCATCAAGGTGCCGGCGGCGATGCGGTGGATACCGCCGAGCTGCTGGTGCGCATCCGCTCGCTCTTCGATGACGCGGCACCGCCGCACCACGCACCGCCTCCGTCAACGGCCGCGCCGGTCGTCATGGCCGCGCCTGCCGCCGAAACGCCCGCACCGATGACTGGCGTGCGGGCGCTCGAGATGCGCGTGGGCCCGCTCGACGATCCCACGATGGCCGACAACCTGGTCGATCTGTTCAAGGAAATCACCGATCTGGGCACCATCGAGCCGCTCGACGCCGGCAAGGCATCCGACGGCATGCGCCGTTACCGCATCCTCACCACCAGCGCCGACAACGACCTGCTCGATCTCTTCACCTTCCATGTGCCGCGCGAAGCGGTGAAGCTGGAGCCGATGGGCCCCGGCTTCGGATTTTTTCCCGGCGCGCCGGGCGCGCCGATGGCCACCACCGAAGCCGCCGATCCTGGCTACGGATTTTTCGACGAAGCACCCGGCGCCCCGGCCCCTGATGCCGGCGTCGGCGCGGTGGCGGGCGCGGGTGGCGGCTCAGACGCTTCGGTGGCCCCGGCACCGGTGAAGCTGGCGGCCAAGACCGAAGCCAAGGCGGCGGCGGCTGAATCGGCCACCTTGCGTGTGTCGGTGGAAAAGGTCGATCAGCTCATCAACCTGGTGGGCGAACTCGTCATCACCCAGGCGATGCTGGCGCAAAACAGCAAGGGCATCGAACCCAGCCTGCATCAACAACTCACCTCCGGCCTGGCCGATCTGGAACGCAACACGCGCGATCTGCAGGAAGCGGTGATGTCGATCCGCATGATCCCGATGTCGCTGGTGTTCAACCGCTTTCCGCGCATGCTGCGCGACCTCGCCGCGCGCCTGGGCAAGAAGGTGGATCTGGTCACCCAGGGCGAAGCCACCGAGCTCGACAAGGGCCTGGTCGAGAAGATCACCGATCCACTCACCCACCTCGTGCGCAACAGCTGCGACCACGGACTCGAACTGCCGGCCGAGCGGCTGGCCAAGGGCAAACCAGAGACCGGCACGGTGAAGCTGATCGCCTCGCATCAAGGCGGCAGCATCGTCATCGAAGTGCGCGACGACGGCCGCGGCCTGAACCGCGACAAGCTGCTGAAGAAGGCCCGCGAAAAGGGCATCGACGCACCCGACAGCATGACCGACAACGAGGTCTGGAACCTCATCTTCGCGCCCGGCTTTTCCACCGCCGATGAAGTGACGGATGTATCCGGCCGCGGTGTGGGCATGGATGTGGTGAAGAAGAACATCACCTCGCTCGGCGGCTCGGTGGAAATCGATTCCGCCGAGGGCCACGGCATGAGCGTCAAGGTGCGCCTGCCGCTCACGCTGGCCATCATGGACGGCATGAGCGTGGGCGTGGGCAACGAGTGCTACATCCTGCCGCTGGCCTCGGTGGTGGAGAGCTTCCAGATCGAGCCCGGCATGATCAAGACGGTGGGCGGCAGCAGCGGCGGCCGGCTGGTCGAAGTGCGGCAGGAATACATGCCGGTGATCGACCTCGAACAACTGTTCCACGTGCCCCGCTACGACGGCGAAACCGGCAACAGCATCCTCGTCATCGTCGAAGCCGATGGCGCGCGGGTGGCGATGCTGGTGGACGAGCTGCTCGGCCAGCAACAGGTGGTGGTGAAGAACCTCGAAGCCAACTACCGCAAGGTCGACGACATCTCCGGCGCCACCATCATGGGCGACGGCCGCGTGGCCTTGATCCTCGACGTGGGCTCGCTGGTGCGACGCTCGCTGCACTGATCGTTGCCCTGTTCGATCCGCACGCATCCATCGCTCCGGCCACCCATCACCCGCCCACACAGAAAGACTCCCATGGACCCCTTCAACGCCACCACCGTCGCCCGCGCCGATGCGAGCCGCGCTCCCGCCGCCACGGTCACGCCGGCGGGCGAGTTCCTCACGTTTCGTCTCGGCGCCGAGGAATACGGCATCGACATTCTTCGTGTGCAGGAAATCCGCTCCTACGAGCCGCCCACCCGCATCGCCAACGCCCCGGCTTTCATCAAGGGCGTGGTCAACCTGCGCGGCGTCATCGTGCCGATCGTCGATCTGCGCCTGAAGCTGGGCTGCGACACCGCCGAATACAACGATTTCACCGTGGTGATCGTGCTCACCGTGAAGGGCCGCGTGGTGGGCGCGGTGGTCGATTCGGTGTCGGACGTGCTGGAGCTGAGTGCCGAATCCGTGCGGCCCGCCCCGATGATGAACTCGCAGGCGGTGGACACCAGCTTCATCACCGGCATCGGCAGCGTGGCCGATCGCATGCTGATCCTGATGGACATCGAAGCGCTGATGAGCAGCGCCGACATGGGCCTGATGGATAACGTCACCCACTGACATCACCCACCGGCGCCAGCCGACGCGCCGACGCCTCGCGCACGGCCGCGAGCCCGCCGGGGAGCGGGTTCGCGGCCGTTTTGCATGCCAAACTCGCAGGCTGTGTCCGACTGACCAGGCCCGGTGATGATCCACGCGTTTGCTGCCCTCCTGATCCTTCAGCTCCTGGGCGAGGTGCTGGTTCAAGGCTTCGGCCTGCCCCTGCCGGGGCCGCTGGTGGGCATGCTGCTGCTGGTGGCGGGGTTGCTGGTGCGAGGCAGCGTGCCCGATCCGCTGCGCGACACCGCCAACGGGCTGCTGCAGCACATGATGCTGCTGTTCATTCCGGC
>JANMAS010000071.1:0-18214 GCA_031359975.1 Burkholderiales bacterium
CCGGGATGAACTGGTCGTCCTGGAGCGCGCGCACCACGCTCGGATCGATGGATTCGATCTCGCCGACCTGACCGACGTCGTGCTCCTTCGTCGGGTCGTCCCGGTCCATCATCCGCAGCTTGCGGGCGCGGATCATGCCGCCGTCGCGGCCCGTCAGCCCCACCGCCTTGCCGCCGGCGGCGTTGATGAGGCCGACGATGTCTTGCTGCACCTGCCCGGCCAGCACCCATTCGACGACGTCCATCGTCTCTTCATCGGTGACACGCATGCCCTGCACAAACGTGCCCTTCTTGCCCAGGCGCGACAAGGCGTTGTCGATCTGCGGGCCACCGCCGTGCACCACCACCGGCTTCATGCCCACCAGCTTGAGCAACACCACGTCTTCGGCGAAATCCTGCTGCAGCGCCGGATCCGTCATCGCGTTGCCGCCATATTTGATGACCAGCGTCTTGCCGTGGTATTTGCGGATGTACGGCAAAGCCTGCGACAGGATCTCGGCCTTTTCGCGCGGCGTGATGTGATCGAGCCGGTGATCGTCGTGGGGATCTTGCGGCCCGGGTGAATCCGCTTCGGGGGTGATATTCGTCATGGCAGGCAGGCGCAGAATCGGGATGCCGATCATTGTGCGTCAGCCACACAACATCCTCCCGCGTTGATGGAAGGTGGCGCCGCGCTGTCTCACGCACGCCGCATCTGGAGCCCAAGATGACGCTTTTCGCCCGCCGCTTCGTACCCACCCTGGCCTGGCTGACGCTGCTCGTCGCCGCCCCGCTGGCGTTTGCGCAGGCGCTGGTGGATGGTGAGGTCACCAAGGTGGACGTGGCCAAGTCGATGATCACGTTGCAACACAACGCGGTGCCGAATCTCGACCTGCCCGCCATGAAGATGGCCTACAAGGTGAAGGATCCCGCCCACCTGGCCATGGTGCAGGTGGGCGACCGGGTGAAGTTCAGCGCCGACAAGATCGGCGGGCATTTCACCATCGTCACGCTGACCAAGGCCCCTTGACCGCGGGCGCCGCTGAGCGCCTCATCGCGGATCACCGAAATACCCCTGCTTCACGCATCACCGATTAGAGCGGCGGCTCTAGGGTTTGCGGCGCCAACGCGCGCTGCGGCTGCCTACACTCGGGCGGAATCAACGCAGGGGAGCCTTCACATGGCCAAGAAACCCGATCCTGAAGAAGCCGGCGGCGCGCGGCCCGACGTGCGCATGGCCGATGCGGTGCGCGATTCCGCCCAGCAGATCTGGCTCGCCGGCATGGGCGCGTTTGCCAAGGCGCAGCAAGAAGGCACCAAGGTTTTCGAATCGCTGGTGCAGGAAGGCGCCGGCCTGCAGCGGCGCACCCAGTCAGCCACGGGTGAGCGCTTCGGCGATGTCACCGGCAAGATATCGGCGATGGCCGATGAGGTGTCCAGCCGGGCCGGTGCCTCGTGGGACAAGCTCGAGTCGATCTTCGAGGGCCGCACCGCCAAGGCCATGGGGCGGCTCGGTGTGCCCACCGCGCAGGATGTGCAGGCCTTGAGCGAACGGGTTGACGCGCTGGCCGCGCAAGTGGCCAAGCTGACGATGCTGATACCCAAGCCGGCCAGCCGCAAGGCGGCGTCCACGGCCACGCGGGCAGGCGCCACCCTCAAGCGGCCGGTGCGGCGAAAGGCCGCAAAGCCCGACGAAGCCTGAGCCGGTCAGGTGAGGTAGCGCGCCTCGAGATGCGCGCGGTAGTGCGCCGGGTTCAGGATCTCGCCAGAGGCACGCAAGGCCAGTTCGTCGGTCGTCCAGCGGCTGGCCTGGCGCCAGATGTGGGTATCGAGCCAGTCGAACACCACGGCCAGATCGCCGCCGGCGATGCGCTGGTCGAGATCGGGCGTCTGGCGGCGCATCGCCGCAAACCATTGCGCGGCATACATCGCCCCGAGCGAATAACACGGGAAGTAGCCGAACAGCGATTCGGCCCAGTGGATGTCCTGCATCGGGCCATCGCGGAAGTTGCCGCGTGTATCGATGCCCAGCAGCTCCTGCATCTTGGCATCCCACAGGGCCGGTACATCGCGCGGTTCGATCGTGCCTTCGATGAGGGGGCGCTCGATCTCGTAGCGCAGGATCACATGCGCGGGATAGGTCACCTCATCGGCGTCGACACGAATCAGGCCGCGGCGCACACGCGTGATGAGGCGGTGCAGGTTGTCGGCCTCGAAAGCGGGTTGATGGCCCAAGGTCTCCCGCACGATCGGCGCCAGCAGCGCGGCAAATCCAGGGTGTCCGCCGAGTTGCATCTCGAAGCTCAGGCTCTGGCTTTCGTGGATCGCCATCGAGCGCGCCCGGGACATCGGCTGACCCAACCATTCACGCGGCCGGTTCTGCTCGTAGCGCCCGTGGCCGGTTTCGTGGATCGTGGCCATCAGGCTGGCCAGAAACTCGTTGTCGCGATAGAGCGTGGTGAGACGCACATCCTCCGGCACGCCACCGGAAAACGGATGGGTGCTCTGGTCGAGCCGGCCGGCTTCGAAATCGAAACCCAGCAAGCGCATCACACGTTCGCACAAGGCCCGTTGCGCGGCCACCGCAAACGGCCCCACCGGCTCGATCGGCGGCTGCTCGGCATCGCGCTGCGCCTGCCGCCGCACCACTTGCTGGATCAAGCCCGGTAGCCATTGCCGCACCTCGCCGAACACACGATCCAGCGTGGCGCAGGTTGTGCCGGGTTCGTAGCGGCCGAGCAGCGCGTCGTAGCGCGAGACACCCAATCGCCGCGACATGTACTCGGCCTCTTCGCGCGCCACGCCGAGCACTTCGGTGAAGTTGGGCACGAAGCCATCCCAGTCGTTGTTCACACGCTGTTCGCGCCACGCCAGTTCGCAGCGCGAGGCGGCCAACGAACCGCGCTGCACCAGCTCGGCGGGCAGCGCGTTGTCCTCAGCCCAGGTGCGCCGGATCTCGCGCAGGTTGGCGCGCTGCATATCGTCGAGCGGCTCCTGCTCGGCAACATCGATGTCGGCCGCGAGGGCCGTACTGGTCAGCAGGCCATGGATCAGCGTCGCCATCTCGGCCATGGCGTCGGCGCGCGCTTCACTGCCCTTGGCCGGCATGTTGGCGGCTTGATCCCACGCTGCGATCGATCGCACATGGTCGAGCCGGTGCACGCGCTGGTAGACAGCGGTGAGCCGGTCATAGCCTGGTGTGAATGGAGTGGTCATGTCGCCCTGATTCCTTGTGGTGGCGGGCCCGGCTCGATCGGCAGGCCTCGGTGGGCGGCGATTGTCGCGCGGGTGTCTACCGCGTGAACAGTCCCGGGAAGAGCCACAGGCCCGCTGCGGTCAAGGTCACATAACGCGCGAACTTGCCGATGGCCATGTACAACACACAAGGCCAGAACGGCAGCCGCAGCCAACCGGCCACCGCGCAGATCGGATCGCCGACGACAGGCAGCCACGAAAGCAGGCAGGCCTTGGCCCCGAAGCGCCGCACCCATTCGAGCGCCCGCACCTGCGACGGCTTGTGCCTGGCCACATATTCGTACGAGCGCTCCACGCCCACGCCCATCCACCAACTGATGGCCCCGCCGACCGTGTTGCCGGCGGTGGCCACAAGGATGGCCGGCCAAAACAGGGTGGGGTCGAGCTTGACAAGGCCGAACACCGCCGGCTCGGAGCCCAGCGGCAGCAGCGTCGCCGAAATCAGCGCCACCACGAAGACTGTGCTGAGCCCGAACTGCGGCAGCGCCAGGGTGGTGAGGATCGTGTCGAGCCAGGCTTCCATGCGCAGCGATTATTCGGCATGCGCCGCCGCGGCGCGGTGATCGGCGAAGGCTTCCCTGGCGGTGTGGCGGGTTGTTCTGGTGTACCCGGGGTGGCCGCTATACTGTTGCTACATTTTTCAGCAGCTTCTCGCAACGCTTCTCGTCATCCAACCCAGCCTGCGTGGGCATCACAGCCCGCGCTTTTTTCACGCGCCGATCCAATTGTTCTCGTCCTCCTCCAGTCAATTGCAAACCGGCCTTCAGCTGGGTCCGGTCACCCTGCCGAATCGGTGGTTCGTGGCCCCGATGGCCGGTGTCACCGATCGCCCGTTTCGGCAGATGTGCAAACGCTTGGGCGCCGGTTATGCGGTGAGCGAGATGATCACCAGCCGGCGTGAGCTGTGGAACAGCCTCAAGACATCGCGACGCGCCGACCATGCCGGCGAAGTGGCGCCGATCGCGGTGCAGATCGCCGGGGTCGATCCGTTGGAAATGGCCGATGCCGCGCGTCACAACATCGATCGCGGCGCCCGCGTGATCGACATCAACATGGGTTGCCCGGCCAAAAAGGTGTGCAACCGATGGGCCGGCTCGGCGCTGATGCAGGACGAAGCGCTCGCGCTGGCCATCGTTGCGGCGGTCGTCAAGGCCTGCGAGCCGCATGGCGTGCCGGTGACCTTGAAGATGCGCACCGGCTGGTGCGCCACGCACAAAAACGCGCTGCGCATCGCCCTCGCCGCCGAGGCCGAAGGCATCGCGATGGTGGCGGTGCATGGCCGCACACGCGAGCAGGGTTATGGCGGACAAGCCGAGTACGACACGATCGCCGCCGTGAAGGCCGCCGTGCGCATCCCGGTGGTGGCCAACGGCGACATCGATACGCCGGAGCGCGCTCTGGCGGTATTGGCCCTGAGCGGCGCCGACGCCGTGATGATCGGCCGCGCCGCGCAGAGCCGGCCATGGATCTTTCGCGAGATCGCACACCTGGCCGCCACCGGCAGCCGGCCTGCGCCGCCGCGCACGCTGGAGGTGCGCGACTGGCTGGTCGAGCATCTGCACGATCACTACACGCTCTACGGCGAACTCACCGGTGTGCGCTCGGCGCGCAAGCACATCGGCTGGGCGGTGCGGCCGTTGCCTGGCGGCGAAGCGTTTCGCGCGGCGATGAACACCCTCGACAGCGCGGCAGCGCAAGTGCGGGCGGTGGACGAGTTCTTCCGCCAGCTCGCTGATCACCATGGGCTGTTGCCCGCCGCGGCTGTGCCGGTGCCCGCCGGCGACAGTGCCGCGGCCAACGACGTCAGCCTGGCCCTTTGCGCCTGAACACATCAAAAAAAATCCACCGACCGGAGCCTCCTGCGCATGAGCAAGAAGAAGATCGAGGAGTGCATCCGCGACAGCCTGAGCCAGTACTTCAAGGATTTGCGTGGCGCCGAGCCGCATTCGGTGCACGCGATGATTCTCTCCGCCGTGGAAAAACCGATGCTCGAGATGGTGATGCATCACGCTGATGGCAACCAAAGCAAGGCGGCGGAGTGGCTGGGCATCAATCGCAACACCTTGCGGCGCAAACTGCTCGATCACAAATTGCTGGACTGACCGCCCTCACTGCCCTCACTGCCCTCACTGCCCTCACTGCCCTTATCACCCCGAAGCCAGCGCTTCCAGCCGGTCCGCCGCTCACCCGCCACCCGCCCACTCGCCGAACCGCCATGCCCCCGATCGCTTCCCACGTGACCACTGCCCTCATCTCCGTTTCCGACAAGACCGGCATCGTCGACTTCGCGCGCGCGCTGCATGAGCGCGGTGTCAAGTTGCTCTCCACCGGCGGTACCGCGCGGCTGCTCGCGCAGCACGCCCTGCCGGTGACCGAAGTCGCCGAGATCACCGGCTTTCCCGAGATGCTCGACGGCCGCGTCAAGACGCTGCATCCGCGCATCCATGGCGGCCTGCTGGCGCGCCGCGACCTGCCCGCGCACATGGCGGCCCTGAAAGAACACGGCATCGGCCTGATCGATCTGCTGATCGTCAATCTCTACCCCTTCGAAAAGGCCATCGCCAGCGCCGATTGCACGCTCGACGACGCCATCGAGAACATCGATATCGGCGGCCCGGCGATGCTGCGCGCGGCAGCCAAGAACTGGGGCGACGTGGCGGTGGTGATCGATCCGTCCGACTACCCCGCGGTGCTGGCCGAGCTCGATCGGGGCGGCGTCGAGCGCGGCACCAAGTTCAAGCTGGCGGCCAAGGTCTTCGCCCACACCGCCGCCTACGACGGCATGATCGCCAACTACCTCGGCGCGTTGCCCGACGGCGCCGAAACCACCCCCGCGCAGGTGCCCGAACGCCTTGAATTCCCGGCCACGCTGAGCCTGCAACTGGCCAAGGTTCAGGGCATGCGATATGGCGAAAATCCGCACCAGAGCGCGGCGTTCTATCGTGACGCGCGGCCAGCCGCGGGTACGCTGGCGCATTGGCGGCAACTGCAGGGCAAGGATCTCTCGTACAACAACATTGCCGATGCCGACGCCGCCTGGGAGGCCGTCAAGAGCTTCCAGGTAACGGCCGACGGCCCGGCCTGCGTGATCGTCAAGCATGCCAATCCCTGCGGCGTGGCGCTCGGCGCCAACGCCAGCGAGGCCTACCAAAAAGCCTTCAAGACCGATCCCGATTCGGCCTTCGGCGGCATCATCGCCTTCAACACGCTGCTCGACGCCGCCGCCGCCGAACAGGTGGTGAAGCAGTTCGTCGAGGTGGTGGTGGCACCGGCGATCAGCGCCGAGGCCCTGGCAATCTTTGCCGCCAAACAAAACGTGCGGCTGCTCGAAGTGCCGTTGGCCACCGACATGAACGCGCTCGATTTCAAGCGTGTCGGTGGTGGCGTGCTGGTGCAATCGGCCGATCGGCGCAACGTGACGGCGTCCGACCTGCGTGTGGTCACCCGCCTGCAGCCCGGCGCGGCGCAACTGGCTGATCTGCTGTTTGCCTGGAAGGTGGCCAAGTTCGTCAAGAGCAATGCGATCGTCTTTGCACAAGGCGGCATGACCCTCGGCGTGGGCGCCGGCCAGATGAGCCGCATCGATTCGGCCCGCATCGCCAACATCAAGGCCGCCAACGCCGGCTTGTCGCTGGTGGGATCGGCGGTGGCGAGCGACGCATTTTTCCCGTTCCGCGACGGGCTCGATGTGGTGTGCGATGCCGGTGCCACCTGCGTGATCCAGCCGGGTGGTTCGCTGCGCGACAGCGAAGTGATCGCCGCGGCGGATGAGCGCGGCATCACGATGGTGCTCACCGGCACGCGGCATTTCAGGCATTGAGGGCCCTGGGCGTGAACGCCGCGGCGTTGATGGGCATGGTGCTGTCGTTCGTTGCGCGCCTCGTGACGGGCGCGCAGGGCCATTGGCTCGGATCGCCGCCGAAGGCCGAGCAACGCATCTATTTCGCCAATCACCAAAGCCATCTCGACTGGGTGCTGGTGTGGGCATCACTGCCGCACGATCTGCGCGCGCGCACCCGCCCGATCGCCGCCAAGGATTACTGGACATCCTCCCGCCTGCGCCACTGGATCACCCGCGAGGTGTTCAATGCGGTGTTCGTGAGCCGGCAGCGCAGCGATGGCGAAGATCCGCTGGAGCCGCTGATGGAAGCGCTGCGCCAGGGCGATTCGCTGGTGATCTTTCCCGAAGGCACACGCAGCCATGCCGCCGAGCCTCAAACCTTCAAGGGGGGGCTCTTCCATCTGTCGCGCGAGTTCCCTCAGGTGCAGTTGATCCCCACCTGGATCGACAACGTGCAACGGGTGATGCCCAAGGGCGAGGTGGTGCCGGTGCCGATCCTGTGCACGGTCACCTTCGGCGCGCCGATCGAGGTGCAGGCCGATGAGAACCGCCGCGATTTCATGGCCCGGGCGCGCGAGGCGGTGATCGCCCTGCGGCCGCAAACCAATTGATCGCGTCGTCCGCATGTCGATGAACAACCTTCGCAACTGGCCGGTGTCCGAACAGGTCGCCCTGCTGTTCGTGTTGCTCTTCGGTGCGCTGATGATCGTGACGATGCTCACCTTCGTCGTCAGCCTGCGCGAGCTCACGCCGCAGCGCCAGGCCCGGCACCAGGCCTTCCGGCGCGACCTGCGCGCGGTGTGGGTGAGCGCGGTGATCTTCTGGCTCGCCTGGATCTCCGGCCCGATCGGTGCCACGCTGCTGTTCGGCATCATCTCCTTCCTGGCGTTGCGCGAGTTCATCACTTTGGTACGCACGCGGCGCGGCGACCATCGCAGCCTGATCCTGGCGTTTTTCGTGGCGCTGCCTTTGCAATACGTGCTCGCGGGTTTTCGCAACTTCGACTTCTTCACCGTGTTCATCCCGGTGTATGTATTCCTGGCCTTGCCGGTGGTGAGCGCGCTGGCCGGTGATCCCGAGCGCTTTCTCGAACGCAACGCCAAGATTCAATGGGGCATCGTGGTGTGTGTGTACGGCCTGTCGCATGCGCCCGGATTGCTGCTGCTGGAGTTCCCCAACTACACCGATCGCGGCGCGTTCCTGCTGTTCTTCCTGGTGATGACAGCCGCCACCGGCCAGATCGTGCAGGAGGCGGTGAGCCGATCGCTGCGCGGCATGCCGGTGGCGCGACAGATCTCGCGCTCGTTTTCGTTGCGGGCGTGGGTGATCGGCGCGCTGGCTGGCGCGGTCGTCGGCGCGGCGCTGTTCTGGATCACACCGTTCAATGTGTGGCAGGCGATGGCGATCGCTTTCCTCGGGGCCGGCGCCGGTACCTTTGGCGAGTTCGTGATGCAGGCGCTGAAGAAGGATGCCGGTGTGCAGTATTGGGGCAACCGCGCGTCGGTCACCGGCGCGGTGGGCCTGCTTGACCGGGTTGCGCCGCTGTGTTTTGCGGCGCCGGTGTTCTTTCATTCCGTGCGCTGGTACTTCAGCGCCACCAACTGAGGCGGCGATGCGCATTCTGGGCATCGATCCGGGCTTGCAGCGCACCGGTTTCGGTGTGGTGGATGTCGAAGGTTCGCGCTTGGCCTATGTGGCCAGCGGCACCATCAGCACCCTGGAAGCGCCGCGGGGCGATCTGCCCGGCCGCCTCAAGCTGATCTTCGACGGTGTGGCCGAGGTGGTGCGGCACTACCAGCCGCACTGTGCGTGTGTCGAGATCGTGTTTGTCAACGTCAATCCCCAGAGCACACTGCTGCTCGGCCAGGCGCGCGGGGCCGCCCTCGCCGCGCTGGTATCCCACGATCTCGCGGTGGCCGAGTACACCGCGCTGCAGATGAAAAAGGCCGTCGTGGGCCACGGCCATGCCGCCAAGAACCAGATCCAGGACATGGTGGCGCGCCTGCTGCACCTGAACGCGGCGCCGGGCAAGGATGCCTCCGACGCACTCGGCCTGGCGATCACCCATGCGCACGCCGGGCACAGCCTGCGCGCGATTGCCGCCGCCGCTGATCTGCTGCCGGGTACTCAGGGCCGTTTTCGGCGCGGCCGCGCCGGATAGGTGGGCCCCCGCCGACGCTAAAGCAGCATGGCCAGGCGTTCGAGAATCAGCACCGCAAAAAAGCCGAGCAGCACGATCACCGCCCACTTGACCACGAGCACACCGCGATCACGCCAGCGCACATCGCGGGTGCCCACGTACATCGCAAAACACAGGATGCCGGCCACCAGCAGCAGGCCGAACACGAGGCGGGCGATCATCATGAAACGTGCATCCTTCCGATCCGCGGGGCGGATCGCCTACCAGGCTGGCGCGAGTTCGGCAAAGCCCTTGGGCGCCAGCGTGTCGTCGTCGAAGGTGACGATCTCGTAGGCATCGGCATCCGCAAACATCGCTCGCAGCAGTTTGTTGTTGAGCGCGTGGCCGCTCTTGAAAGCGGTGTAGCTGGCCAGCAGCGGATGGCCGGCCACATGCATGTCGCCGATGGCATCGAGGATCTTGTGCTTGACGAACTCATCGTCGTAACGCAGCCCCCCGGCGTTGAGCACGCGGTTGTCGTCGACGACGATCACGTTGTCCATGCTGCCGCCCAGGCCCAGGCCGCGCGAGCGCATCAGCTCCACATCCTTGGTGAAACCGAAGGTGCGGGCGCGCGCGATGTCGTGCTTGTACAGGCCCGAGCCCATGTCGAACACCACCCGCTGGCCGGTGGAATCGAGCGCCGGATGATCGAATTCGATCTCGAAGGCGAGCTTGTAGCCGTGAAATGGCTCCAGCCGCGCCCACTTGAGCGACGCGCCTTCGCCTTCGCGGATCTCCACCGCCTTGCGCACGCGGATGAAGCGCTTGGCCGCATCCTGCATCACGATGCCCGCGCTCTGCAGCAGAAACACGAAGCTCGCCGCCGAGCCGTCGAGCACCGGCACTTCATCGGCGGTGATGTCGATCAGCAGGTTATTGAGGCCCAGGCCGGCGCAGGCCGACATCAGGTGTTCGATCGTCTGCACCCGCGGTCCGCCAGGGTCGCCGCCCGGTGAGATGGTGGAGGCCATGCGCGTGTCGCACACCGCCTGCGCGTTCACCGCGATCACCGCCGGGATGGGCAGATCGACGCGCCGGAACACGATGCCGTGGTTCACCGGCGCCGGGCGCAGCGTGAGCTCCACCTTCTGCCCGCTGTGAACGCCCAGCCCCACCGCGCGGGTGATGGATTTGATCGTGCGCTGCTTCACCATCGGCTGGATTGTCCGCGATGTGCGATGAGCCCACCTAACACCGGGCTAACGCCGCCATCCCTAGTCTGATGTCACGGCAGCGATCGCCTGCCACCGCATGAGAGACTTCCACGCCACGATGACCTCATCGCCCGAAGCACCCACGCCCAGCCACCCACCGGCGCGCTTGCAGCTCCACGGCGCTGCGCGGGCCGAGATCGAGGGCCGCCCCCTGGCGCTCGGCCGCCGGCTGGCGCCGCTGCTGGCGCTGGTGGCGCTCGACGGGCCGATCGCGCGCGCGCGCCTGGCGGCGCTGCTGTACCCGCAACTGCAAGCCGCCGCCGCGCGCCGCAACCTGCGGCAGTTGCTGTTCGGTCAGCATGCGCTGCTGGAGCGCCTGATCGACATGTCCGGCGACCACCTCAGCCTGAGAGCGGACGTGAGGCTGGAAGCCGGCGCATCCACCGCCGACGCCAACGCCGACAACCCCATCGAGCCACTGCTCGGCCCGCAACGTTTCGACGACCTGCCCGAATTCCAGGAATGGCTCGACAGCGAGCGCGAGCGCCAGCACGAGCGCGACCTGGATCGCCTGGCGGCGCTGGCGAGCCAGCTCGAAGGCGAAGGCCGCCTGGCGCGCGCGCTCACGATCGCACAGCAACTGGTGGCGCAACAACCCACCTCCGAACACGTGCACCGTCGGCTGATGCGGCTGCATTTCCTGCGCGGCGACCCGGCGGCCGCGCTGGCGGCGTTCGACCACTGCGAGCAGGTGCTGAAAGACGAACTCAGCGCGAGCCCCGGCCCGGAAACGCTGGCGTTGAGGCGCCAGGTGGAAGGCGCGATCCAGAAGCAGCCCGCGCAGGCCGCCGGCGGCGCGGTGGCCACGGCCACGCCGGAGATCCGCAAACCGCTGCCGCCGGGCCTGCTGCGCCCGCCGCGCCTGATCGGGCGCGATCATGAACGGGCACAGTTGCAGGCCAGTTGGGACGAGCACGAGGCGGCAATCGTCATCGGCGAGGCGGGCCTGGGCAAGACACGCCTGCTGAGCGACTTCGCCGCCGAGCAAGATGCCGCGCACGAAGGCGGCGCCATCGGCGCGCGGGTGGTGATCGTCGCGGCGCGTGCCGGCGACGACCGCTTGCCCTACGCCCTGCTCGGCAGGCTGGTGCGTCGCCTGATGCACACCCATGCGCTCCAGCTTGCCGACGCTGTGCGCCAGGCGCTGGCGCCGGTGATTCCGGAGCTCGGGCCGGGGCCGGCGGCGCCAGGTGATATCCACCGCGGCCGCTTTGTGCAGGCGATGGCGCCGCTGATCGACGATGCACGATCGAACGGCCTTCAGGCCATCGTGCTCGACGACCTGCACCATGCCGACTCGGCCAGCATCGAGGTGCTGCAGCACGTGGCACAGCCCGACCACCTGCGCTGGATCCTGGCCTTCAGGGCCGGCGAGCTGTCGGAGGCCGGGCAGGCCTTGACGCATGCGCTCGAAGAATCGATGCAGGTGCGGGTGATCGCCCTCGAACCGCTCACGCCGCAGCAGGTGGAAACGCTGGTCGATTCACTGGCCATCGAGGGGCTCGATGGGCACGCCCTCGCGCCGGGCCTGCACCAGCGCACCGGCGGCAACCCGCTGTTCGTGCTGGAAACCCTGAAAGCGATGCTGCACCCCGATCGGCGCGACACGGCGCTGGTCGTGGCCGGCGCCAGGCCACGCGCGGATCACCTGCCGGCGCCCCCCGCGGTGGGGGCCGTGCTCGACCGGCGCCTGGCGGCGCTCTCGCCACCGGCCGTGCGCCTGGCGCGATTTGCCGCACTCGCCGGCGCCGATTTTGATGCCGACCTGGCCGCCCAGGTGCTGCACGCCACGCCGTTCGACCTGGTCGATCCGTGGCGCGAGCTCGAAGAAGCCGGTGTGATCCGTGGCGATGCGTTTGCGCATGATCTGATCCGCGAGGCGGCCATCCGCTCGGTGCCGTTGCCGATCGCACGCAGCCTGCACCGTGCGCTGGCTCGGCACCTGGTGGAGCAACGCGGCGACGCGCAGCGCATCGCCGAGCACTACCAGCGCGCGGGTGATCTGCCAGCGGCGGCACCCTTTCTCGAACGCGCCGCCGAGCATGCCCGCCAGCTGCGTGCCACCGACCGCGCGCTGGAACTGTATGCGCAGGCCGTGGACGCGCTGGAGGCGGCGCAGGCCATCGATGCGGCCGTAGCGCTGTGCCATCGCTGGTTTGAGCTGGCCGATGATTCGACGCGCCTGGATCAATGCATCGTCATTCTCCAACGCGCCGAGCGCATGGCCCATGGCCCGCAGGCAAGCGCGCGGGTGGCCTTGCTGCGCGCGATCGTGCATGCGCGCCAGGGCGACGACGCGCAGGTGATCGCGTGCGCGGAAGCGGCCCTTGCGATCGGCCTTGCGCACATCGAACCCAGGCTGCGGATGCAGCTCGATCACGTGCGCATCGGCGCCCTGCTGCGGCTGGGCCGTCACACCCAGGCCAAGGCGCTGATGGACGACTGTGAAGCGCGCATGCCGTCGCTGGTCGAAGATGCCGACACCGCCGGCGCCATGCTCAACAACATGGGCACGTACTACGGCGGGCTCGGGCGGCTGGACGACAGCGCGCGCCTGTTCCGGCAAGGCATCGCGTTCGACCACGCGCGCGGCCGCATGCTGGAATCGCTCGATGCGATGGTCAACCTGGGCGTCAACCGCATGCACGCCGGCCGGCTGCTGGAAGCCCGCACCTGCTTCGACCAGGCTCGGCGTGTGATCGCCACGGTCGACGCCGAAGAATCGCTGCCGCTGGTGCTGACCGAAGGCAACCTCGCCCGCGTCGAAGCCGATCTCGGCCACTTCGCGGTGGCGCTGCCCGGCTTCGAACGCGCCCTGTTGATGGCGCGCGACCAGTTGCCCGCCTATCGGCCGGCGCTGATGACGAGCCTGGCGCGCGCCTGGTCGTTTCTCGGCCAGTGGGCGCGTTGCGATGCCTTGCTGCGGGAGGTGCGCGCCACGCCGGGATTGCCGCCCATCATGCGCGTCACGCTGGCGCTGGCCGAGACGCGGCGCTCACTGATGGGTGCTCATCCCGATGCGTCGGGCACCACCGGGCTGACGCTCGACACCGATGCCCGCGACAGCGATGTGCGCGGCGTGCGCTGCCTGGCCCACTACACGCGCGCGCTGACGGCAGCGCCGCGCGATGCGCTGGATGCCGCACGCACCGCCCGCGAAGCCGCACAAGCGCAGCAGCTCGCCGGCATGTCCTTGATGGCCCTGGTGCGCATGACCGATGCGGCGCGACAGGCGGGCGACATCGACCACGCCACGCGCCTGGCGCACCAATGCCTGGACGAATTCGAGACCACCGATCCCGACAGCCTTTACCGGCCCGAACTGTGGTGGGTGGCCTGGCAGGCCCTCGATGCCGCGCGCGACGCCGCCGCGCCGCAGGTGCTGGCACGCGCCGTGGCCTGGGTACGCGACACCGCCAACCTGCATGTACCGCCGGCGTTTCGCGACAGCTTTCTGCATCGCAACCCGGTCAATCAAAGTCTGCTCGGCGCCGCCGCGCAGCTCGGCCTGGCCTGAAATAGGCACCGGCGGGCGGGCGTTTCCCGCACCCCTCCTCCGGGTGAATAACGGCCACCTAACGCTCCGATTTTTACAGTCGTCTGGCCATGACCCCACAGGCAATCTCGCCGGATGAGGTCAGGTCTAACTCTCCCCAACCAACGACTGAAGGAATCATCATGAACACCACCCTCCCCACCCGCTTCGCCCTCGCTCTGGCCGCCTGCACCCTCATCGCCGGTGGCGCCCAGGCCGCGCAGAAGACCAGCGCGGCCTGCAACGCCAACGGCCCAGGCGGCAACCTGGTATCCACCACCGCGGGCTCTGCCGGCCTGTTCTTGTCTGATCTGACGATCACGCTGAACAACAGCTCCGGCGTTGCCAAGAAGGCGCTGGTGACGTTCTCGGCCGACATCGGCGTGGACGCCAACTCCGAACTGCGGCTGCTGTATTCGCTCGACGGCGGCGCGCCCTTCTATGCCGGCCCGCAGAACATCGCCAACAACGCCGAGTTCTACGAAGCGCGCAGCGCCACCGCATCGATCTCGGTGCCCCCGGGCACGCACACGATCCAGCCGTATCTTTATGTCAGCGGCTCCACTGGCAAGGTGGCGGTGATCGACGATCGCTGCATGACCGTCACATTCTGAACGCCAGAACGATCCCTACCTCTGCTCGCCAACCTGGCCGGGCCTCGCGCCCGGCCTCCCCGAAGGAATCGCCGCGATGACTCCCACTTCACGATGTGTGCCGCTGATCGCCGCGCTGGCCCTGTGCGCCAGCGCCGGCGCCTGGGCAGCCAACAAGGTCGTCTTCTCCACCACATTCGAGAACGGCCTGTCCGCGAAGATCTCGCCCGGCGTGGCCACCATCGAAGGCGCGCAGGGCTTTGCCGGCCTGGGCACGGGCGGCGCGCGCCAGTTCAAGGGTTCGTTCCTGCGCAGCCCCACCGGCAACACGGTCACGCTCACCCTCAACGCGCTGCCGGCTCACCAATATCTGAGCATGGACTTTCTCTTCGCCGCCATCGATTCACTCGACGGCACCGGCAACTTCCCCTCCGGCGACTTTTTCTCGGTGACGGTGGATGGCCAGACGATCTTTCGCGAATCGTTCGCCAACGCCCTGCCCGATCAGATCCAGAGCTACATCCCCAGCCCCGGCAACGAACTCGCCCGCCACATCGAACTCGGCTTCAGCGTGGGCGGCTTCTACACCGACAGCGCCTACGCGCTCGGCGGCGAACCCGCCTTTCGCAACATCCCCCACACCGCCGCCTCCGCCGTCATCACCTTCCTGATGGAAGGCCCGGGCATCCAGGATCTGACCGATGAATCCTGGGCCATCGACCGGTTGCGGGTGGCGGTGCACGACGCGCCGCGGTGAAGCCACGGCTGCCGAGCATCTGCCGGGGCTGGACCCGGGCTGTATCTGGGGCCGGTGGAGAGGACGACCTCCCGGCCTGTAACCGTCTGCTCGCGCCGTCGATCGACTGCGGGTTCTCGCGGTACCCGCGCAGTCGCACCACCCGTAGCATTGCCGTTCCCGACTAGGCACGCGCCCAGCCGCGGCTCTTGCCTGCGTCACCCGCCGGCCGTCCTCAGATCCGATCGAAGCGGGCCCCATCCGACCCACGATCCTTCGGCTCTGCCCAACCCAGGAGCGCGAGATGAGATTCCTTGCCCGCACGCGATTGACCCAACTTTGCTGCGGCCTCGCAGCTGCCTTTGCCGCGATGGCCACTCAGGCCGCAGCGCCCGACACGACGCGCGTGATCGTGGAGTTCAAGCCGGGCGGTGCCGCCGCGGCATCCGCCCGGGCGGCGATCGCCCAGCTTGGCGGTCGTGTCAAGCTCGAGCTGATCGGTGGCGACGCCGTGGCGGTCGAAGTGCCGAAGCAGATGCTCGCCAAGCTGCGCGCCGCCGGTGGCGTGGCTTTGGTCGAGGAAGACGCACCGCGCTATCCGATGGCGGCGACCAGCCCCTCCAAGCGTCCGTACAGAGCGGGCCAGCGCGTTCCCTACGGCATCCCGATGGTGCAGGCCGACAAGCTGCCCGAAGCTGACCGCTACGCCTCCAACCGCATGGTGTGCATCATCGACAGCGGCCTTGACCGCGAACACGCCGACCTCGGCGGCAACGACCTCACCGGCGAATTCGACTCAGGCACGGGCTGGTGGTATGTGGACGGCGCCGGCCACGGTACACACGTCGCCGGCACCATCGCCGCGATCAACAACAAGGGCACCGGCGTCGTGGGTGTCAACCCGAACAGGCAACTCAAGCTGCACATCGTCAAGGTGTTCGGTGACGATGGCATCTGGGCTTATTCGTCCACCCTGATCAATGCAGCCCGGAAGTGTCAGCAGGCCGGCGCGAACATCATCTCGATGTCGCTCGGCGGCGCTGCGCCGTCAAGCGCCGAGGAGAGGCAGTTCGGCCGGCTGCGGGACGCCGGCGTGCTGTCGATCGCCGCTGCTGGCAACGCCGGAAACACCTCGACGTCGTATCCGGCTGGTTATGCCGCAGTGCTGTCGGTCGCTGCGATCGACGAAAACATGGCCCGCGCCACCTTTTCGCAGCAGAACGCCGACGTGGAACTTGCCGCGCCGGGCGTGACGGTGTACTCCACGGTGCCCACAGGCACCGGCCTCGGCGGCGACATCGAAGTCGGCACCGATGCGTACTTCGCTATCCCGATGGAGGGGTCTGCGGTCGACGCCGTCCTCGCGCCCATGGCCGACTTCCAGCTCGGCGCCGTGGTCGACCCATCGGTCGCCGGCAAGGTCTGCCTCATCGCGCGCGGCGAAATCACTTTCGCCCTGAAGGCGCAGAACTGTGCCGACAGCGGCGGCATCGGCGCGATCATCTACAACAACGTACCGGGCGACCTGCTTGGCACGCTCGGCACCTATGTGTCGCCGGTGCCGGTGGTCGGCGTCAGCGACGCCGATGGCGCGTTGTTGGTGGCCCAGCTCGGAGAGAAAGCCGGCCTGCGGGTGGCGACCTCCGATTACGGCTTCCTCAACGGCACATCGATGGCCACGCCGCATGTCTCCGCGGTCGCCGCGCTGGTGTGGAGCTATTTCCCCGCGTGCTCGGGCGAAGACATCCGCAGCGCACTCGACAAGTCGGCGCTCGATCTCGGCACCCCGGGGCGTGATATCGAATACGGCTACGGCTTGGTGCAGGCGCAGAGCGCTTTCAAGCGCCTGAAAGACAGCGGCTGCAAGAACTGACCCGGCCACCCGCCGGCCCACGGCCGGCGCAAGCCCATCCAAGGCCGCCGCCCAGCGCCGGCCTTTTTTTCCGGCGCAGCAAACCTCTGACCTGAGATCACCTATTTGATGGAGGCCCCAGGCATCCAGGATCTAGCCGATGAATCCTGGGCGATCGCCCGGTTGCTGGTGGCGGTGCATTTGTTCTATTCAGACAGTCCGCACAAGCACTGAGCCGAAAAGACCTGGCTTTTTTCACAGTGGGCAAGCACAATCACCGCGCTAATCGCCCAACCTCTGACAACGGCAGATGACTCAACACAACTTCACCCGACTTTCACCTGCCGTAGTTGCCGGCAAGCACAAACGTATCCTGGAAGGTAGCGCACCTCGCACGTTGGATCTCTTCTCTGGATGCGGCGGTCTGTCGCTAGGTTTCGACGCTGCAGGATTCAAGACCGTCGGTGCGGTCGAGTTCGATCCCGATGCGGCGCGCTCTCACGCTGTCAACTTCATGTCGGACCAGCCGCACGATAGGTTCGAGGCTCACGCTGCGGCAAAGGACATCACGAAAATCGAGCCAGCTGACCTCCTGAAAACATTCGGCCTACCCGGACAGGTTGATCGGCATGTTGACGTGATAGTTGGCGGACCGCCTTGCCAAGCCTTTGCGCGAGTTGGCCGAGCCAAGCTGCGCGAAGTCGCGGACCACCCTGAGGCGTTCCTGCAAGACCCGCGAGGCAACCTGTACTTGCGCTATCTCCACTACGTCAATGAGCTGAAACCGATTGCCATCTTGATGGAAAACGTGCCTGATGTGCTGAACTACGGTGGGCACAACGTTGCCGAGGAGACTTGCGAGATTCTCTCCTCGATGGGCTATAGCTGCCGCTATACGTTGCTTAACTCGGTGTATTTCGGCGTGCCGCAGATGCGTGAGCGCATGTTTCTGATCGCCATCGCCTCACAAATCGCAGACCAAGTTACCTTTCCGAAGCCCACCCACTGGATCGAGATACCAAAGGGGT
>JANMAS010000094.1:0-7205 GCA_031359975.1 Burkholderiales bacterium
GCCGCGCCACCTCGATTTCGATGCGCAGGAGCATCCCGTGGCTTTGCAATTGGGGGGCAGCGAGCCGGCGGATCTGGCGGCGTGTGCCAGGCTGGCGCAGCGCTGGGGGTATGACGAGGTCAACCTCAATTGCGGCTGCCCCAGCGAGCGGGTGCAGCGCGGGTCGTTTGGCGCGTGCCTGATGGCCGAGCCGGCGCTGGTGCGTGACGGCGTGAAGGCGATGCGCGATGCGGTGGATCTGCCGGTGACGGTGAAGCACCGCATCGGCATCGATCGGCAGGAAGACTACGCCTTCGTGCGCGACTTTGTGGGCACCGTGGCGCAAGGCGGCTGCGAGGTGTTCATCGTGCATGCGCGCAATGCGTGGTTGATGGGCTTGAGCCCGAAAGAAAACCGCGAGGTGCCGCCGCTGCGCTACGAGATGGCGGCGCAATTGAGGGTGGATTTTCCGGCGCTCACGATCGTGCTGAACGGCGGCATCACCACCGCAGACCAGATCGATGCGCACCTGCAGGCGGTGGACGGCGTGATGATCGGGCGCGAGGCGTATCACCACCCGTGGGCGATGGCGGCGTGGGATGAGCGCTTTTTTGGCGATGCGCCGTCGGTCTTGTCGCGCGAGCTGGTGGAGCGCCGCATGGTGGACTATCTCGAAACCCTGGCCACCGCCGGCAAGCCCTGGCATGGCGCGGCGCGGCACATGATCGGCCTGCACAACGGCCTGCCCGGTGCGCGCCGCTGGCGCCAACTGTGGAGCGACCATCGTGTGAAAGATGCGCGGCCACTCGACGTTTGGCGCATGGCGCGCGAGGCCGCGCCCGCGGCCACCGCCTCCGCCGCGTGAACAGTCAACGGCCGTTGCGCCGCTTCAGGTAGGCGGCTGTCAAGGCCAGTGGGTCGAACGGCGGCAAATACTCGGCGCGCACGCTGGCATCGGGGCCGATGAGCAGCATGTGGCCGCTGACGTTGCCACTGAGGTTGCCACTGACATGGCGCCCGCCCAGTTCGAGATCGTCGAGCACGCGTGCGAGCATCTGCGGCGTACCGGTGCAGGCCTTGAAATCGGCGGGGTAGGGCGCCATGGCGGCGCGCAGGTGTTCGCCGCCATCGGCCGGTGGATCGAGGGCCAGCATCCACACCTGGGTCGAGCGGGCCACGTCGGCCCGCGCGATGCGCTGCTTGAGCGCGACCAGGGCCTGCAGCGCGGATTGGCAGGTGGTATCGCATCGGCTGTCGGCGAGCAGCAGCAGCGTCCAGCGGCCGGCCAGCTGATCGTGGCTGCACACCTGGCCGGGCGGATCGCCGTGTTGATCGGCGAGCGTAAAGGGCGCGAGGCGCCAGCCCGTGGCGGCGCGCGCCACCATCTTCTGAGGGCGGGGCTGGGGCGGCGGCTCGATGGCCACCACCGCGCCACTGGCGAGCATCAGCATCATCGCGGTGAGGCCGCGCGGCCAGCGAATCACGGTGTCATCCAGCGCGCGTTGCGCACGTCGGCGCGGCCTTGTTCCGGCCATGCACCGAGCCGCCCCGCACGCCACGAACGCCAGGCCACGATGAGCGATGAGCCGGCCATCAGCGCAGCGGCGATCACCGGCTGCAGCAGCCCGGTTGCCGCCAGGCCCAGCGCCACCGCGTTGTAGGAAAAGGCCCAGATCAGATTGGCGCGCACCGAGCGGCGCATGCGATCGGCCAGCGCCAGCAGCCAGGGCAGGCTGGCCAGGCCACCGGTGGGCAACACCACGTCGGCGCTCTCGCGGGCGAGATCGCTGGCACCATCGCCCACTGCTATGCCCACCGAGGCTGCCGCCAACGCAGGGCCGTCGTTGAGGCCGTCGCCCACCATCGCCAGCGGCCCGCACCGGGTCTGCCAATCGCGGATCAACTCCAGCTTGCCTTCGGGCGCAAGGCCCGCGTGCACGGTGCCGATGCCCAGCCGCCGCGCCAGGGTGTGGGTGGCCGCCGCGCCATCGCCGCTGAGCAGCAGGGTGGTGAGGCCGCGTTGGTGCATCGCTGCCACGGCGGCTGCGGCGTCGATGCTGAGGGGGGCGACAAAATCAACGCGCCCGTGCACCTCGCCTTGCCAGCCGATGAAGACCACGCTGCATCCCGCGCCAGGCTCGCCGGCCAGTGCGGGCGCAACCGGCCAGCCGAGTGTGGCCATCCACGGCGCCGAGCCGATGGCGCAGGGCGTGCCGTCCACCTCGCCGCGCAGCCCGAAGCCGGCGCAGGCTTGCACCTGGCGAGCCATGTCGCCGGGGCCGCCCAGGCTGGCCAGCGCGCGCGAGAGCGGGTGGTCGCTGGCCCGCGCCAAGGCTGCGGCGCGATGCAGCAGCAGGGCTTCGTCGGTGCCGCCACTGGGGGCGTCGAGGTGAATCGCCACGGCTTCGAATCGCGCTTGTGTCAAGGTGCCTGTCTTGTCAAAGGCGATGCCGCGCAAGTGGCCCAGGGCTTCGAACACGGCGGCGCCGCGTACCAGCATGCCGCGCTGCGCCGCCTGCCCGATCGCCAGCGCACCGGCCAGCGAGGCGGCCAGGCCCAGCGAGCAGGGGCAGGCCACCACCAGTACCGCCAGGCCGGCCATCCAGGCTTGTTCTGCCTCGCCCCGCGCCGCCCATGCAAGGCCGGTGGCCAGTGCCAGCAACAGCACCGCCGGGATGAACGCGGCGGCCACGCGATCGACCGTGTCGCCGGTGGGCGAGCGCGCAGCCAGGGCTTCGCGCACCAGCCGGCCGATGCGCACCCATCGTGTTTGTGCGCCGGCCAGCGTGGCGCGCACGCACAGCAGCCCGGTGCCATTGACACTGCCCGCCACCACCGGGTTGCCGGGTGCCTTGGCCACCGGATTCGACTGGCCGGTGAGCACCGATTCGTCGCAACTCGAGCGCCCCTCGGTGACCACGCCATCCACCGCCACCCGCTCACCCGGCCGCACAAAGACGATATCGCCCGGCAGCACCTCGGTGGCCACACAAACCTGCTCGATCCCGCCTCGCAGCACACGCACCTCGGCCCTCTCGGCGGCCAGCATCGGCGCGAGGCAGCGCGCGGCATGCGCCCGGCCTTGTGCTTCGAGGTAACGGCCGAGCGTGAACAACAGCAGCACCATGGCCGCGGTGTCAAAGTACACCTGTTCCGAACCGCGCAGCACCTGCACCGCGGAGTAGCCGTAAGCGGCGGCCGCACCGATGCACACCAGCACGTCCGCGCTCGGCCGGCCCTCGCTCAGGGCGCGCCAGGCCGACACGAAAAACGGCCCCCCCAGGCTGACCAGCAGCGCGGTGGCCAGCGCCCACAGCAGCCACAGCACGGGCAGCTTCAACCAGGCTTCGTCGCCACGAAAGGCGTCTGCATAGAGCAGCAGGCTGAACAGCATGGTGTTCATCGCGAGAAAGCCGCCCACACCGAGGCGGATCAAGGCTGCGGCGGCCTCCGGTTCGTCGCGGGCGCCGTGATGAACCTGAAAAGCCAGCGCACAACCGTAGCAGCAGAACCAGTGCGCATCACCCTGCACCTCGCGGCGCTGGCCGAGGCGGCCCACCGGCAGCTGGCAGTGGCTGCAAGTCATCGGCTGGTGCATATCGCGATGAGCCATTCGGCGCCGGTGGGCACGGCGCCGCGCGCGAAGGTGATCACGCCCAGCAGCAGCACAAACGTGCCCGCAAGCTGCACCGCGTGCAGCCGCCATCGCGCGCCACCAGCAAGGCCTGAGCGGCCTGAGCGGCCTGGCCGACCAGGCAGGGCGATGGTCGCCACGTCGTCATTCGCCGCGGCACGACCACGCTGCCACGCCGCCATGCCGCCCACTGCCAACATCGCCGCCAGCGTGCCGAGCCCGAAGGCCGCCATCGTCTGCGCACCGGCCAGGGCACTGCCGCCGACGGCCGCCTGGGCCGCAAAGGCATACACCAGCGGGCAGGGCAACCAGCCGTTGAGCACGCCCAAGGCGAGCGGTGCGCCGGCGCCTGGGGCGGCCAGCAAACTGCGCAAAGGCGTGGCCAGCAGCAGGGCGCCGGCATTCAGTGGCCGGGCGTGCCGCAGCACGCCGATGAACTGCAAGCCGATCAACACCATCAGGCCACCCGAGACCAACGCCAGGCCGCGCTGTGCCATGCCGCCCGGGCCCATGATCTGGCCGCCGAGATGCCCCACGATCGCACCGAGGAACACGTAGCTGCTGATGCGGCCGAGGTTGTAGGCCAGATGGCGGCGGGTGGTGGCTGCGGCGCCCCGCGGGTCGGCGCCCAAGGCACAGGCAAACCCGCCGCACATGCCGATGCAGTGCATGCTGCCGGCCAGGCCGGCAAAGAACACCAGCAGGGCCGGTGTCATGCGGGGCTACTCCTTGAAGAAGGCGAGCCAGCCCACCCAGACAAAAAAGCCGACTGTCATGATCACGAAGATCCAGAAGGCCAGTGCTTCGGGCGTGCTCATGCCTTGCTCCTCATTTGAAGGCCACCCCCAACACATTGATCGCCAGCTCGGTGAGCAGAAAGGCGAGGTTCAGGATCGCGATCCCCAGCACGAGTCGGGCGGCCATGGTCATTTCCCCAGGTCGAGGCCGGGCCCGAGGCCGCCCCAGTAGGTGTAGCCGTAGTACAGGGCCCAGACGAACAGGATCAGGTAGACCACCAGCAGCCAGCGGTTGATGCGGCCGTGGCGGGCCTGGATGTGGCCGCCGCCGTAGCCCTCGGTCTGCTCGTGATGGGGCACGGCGTCTTGCTTGCCGGCATCGGGTTCACTCATCGCTGTTCACCTCTGCGCGATAGGCGCGAAACTTCACTGCCTCCACGTCGTCGAACAAGCCCGACAACACGGCCCAAATGAACACGCACACACCACCCAGGCTCATCAGCAGCGCCACGATGAATTGCACGAAGGTGAGTTCGGCCATGATCAAGGCACCCGTGGTTTGCGCGCGTCGGCAAAATCGAAGCCGTGCTTGCGAGCCCAGGCCTCGCCGGCGTAGTAGCCGTCTTTGTCGTTTCCCGTGGCGCGGTAGGCGAGATGCGACTCCTGCGCGATCGTGGCGGGATCGTTCAGCGCATCGCGGTCGGCCTGCGAGATCTTCACCGGCTCGCCGGTGAGTGGATCCTTGAAGGCCGAGAGCGACAGCACGTAATACGCCAGTGCCCAGCGATCCGCCTCAGGCACCGAATCGCTGAACGATGGCATCGGCGTGCCCGACAGGCCGGTGCTCATCGTGCGAAAGATGTCTTTCACCGTGGGGCCGGATTTGAACTGCCCGGTGGTGAGGTTGGCCGGCGGGATGGGAAAGCCGAGATCGTCTTTCAGGCCGGCGGCTTTTTCGCCGTCGCCGCGGCCGCTGTCGCCATGGCACTCGAAGCACTTGGCTTGCTGCCACACCTCGTGGCCGCGGGTGACCTGCTCGCGCGAGGGCTTGGGCGGCTGGCCCACGAACAGCGGCGCCTTGGCCTGCTCCTCGACGAAGTAGAGGTAGGGCTTGTTCGGATCGCTGCGATCGGCGGCCAGTTCGTACTTGATGTACTGGATCACCGCCAACGTATCCTTTTGCTGCAGCTCGTGCCAGCTTGGCATGGCGGTACCGCGCACGCCCCGGGTGATGGTGCGCAGCAGATCACCATCGTCGGGCAACGAGCCCGAGGGTGTGAGCCGAAACTTGAACACCGCGAGCGTGAAGTTGCGCGGCCGATCCTTTTGCATGAAGGCGGCGGCGGGGCCGTTGCCGTTGCCGGTGACACCGTGGCAGCCCAGGCATCGCCGCTCGTAGACCTGCTTGCCGTAGCTGGTCCACTCTTCCGATCGCGGCACCGATGTCTGCGAGGCTTCAAACAGCTGCGGCTCGAAACGATCGCGCCACTTGCCGCGGTTGGTGCCGAGCTTTTGCAGGTAGGCGATGAGGGCGCGCAGATCGTCGGTGTCGGCCACGAGCGTCACGCTATCGCCGGTGAACTCCTTGTTGGGCGTAAAGATCACCGGCAGCTTGCCGCGCTCGGGCACGTGCACCAGGCCTTGTGCGTTGGGCGTGAGCAGCAGCGTCTTGTCGCTCTTGAAATCAAACAGCTTCTCGGTGGCGGCGGTGCGCTCCAGCGTGCGCTGGCCCTGCGCATCGGTGACGATCTTGGCCTTGTGCGGGCCATCGAAAAGCGCGGCGAAGCGCGGCATGATCGAATCCGGCGAGAGCATGCGCGGATCCCAGAAGTGCGCGCGGTGCCAGGCATCGCTGTACTTGAGGCCCACACGCGAGAGATCCGGCCCGATGCGGCGTGTGGAGAACAGATGCGGCCTGTCGAAGGCGTATTCGCCGGCCTGCGTGATCGGGCCCCAGCGGCGTGTTTCGCCGGTCACCGGCCGCACGTATTGCGAGTGGCAGTACCAGCAGCCCTCGCGGGTGTAGACATGGCGGCCCTGCTGCTCCAGCGCGGTGTAGTCGCTGGCGCGATGCTCCACCCATTTCAGCTCGCCCAGATCGGTGCGCACCACCTTGGTGACTTTGTCGGTGCGCGATTGCGGCTCGAGCATCGGCAGCACGCCTTGCACGAAGGCGGCGAGCGAGATGCAGAAAAACCCACCTGCGAGCGCGTAGAAGCGCAGACCGTAGCGCGTCATGTGGCTGCTCCCACGGTCGCTCCAGCGCCCCGGCTTCGAGGCAAGGCCTCGGCCTCGCCGGCCATCACCGTGCGCATCAGGTTGTAGACGAGCAGCGTCATGCCCAGGTCCATCGAGATGCCGGCCACCGTGCGAATCAGCCAATAGGGGCGGATGGAGGTGACGGTGTCCAGCCATTCGGCGCCCGCCATCAGCATGTAGCCCTGCTGCAGGCCGGCCAGCGTGAGATCGAGCCCCATCACGGTGATGCCGCAGGTGATGAGCCAGAACGACCAGTTTCCGAGCTTGAACGACCAGATCGCGCGGCCGGCCAGCTTGGGGATCACATACACCGTGCCGCCGATCGCCCACACCACAAAGGTGCCGAACACCGTGAGGTGCGAATGCGAGATGACGAAGTCGCTGAAGTGCGTGGGCTCCTGGATCGAACGCAGCGCTTCGGTGGAGCCCTGGAAGCAGCCCACCAGGTACATCAGCGAGCCCATGATGAGGAACTTGGCCGACAGGTTGGTGCCAAAGCTGCTCCAGCGGCCGATCATCGTGCCGAAGAAGTTCTGCAGCACCGTCCACACCGGCACGATGAGCAGCATCGAGGTGATGATGGCCAGCGTTTCGGC
>JANMAS010000102.1:0-5583 GCA_031359975.1 Burkholderiales bacterium
GTTGCGGGTGCTGACGGCGCCGACGATGCCACACATGAGGGAATTCTCCACACGAACCGAAGTGCCGCGATGGTAGATCGGTGGCTATGCAATCGGTGTGCATGATTCGTTAAGAACCGCACTTTTCAATCAATAGTGTTCTGCGGCACAATCTTTCGTCATGAATATTGATGATGTGCAACAAACCTCCGAGCAAATGTTGCTGGATGCAACAGATGGGCGACTGCTAGATCTGCTGCAGACGGATGCCTCGCTCACCAACCTCGATCTCGCGCGGGCCGCGCATGTGTCTGCCGCCACGGCGCTGCGGCGGGTAAAGCGCATGCAAGACGCCGGCGTGATCGAGCGGCGGGTAGCGATCCTCTCGCCGCAGGTGGCGCCGGCGGCGCTGTCGGCCATCGTGGAGGTGTCGCTCGACCGCCAGGGCGCCGAGCACCTGGCGGCCTTCGAGGCGCGGGCGGTGGCCGATGCCTCGGTGCAGCAGTGCTGGCGCGTGGCGCCTGGCCCTGACTTTGTGCTCGTGGTGTGGGTGGCCGACATGCCGGCCTACCGCGCGCTGGTGAGCCGGCTGTTCACGCAGGATGCCAACGTGCGCAACGTGAAGAGCTACTTCGCGGTGTCGCGCGCGAAGTTCGAGCCGCGCATCGTGCCGGCCATCCTCAAGGTGGATTGAGCGGCGCGGCGGGCGCCGAGGCGGCTGCGGATGCGGCTGCGGATGCGGCTGCGGATGCGGATGCCGGCATCATCTCGGCCTTCCAGCGCATGGCCGCAAAGATGCGGTTGTAGGCACTGGGGTGGTCGAAGAAGAAGATCTCTTCGATAGGCCCCGGCTGGGCCTTGCGGTACTCGACCAGCTTGAGCAAGGCCTCGGCGATGCCGTCGGGCTGGCGCGCGGCGTTGAGGCCGAAGAGGTCGGCCTCGGTTTCCTGGTTGCGGATGATGGTGTTGGACAGCGGCGTGGCCAGATATCCCGCGATGCTGAGCACGGCCATCAGCATCGGCAGCGCCACCGGATCGTGCAGGCTGCCGGCGCCCCAACGCGTGCCGTAGCGCACCAGCAGTTTGCGCGCCAGCCAGGCGGTCAAGGCAAACAGGCCGGCGATCAGCACGCCAAACTGCAGGATCATCTTTGCGGCGTGGTTCATCGCGTAGTGGCCAATCTCGTGGCCGAGCACGCCGAGGATTTCCGGCTCGCTGGAACGCTTGAGCAGGTTGTCGTTGAGCCGCACCGCAGCCGTGCCGAACAGGCCGCTCACGTTGGCGCTCACACGCGTGGTCTGGCGCGAGGCGTCGAACCACATCACGTTGTCCACCGGCACGCCGTTGGCTCGCGCGAGGGCCAGGATGCGCTGCTGCAGCGGTGAGACTTCGAGCGCCTTGTAGGTATTGAAAAGCGGATCGATGAACACCGGCTTCACCAACACCAACAGCACCGTGAACAGCGAAAAACCCACCGCACCCCATACCCACCAGGTGCGCTCGAAACGCTTCACCGCAAGCAGCAGCAAGGCGATGAGGGGCGCGGTGACCACCAGCATCAATCCAAACTGCATCACCTGCTCGCCAAACCACGCCGGAAACGCCTGCGTGGCCATGCCGTATGCATGCTCGCGCACGAAGCCGGTGTAGATCTGCAGCGGCAGGCCGATGAGCGCCACCACCGCGAGATACATCGCGGCGTACACGGTGGCGTGCACAAAGGGCCGCCGGCTCACACGCTCCGCCACGGCGCGCATGCGGCGCGACAGCGGGCTGAACAGAAGCAGCGCCGCCACCGCCAGGCCCCACAGCAGAGACAGCCCATCCAGCCAGTAGCCGCCCTCGAAGTAGGCATCCGATCGCGCGCGCGCCGCTGGTGACAGCCGCGCCAGATAGGCCTCGGTGGCGGCCTTGGGATCGCGGGGCAGCGCGGCGCGCCAGGCGTCGTCCACCGGGCGAATGTCGTCGGGTTTGGGAGTTGAGGCGGCGGGGGCATCGGCGGCCAGTGCACAGGGCGAAGTGCCCAAGCCCAGCAGCAGTGCCATGGCGACCGACAAAGTCAGCTCACGCAGGGTGCGCATCACATCAGCGAAGGGTTTCAAAAGGCAGGCTCCTGCAGCGGGTTCAGCGTTTGATGATCGCCAGGCCCTTGAGGTATTCGCCCTCAGGGAACTCGATCGTGGTGGGGTGATCGGGCGCGGCTTCGAGGCGCTCGAGGAGGTAGCCATCGCAGCCGGCGTCGATGCCGGCGCCCGCAACGATCTTGTGGAACAGATCGGCACTGATGCCGCCCGAGCACGAAAACGTGAACAGCAGGCCGCCGGGCGTGAGCAGCTTGAGCGCGAGGCGGTTGATGTCTTTATAGGCGCGCGCGGCACGATCGGCGCTGGCGGCGTTGGGCGCAAATTTGGGCGGATCGAGCACGATGGCGTCGAACTGCCGGCCTTCGGCCAGCGACTGGCGCAGGTAGTGATTGACATCCGAATCCGCCGTGGTGGAGCGCGATGCATCAAAGCCATTGAGCGCCACATGCGCGCTGGCGCGGTCGAGCGCCGGCTGCGACGAATCCACGCTGGTGACATGCGCCGCGCCGCCAGCGAGTGCCGCTACGCTGAAACCGCCGGTGTAGCTGAAGCAGTTCAGCACCTGCTGGCAGCCCAGCTGGCGCACCAGCGTGGCAAAGCGCAGGCGGTTGTCGCGCTGGTCGAGGTAGTAGCCGGTTTTGTGGCCGCTGGCCAGATCGAGGCTGAGCTGCCAGCCGTGCTCCTGGATGGCCGCTTCGGTGGGGCCATCGCCGCGCAGCCAGCCGGTGCGCAGCGCCAGGCCTTCGAGCTCACGCGCGCCGGCATCGCTGCGTTCGTAGAGCCGCGCCGCGCCGGTTACCCGCATCAGCGCCTCGATGATCACCTCGCGCCAGCGCTCCACACCCACCGCGAGAAACTGGGCGCACAGCACATCGCCGTAGCGATCCACCACCAGCCCCGGCAGGCCATCCACCTCGCCATGGATCAGGCGCACACCATCGCTGGCGATCGCCAGGCGCTCGCGCAGCGCCACCGCCGCCCGCACGCGGCGCTCGAAAAACGCCGGATCGATGCGCTCGCTTTCGTCGAAGCTCCACGCGCGCACCCGAATCTGCGATTGCGGGCTGAAGGCGCCCCAGGCCAGAAAACGCTCGTCGGCCCCCTGCAGGCGCACCGTTTCACCGGGATCGCCGCCGCCCTTGGCCACGCTGCCGGCAAACACCCACGGGTGGCGGCGCAGCAGCGAGCGCTCCTTGCCTTCGAGCAGACGGATGACTTTCATCAGTGCCCGCCGGGCCGCCCTCGGCCGCAGGCTGATGGCCTTCGCCAGGCGACAAACAGTTCGCAGGGACTGTTGGTGTCCGGCCTCAGCCCCAAGGGCGCTGGGCGCCCCCTCGGGGGGCAGTGAACGAAAACAGCTTGGGGGCGCAGCATCTGCGGATTGTCGCTGTCGAACGCGCGTTTCCGGCCCTTCGTGCGCCGAATCCGCGCGCCCGCCGCTCGGCGGCCCTCGCCGCGCGAGTGGGTGCCTAAACTTCAACCCATGCACACCCCCTTGTCGATGAACCGCTTCCAGCGCTGGTATTTCGGCTGGGCCGAGAAGCACTACCTGCGCATGACGCCGGAGCTGCGTGGCGAAGCGATCCGCATTGACCGGTTTCTCTACAGCCGCCGCGGCATGCGCTTCTGGGCCGGGCTCGCGCTGGCCGTGATGGCCACGGCCGCCGGGCTGATGGCCGCCGGCATGACCTGGCAGGAAGCCGTCGTGGTGAGCGCGCTCTCCTGGATCGGGCTAGGCACCAGCCTCATGGGTGCATGGCTCAAGCCAGAGCAATTTGCACCAAAACGACTGCTACGCACCGTGCTGGTGGCTGGCCTGCTCGGTTACTTGGGTGCGCTGGTCGGATTTGTCGTCGGTGGCGCAGACGACCACGGCTGGCCCGACACCACCGAGTGGGCGGATCTGGCCTTGAGATTCCACCGCGGCGCAGTGCCCATCGTGATGGTGGTGATTGGCGCCATGACCCTCATGATGGCAGCCGTCGCCGCGCTGCGCTCGTGGCGCTCGGAGCGCGAATTGGCTGCGCTGCGCGAGCAAGGGGTGCGCGACACAGCCGCGCGGCAAATAGCCGAAACCCAGCTGCGCCTGTTGCGGGCACAGATCGAGCCGCACTTCATCTTCAATACCCTGGCCACGATGCAGCACTGGGTGGATGTGGGCGACGCCCGCGCCGGCCCGCTTCTGCGCGCGCTCACCACCTTCTTGCGCGCCTCCACCGACCTGTTCGGCCGCGAAACACTGCGGCTGGCGGACGAACTGCCGATGCTGCGCGACTACCTCACCATCATGGGCGCCCGGCTGGGCGAACGGCTGAGCTTCACCGTGGAGGCCAGCGAAGCCGCCCTCGCGCAGACCTTGCCGCCCGGCATTGGCCTCACACTGGTGGAAAACGCGCTCGAACACGGCGTGTGCTGTGCGCTCGCCGGCGGCCATATCGATGTCCAGGCGCGTACCGATGACACCGACGGCAGCTTCGTGCTTACGGTGAGCAACAACGGCGAAACCCTGGCCCCCGGCTGGCACGACGGCGTGGGCCTGGCCAACACCCGCGAACGCCTGGCCCACTGCTTTGGCCCCCGCGCCCGGCTCACCCTCGGTACCGAAGGTGAATGCACCGTGGCCGAACTGCGCATCGCGCCCGAGTCACCCCAGCCCGCCCGCAAGGAGCCTCTCGCTTGAACACCATCACCGCCCTCATCGCCGACGACGAAGAAGCGCCCCGAGCGCAGCTTGCAGCCGCGCTGCGCACCGCGTGGCCGGAGCTCAACCTGCTGGCCGAATGCCCGAACGGCGTCGAGGCCTGGGATGCGTTTCTCGAACACGAGCCGCAGGTGTGTTTTCTCGATGTGCGCATGCCGGGCTTGAGCGGGCTCGACGTGGCGCAGCGCATCGCCGGTCGGGCGCATGTGGTGTTTGTCACCGCCTACGGCGATCACGCGCTCGCGGCATTCGATACCGGCGCGGTGGACTACGTGCTCAAGCCGGTGGAGCCGGGGCGGCTGGCGCAGGCGATCGAGCGGGTGAAGGCGCGTCTCGCAAGCCCACCCACCGATCTGCGCGAGGCCTTGCGCGAGCTGGTGTTCGACACGCGCAAGCCTGCGCCGCTGGAGGTGATCCAGGCCAGCGTGGGCCGCGAGGTGCGGCTGATCCGCACGGAAGATGTGATCTACCTCGAATCCGACACCCGCTACACCCGCATCGTGCACAGCGAGGGCGATGCGCTGATCCGCACGCCGCTGAAGGAGTTGCTTGCGAGGCTGGATCCGGCCGTGTTCTGGCAGGTGCATCGCTCGGTGATCGTGAACCACCGCCACAACGCCGCCGCGGTGCGGGTGGACGAGAGCGTCATGCACCTCACCTTGCGCGGGCGTGACGAGACCTTGCCTGTTTCTCGGCATTTCCAGGCGCTGTTTCGGGGGCAGTGAATTCTGGCTCGGCGCACTTTCACTGTGGGACCTTGAGCGGGACCGGGGCGACGGGGTGCGCTGCTCCGCTCGTGTCCCCCGTCGGCCTTCGGCC
>JANMAS010000121.1:0-15368 GCA_031359975.1 Burkholderiales bacterium
GTGCGCGCTCTGGAAGTAGTCCGCAACGACTGACCCGCACGCCATGGAAATCTTCGGCATCCCGATTCAGGCCTTCCTCGGCCAACTGCTGCTCGGCCTCGTCAACGGCTCGTTCTACGCGATGCTGAGCCTGGGCCTGGCGGTGATTTTCGGGTTGCTGGGGATCGTCAACTTCGCGCATGGCGCGCTGTACATGATGGGTGCCTATGTCGCGTGGATCGGCATGGACAAGTTCGGCATCAACTACTGGTGGTCGCTGATCCTGGCGCCGCTGGTGGTGGGTGCCGTCGGCGTGGTGATCGAGCGCACGCTGCTCAAGCACCTGTACAAGATCGATCCGATCTACGGCCTGCTGCTCACCTTCGGCCTGGCGCTGATCGCCGAAGGGGTGTTCCGGGATCAGTTCGGCGTCTCGGGCCAGTCGTACGACGTGCCTGAGCTGCTGCAGGGCGCCACCAACCTGGGCTTCATGGTGCTGCCCAACTACCGCGCCTGGGTGGTCTTTGCCTCGCTCATCGTCTGCCTGGGCACCTGGTTCACGATCGAGCGCACGCGCCTGGGTGCCCTGCTGCGCGCCGGCACCGAAAACCCGGCGCTGGTACAGGCCTTCCGCATCAATGTGCCGGTGATGGTGATGCTCACCTACGGCGCCGGCGCCGGGCTGGCCGCGCTGGCCGGCGTGCTGGCGGCGCCGGTGATCCAGATCACACCGCTGATGGGCAGCAACCTGATCATCGTCGTCTTCGCGGTGGTGGTGATCGGCGGCATGGGCTCGATCCTCGGCTCCATCCTCACCGGCCTCGCGCTCGGCCTGATCGAAGGGCTGACGAAGGTGTTCTATCCGGAAGCCTCGAGCATCGTCGTCTTCGTGATCATGGCCATCGTGCTGATGATCCGACCGGCGGGTCTGTTCGGGAAGGAAAAGTGATGAGCGCCGCTCCTTCCACCGGTTCAGCGGCCGACAACACCGCGCGCCTGGGCAAGATCGCCTGGGGCATCGGTCTGGCGATCCTGCTGGCCGCGCCCTTCATCGGCCTGTACCCGGTCTTCATGATGAAGGCCCTGTGCTACGCAATTTTTGCTTGCGCGTTCAACCTGTTGCTCGGCTATACCGGGCTGCTCTCCTTCGGCCACGCGGCCTATCTCGGCCTGGCGGCGTATGCCACCGGCTGGCTGGTGCGCTCGGCCGGCTGGTCGCCCGAGCTGGGCGTCGTGGCCGGCACGCTGGTGGCCGGGATGCTGGGGTTGGTGGTGGGCCTGATCGCCATTCGCCGACAAGGCATCTACTTCGCGATGGTCACGCTGGCCCTGGCGCAGATGGTGTATTTCGTGTTTTTGCAGGCGCCCTTCACCGGCGGTGAAGACGGCCTTCAGGGCGTGCCGCGCGGCAAGCTCTTCGGCCTGCTGTCACTGGCCGACGACAAGGTGCTGTACTACGTGGTGCTGGCGGTCTTCGTGGCGGTGTTCCTGTTCATCATCCGTGTGGTGCATTCGCCTTACGGCCAGGTGCTCAAGGCCATCCGCGAAAACGAGCCGCGCGCGATCTCGCTGGGTTACGACGTCGATCGCTACAAGCTGCTGGCTTTTGTGCTGTCGACCGCGCTGGCCGGCCTGGCCGGCTCGCTCAAGACCATGGTGCTGGGCTTTGCCACGCTCACCGATGCCCACTGGTCGCTCTCCGGCGAGGTGGTGCTGATGACGCTGCTCGGCGGCATGGGCACCTTCGCCGGCCCGGTGATCGGCGCCTTCACCATCATCGGGTTGCAGAACTTTCTCGCCGACCAGGTGGGCGCCTGGATCAACGTGATCATCGGCGTTATCTTCGTCGTCTGCGTGGTGGCCTTCCGGCGCGGATTTGTCGGTGAGCTGCTGGCCTGGCAACAGCGGCGCCGCAAGCGCTGAGCGCTGAGCGCTCAGAAGAAGCGGTACGCGAGGCTGAACACCAGCGCACGACCGATCGGATCGGTGAATCGCGGATCGAAGTTCGGTTGCAGGGTTTCATCCTGGTTCGAGAACGGCGGGCGGGTGTCGAACAGATTCTTGATCCCGGCCGTCAACACCATGCGCGGGATACCGCGGTAGCTCACCGAACCATCGATCAGCGAATAAGGCGCCACGCGGTTGCCCGGGTGCTGATCCGCATACCCCGACTTGAACCGCTGCGCCAGCACGCCGGACCACGCACCGTCGGTCAACTCGATCTGCGCGCTGTGCTGCCAGCGGAAGATCGGCACATCATCCGCAAAGCGGCCCACGCTGCGCGTTCGCTCGCCGCCCGGTGCGCTCTGACGCTCATGACGATCGACATACGTGCCCTCGAAGGCGAACGAAAAATCGCCCAGGCCGGTGCGTGCGGCATCGAACCGGAGCGACAGATCCACACCCTGCGTTTGTGTCTGCCCCAGGTTCTCGATGGGCAGATCGATGAAGGCGATCGGATCGAACCCGGCCGGGTTCAGGCACGGTGCGATCGCCGAACGTTCCGCCGCATCGATCTGGCTGCATCGCACGATGCGCGAACCGAAGCGCGCCGGCGCCCCGAGGATCGCATCCTCCGCCATCACATCGATCTCGTCGCGCAGGCGCAGCCACCAGAAGTCGACACCCAGCGCCCAGCCTTCGGCGGGCTTGCTCGACCCACCCAGCGTGAGCATCCTCGAACGCTCCGGCTTGAGTGCGCTGGGCGCCTTGCCATAGCCCACCGGCCCGCCCGACCGCACGAGCAGTTGCTGATCGCACACCACACCGGCCGGCAGGCCGGCGAGCGCGGCGCCGTGGGGGCACAACAGCGGATCGTCGAAGGAATCGGTGGTCAGGCTGGTTCGCCGCGGCTGATACAGCTCATACAGCGTGGGGACCCGAAAGCCGCCGTTGATCGACCCGCGGACAACGAACTCCGGCGTCGGATGCCAGCGCAGGCCCACCTTCGGGCTGCGCACCGACGCGGCATCGCTGGTGCGGTCAAGACGCGCGGCCAGACTGGCTTCGATCGACGGCGTCAGCGGGGCGCGCAGCGAGGCCCACAGCGCCGCGCCCTGGCGTGCGCCTTGGGTGTCGGATGACAAGTCGAGGCCGGAGCCGGCGGTGCGCGCGGCGATGGGCATGAGATTGAAGTCAAACCGTTCCCGGCGGTACTCGAATCCTGCCGACGCGGCGACGGCGCCGCCGGGCAGTGACAGGAGATCGACATCGATACGGGCATCGAGCGTATCCACCGCACCCTGCGCTTGCACCAGCGTGCCGGCAATGCGTGCCGCGCGGATCGCGGCGTCACCTCGCGGCGATTGAGCGCCAAACGGGTTGATCTCGCCCGCCAGCACGCCTTGCCGGAGAAGGTTGATGTCGACATGGCCGTCGATGAGCGAGTCGGACACGCCGCTCCTCGAACGGCCGACGCCCACCTGGTAGTCGGCATCGCCCACCACCCCCTCCAGCACGGCAAGCATGCGCCGTGTCACCGACAGGCTCTGGCTGGTGCGCGGGCCCGCCGCCACCGTGAGCCAGCTGGCGACGCCACCGCGCCCGAGGCCGTCGACATCCGAACTCGGGCGGCGGGCGATCCAGTACGGGCTGGTCGCCAGGATCACCGTGCTGACGGGTGCGCTCGATACCGTGCTGCGGGTGGCGTTGCGCGCGCGCAGGAGTTCGAACGTCAATTCGTGCCGTGCGCCGAGCGCCACCTTGGCGCCAGCGAGCAAGGTCGTCTGCTCGTTCTGCGGGATGAGGTCGATGTCGCTGGCGTAGTCGTATCGGCACGCCTCGCCATCCGGATCGGGGATCGATCTTGGCGGCGCGCACCCGGCGGCGAGCGAAGGCTCGAAACCATCCAGATCGCCCGGAAAGCTCGTGCTGCCGGTACGAAACTGCGAAAACCCACCCTCCGCCGAACGCACCACGCCGCTGCGCGAGAACACGCGATCCTTCGCTTGCAAGGCATCCTGCCGTCGCACGTCCAGCGTGCCGAAGACGTTGTAGCCCTGTGTCTGCAGCTCACCGAAGCCCGCCAGCACCGAAGCCCGCGACATGTCGCCGCCGCGCGCGCGCGGTTGCTCGGTTTCCAGCAGGAGATCAAACCCGGTGACAGCGCGGCGCAAGACAAAGTTGATCACGCCGCTGATGGCCGCGCTGCCGTGGATGGCCGAGGCGCCGTCGCGCATCACTTCGATGCGTTCGATGGCCGACAGCGGAATCGCGTTCAGGTCGACAGCGCCACCATCGTAGGCATGGTTGCTCACCCGGCGGCCATTCAGCAGCACGAGCGTCTTGTCGGCACCGAGCCCACGCAGATCGGCTTCGGCCAGCCCACCGGTGAACTCGCCGATGTTCTGGCTCACACCCTGGTCGGACTGGTTGGCCGCCAGGCGCCGCAAGGCTTGTTCGGCGGTGGTGATGCCGGCCCTGGCCAGGTCGTCGGCCAGGATGATCGTGACGGGCGACGCGCCCTCGCCGGCCAGGCCCAGACGCATCGATCCCTTGATCTCGACCGTCTGCGGCTCCTGGGCACCCAAGGGCACCGTTGCCAGCACGCACAGCGCCGGCACCATCCATATCCAGCTCCTGCCCCGCTCTCCCCGCCGATGTCGGGCGGCCACGATCAACGCGTTTCTGGGCCGTTGCCATGCCCCCAGCGGCCGATGGTGGCAAACATCTCGGCCACCACGATCGGCTTGGCGATGTGATCGTTCATCCCGGCCGCCAGGGCCTTGTCGCGATCGCCCACCATCGCGTTGGCCGTCATCGCGATGATCGGCAACGTGGCCCAGCGCGGCTGCGCCCGTATCGCGCGCGTGGCCTCGTAGCCGTCCATCACCGGCATCTGGCAATCCATCAGCACCAGGTCGAACGGCTGCTGATCGAGGATGTCGATCGCCTGCCGGCCATCGGTGGCCAGCGTGACCTGCATGCCGGCGTCGCCAAGCAGGGCCATCGCCAGCTCCTGGTTGATGTCGTTGTCTTCGACCAGCAGCACGCGCAGGCCGACCAGCGATGCCATGTCGTGGCCCGCCTGGGCAACGGCCGCAGCCGCCTGTGCGCCATCGGCCTGCACGCCGAATTGCGCTGTGAACCAGAAGGTGCTGCCCTCGCCCAGCGCGCTGCTGACACCGATCTCGCCCCCCATCAGGTTCACCAGCCGGCGACTGATCGCCAGGCCGAGGCCGGTGCCGCCAAAACGCCGCGACGTGGAGGCATCGGCTTGTGAAAAGGGCTTGAACAGACGCTGCTGCTGCTCGGGCGTCATGCCCACCCCGGTATCGATGACGGTGAAACGCAGGATCGCGGTGTCGGCGCCGAGATGGGTCGCGGCGATGCCGCACACCACTTCCCCGCGCTCACTGAACTTGACCGCGTTGGTGCACAGGTTCACCAGCACCTGGCCCAGGCGCAGGGGATCGCCGATCAGGCGGGTGGGCACGTCGGTGGCCTGCTCGCAGCGCAACCGCAGTGATTTGTCTTCAGCCTGCTGCCCGACCAGGTTGATCACCGTCGCGACGACATCGTCGAGCGTGAAGGCCACCGATTCCATATCGAGCTTTCCCGCTTCGATCTTGGAGAAGTCGAGGATGTCGTTGATGATGCCCAGCAACGCATCGGCGGCGCGCCGCAACTTGGTGAGGTAGTTGTGCTGCTTGGCATCGAGCCCGCTTTGCAGGGCGAGGTGGCTCATGCCCAGGATCGCGTTCATCGGCGTACGGATCTCGTGGCTCATGTTGGCCAGGAACTCGCTCTTGGCCAGGTTGGCCGCTTCGGCCGCCATCTCGGCTTGCCGGCGCTCGACGATCTCCGCGCGCAGCTCCCGCGTGCGCTCGGCCACCTGCTGCTCGAGGTCGCGGTTCAGGCGCGCGTTCTGGTAGGCCACCGCAAACTGCAGGCCGATCAGGCTGAGGGTTTCGAGCTGCGCGGCATCCAGCGTGGTCGGCGCCTGGCGATTCTCCAGGTAGAGCAAGCCGACGGGTTCGCCACGATGGCGAATCGGCAGACCGACGATCGCCTTGATGCCATGTTCGCGCACGCGCGGATCCCGCCCGAAGCGCGGGTGTTGGCCGGCATCGGGCACCAGCAGCGGCTCGAGCGACCGGGCCAGATAGCTCAACACCGGTTCGGGCACCTGGCTCGCCGCCGCGAGAGCGGGCCCGCCCCCTTCGGTATCGTCGCGCCACTGCCCTGCCGGGTCGAAACCGGCGCGCGCGCGCCACGGCGTATCGCCCGGCGCTTCGCCGTGCCAATACAACACGCCCCGCTCCGCCGCGGCGTATTGCCGCACCAGATCGAACAACACCCGCAACACCGCATCGGGATCGCGCTCCTGCGCCAGCACGCCGCTGACCCGCGCGATGCTGTGCACATCGAGCATCGAGACGGCCGGGGCATCCGCATCCGCTGTCGCGATGGGCGCCGGCAGGCGCAGCGCCGGGTAGCGCGCACTCAGCTGCGTGACCTTGCCGATCGCACCCCAGCGCGACCAGGCCTCCAGCGCGGTTTGCAGGTGGGCCTGCCCGGCCTGTGTGGCACCGATCGACATGAACAGCTCGCCGGCGAGTTCGTTGGCATGCGCGAAATGGCCGGGCCGCCCGTACCGCTGCGCGCTGTCGATCGCGGCCTGGAAACGCGCGACGGCAACAGCCGGTTCTCCGTCAGCCCAAGCCCGCATCGCCTGCAGCATCTGCAACAGGTAAAGCGTGTTGGCGGGCACCAGGGCCGCGCGCTCGGCGATCCAGTCGACCAGCGGCGTGAGCTCGGCCACGATGGGCGCACGAGCGTCGGCACTCGCCTCGCGCAAGGCGTGGCTCAGGCTCATCGCGTGGATCCACTTGAACATCGCAAAAGGGCGCTGACCCACCGGCGTATCTTGCGCGCGCATGGCCTGCAGCGCGGCGGGCCAGTCGCCGAAGACCACGGCGGTTCGCGCCGCGTAAACCGCACACATGGCGGCGGTGTTCGGGTTCGCGCCGAGCAGTTCGACATCGGAGCGCGGCAGCTCGGCGAGATCGAATCGGCCAGGCGCCTGACTGGCACCGGACAGCGTCAACACATACTGCCGCATCACCCGGAACACCGCCGCTCGATCGGGCGTCCGGGCCTGCGCCGCGGCCAGCAGCGCTTCGTCGAAGTAAGCCATCACGCGATCCAGCGTGGGCTCGCTCTCCAGTGCCGCGACCAGCATCGGCTGGAAGCTGTACAGCGCAAAGGCCTTGTCGTTGACCTCGATGGACAGGCGATGCCCACGCCGTGCCAGGCGCAGGTTGTCTTCCAGCGGATCGAGGGCCGTGCCCGCGCTCATCACGTAAACGACGGTGGTGGCCGAGACGACCGTGGGATCCTGGCAGCGCGCCAGCATCCGCATGCCGGCACGGGCGAATGCCGCGCCGGTGACCGGGTCGTCCAGCAGGGCGTCCATGGATTGGAAGATGAGCTGCATGGCGTAGGGCAGCAGGTCGGACCAGCCATGGGCCAGGCCCATGCGCGCCACGCGCGCGAGCAGCCAGGCCAGGGTGCCCGCCGTGGCCATGTGGGTCGCCACGCCCACCATCAGCGCCGTGGCGGCCTTGATCCGCTCATCGCGCAGGGGCTGCAGGCGGTCGAAGGCCTCGATGCCGATCGCCTGCACGTGGGTGCGCAGTGCGAACAACTCGTCCCGGCCGGCTTGCTCCCAGGCGTCGTCGGCCGGCAGATCGATGCGCAGGTCGCGCAGCAGGGCCAGCGTGAGGGCAAAACCCTCCTGGTAGCGCCCGCGAACCGTCAGCGAGGTGGCCTGGCGCGCCGTGGCACCGGCAATCGCCGCAGGTGTTGCCGCGCCGTTGATCCGCATCCGCGCGAACACCGCATCGGCCTCTTCTCGGCGCACCAAGGTATGCAGCGCGAGATGCCGCAGATCGTCGATGCGCACCGCGATCTCGGCGTCCGGATCTCCGTCCACGCTGGCCAGCGCAAGGGCAGCTTCGGCAAAGCGCAGGGCGTTGTCGTAAGCGCCCAGGTCATTGGCTCGTTGCGCGGCATCGATGAGGATGGGCAGGGCCAGCGCCGCCTCCGGCCCCGAGGTGATGCAGGCGAGGCCATCGACACAGTGTCCGGCTCTTGCAAATCCCGCTGTGGCGCCTTCGGCTTCGGGCGCCGGCGCACGCGCGATGGCCCAATGAAAGCGCGCGCGCTCACCGGCGTCGAGCAGACGATAGGCGGCTTGCTGCATGCGGTCGTGGGCGAAGCGCAGCCGGCGCGCACCGTCGCTGGCGGCAGACGCCGGGCGCAGCATGTCGCACCGGATCAGCGGCAGGAGCAGATCGTCGGCCTGCGCGGCGTCCACCCCCAGGGCGCCATGCAGCAGATCGACCGAAAACTCGGTGCCCAGGCACGCACAAACACCGGCCGCTTGCCTCACAGGCGCAGGCAGGCGCTCGAACTCCCGCACCAGGCCGCTCACCAGATTTTCCGACGTGGGCAAAGCGCGCACGGCGTCGTCGGCCCAACACCAGCGTGCCTGCGGACGGCTCAGGTGGCCGTCGGTGTGCAGCTGGCGCAGGTACTCGAGCACGAAGAACACGTTGCCCTCGGTCTTGCGGTACAGGGCCTGGGCCAGCGGCATCACATCGGCTTCATCGGCATCGAGCACATCGCCTACCAGCGCCAACACCGCCGACTCGCTCAGGCCATCCACCTTCAGCGCGATCAGCTGGATCTGCGAGGCTTCGATCCTGGCCAGCAGCTGCTTCAACGGGTGCAGGGCATCGACTTCGTTGTCGCGGTACGCGCCGACGATCAGCACCGGGGCACAGCTGTCTTCGAGGATCACCGCCTCCAGCAGCTCGAACGAAGCGAGATCGGCCCATTGCAGATCGTCGACGAACAGCAGCAGCGGCGTCTGCCGCTCGCGCACCACTCGGAACAGGCTGATCAAGGCCTGCTTCATGCGCAGCAGCACGTTCGACCCATCCGCACCCGAGGCGCCCGCCTGCGCCGCCGCGATGCCGGTCGGGCCCAGCAACGTGGCCCAGGCGGGCGACATGCGCACCAGAAAACCGAGGTTCGACCCCAGCGCGTCAGCCAGCTGTGCGCGCAGCTGCGCCAGGGGCTCGGGCGCCTCGGCAAGCCAGTAGGTGGCCAGTTCCGACAAGGCGGCCATCAGGCCGCTGAAAGGCGTGAGCCGATGGAACTGGTCGTATTTGCCGGTCGCGAAGATGCCGCCCTGCGCGCTCAAGGCCGGATGCAGCGCACGCACCAGCGCCGACTTGCCCGCGCCCGAGTAGCCGCTCACCATGGCCACTCGGCCGTGGGGTTCCGTGGCGTGCCAGGCGCTGGCCAGGCGTGCCAGCTCGGTCTCGCGGCCGAACAGTCGAGAGGGTTGCGCCAACTGGATGCGGTGGTCGAAAGCGCCGGGCACGAAGGTTGTCACGGCAAGGCCGCCGGGTTGCCGCTGCTGGGCCTCGGCCAGCGCGTAGGCCAGATCGATCTGCAAGCCGCGCGGCGATTGATAGCGCTGCTCGGGCTGCTTGGCCAGTAGCTTGCCGACGATGGCCGAGGTGATGGCACCGGCCGCGGCGTTGAAGGTCGTGACTGCAGGCGGCGCGACGGTGAGCAGCGCATGCAGCAGCGCCAGCGGCTCGGTCTCGACAAACGGCGCCCGGCCGGCAAGGGCCCAATACATCAACGCGCCGAGCGCGTAGAAATCGGCACGATAGTCCGCCGCGCGCCCGAGGCGGCCGGTTTGCTCCGGTGCGCTGAACGGCAGCGGCCCATCGATCGACGCCGCGTGCACGAATTGCCTGTCGACGTGGCCCTGAACGACGGCCTGGCCCAGCCCGGTGAGCGTGACGGTTCCGCTGGCCGCATCGAAGAGCACGTGCGACGGCTCGATGGCGCCATGCAGCACCCGGGCCGCATGCAGACCCTGCAGCGTGCGCGTTACCTGCAGGGCGATATGCAAGGCCGTGGCGGGCACGCGCAGCAACGCAGGCGACACCGCCGTCAACGGTTGGCCGGGTGGCAGGCTTTGCACCAGCAGGCCTTGTTCGCCGTCGAGATGCAGTGGCCGCGGCAATCCCGGCACCTCGCTCAACAGATCGAGCACCTGGCCTTCGGCGCGCAGGCTCGCCAGCGCGCCGAAATCGAGTTGCCGGGCGCGCACGCGAGTCAACACGCAGGGCTGGCTCGCGGCATTGCCCTCGTCCAGCATCCAGGTGCCTTGCCAAGTCTGGAGTTGGGAGCTTTCCCGAACCAGGCAGGTCTCGGTGAATTGACCGTGGGGGGGTGTCCGCATGGGCTTGGCAGTCGGCTGACGGCCCGCACGGGGGGCGCGGGTCAGGCACAAATTCTGCCCCAAGCGTGCCGATGGCCATCTGGCGATCATCCGGGAAGAAATAGGTTGTGGTTGATTGCAAACGCGAGCTATTCGCATTAGCATTACGCTATGAAGCACATCCGACTCACGAAAGAACGAACATGCGCCCATTTCTGCGCCTGTGGGGCTGGCCGATCGTGCTGGGCCTGCTGATCGCCACCGGGCTGACCACCGCTCTGCTGTCGGATCACTGGGGCGACGTCTGGTCGTGGCTGGGGCTCGGTGCGCCTGTGGCCGTCATGGCCCGCTTCGGCCTGCGCCGCGACCCCGCGCCCCGCACCACACCCCATCTCACTGACACCACCGACCCCTCGACAGGTACCCGATGAAACGCTCGACCCCCGTGGCTCCCACGGCGATTGCTGCTGCGCTGGCCTGCGCAAGCTTCGCCGTACAAGCACAAACGCTGCCCGCCGCCGCCGAAAGCGACGCTGTCACCACGCTGCCGACCATCACGATCAAGGCCAGCGCAGATGCCTCGGCGCAAGGGCTTTCGCCCTTGTATCCCGGCGGCCAAGTGGCGCGCGGCGGCCGCGCCGGCATCCTGGGCACAAAAGACAACCTCGACACGCCCTTCAGCATCACCAGCTACACCAACGAGCTGATCCAGGATCGCCAGGCCCGAAGCGTGGGCGATGTGCTGCAGAACGATCCCACGGTACGCACCGCGCGAGGCTTCGGCAATTTCCAGGAGTCGTACTTCATCCGCGGCTTCATCCTCAACTCCGACGATGTAGCCTACAACGGCCTGTACAGCCTGCTGCCGCGGCAATACATCGCCACCGAACTGTTCGAGCGGGTGGAGGTGCTGCGTAGTGCGTCGGCCTTCCTGAATGGCGCCAATCCCGGTGGCGGCGGCATCGGCGGATCGATCAACCTGCTGCCCAAGCGCGCCACCAACGAGCCCTTGACCCGCTTCACCCTCGGCGCCGGCAGCGGCTCGCAATTCAACGTGGCGGCCGATGTGGCACGCCGCTTCGGCCCCGACAAGAGCACCGGCCTGCGATTCAATGCCGCGCTGCGCGATGGTGGCACCGCGGTGGACGACGAAAAGGCCCGCCTCGGCCTGGTCGCGCTCGGCCTCGATTGGCGCAGCCGCGATGTGCGCCTGTCCGCCGATGTGGGCTGGCAGGACAACCGCCTGAAGCGCACCCGCACCAATGTCTCGCTCACCGGCACCGTCACAGCCGTACCCGACGCACCCGACGCCGCATCGAACTTCGCCCAGCCATGGTCGTATTCGAACGAGCGCGATCTGTTCAGCACCTTGCGCGGCGAGTTCGATCTCGGCGCCGGCGTCACCGCCTGGGCCGCCTATGGCCTGCGTCGCAGCGAAGAGGCCAATTCCCTCGCCAACCTCGATGTGAGCGATGCCACCACCGGCGCCGCCTCCACCTCGCGCTTCGACAACACCCGTAAAGACAAGGTGGACACCGGCGAACTCGGCCTGCGCGGCAAGCTGCGCACCGGCCCTGTCGCCCACGAGTGGGTAGCCTCCGCCGCGTACTTCGCGCTGGAAAAGAAAAACGCCTACGCCTGGGACTTCTTCAACACGTTGGCCACCAACCTCTACACGCCGGTGGCCTGGGATCGGCCCGACTTCACTCCCGCCACGTTTGTCGGCAACGATCTTGCCGCCCCCGCCCTCACCGGCCGCACCCGCCTGACGAGTTTTTCGATCGGCGACACGCTCTCGATGGCCGATGGCAGGGTGCTGGTCACCCTAGGCTTGCGCCATCAGAAGCTCGACATCAGCAACTTCGCCTACACGAGCGGTGATCTCAGCGATCGCTACAGGAAGAACCGCACCAGCCCGATGGTGGGCGTGGTCGTCAAGGCGAGCAAGCAATTGTCGGTCTACGCCAACTACATCGAAGGCCTCACCCAGGGCGAAACCGCGCCCTTGTTCGTCACCCCGCCGCCCGCCAACGCGGGCGAAGCGCTGCCGCCTTACGTGGCCAAGCAAAAGGAGATCGGCGTCAAGTTCGACAGCGGCAGCCTCGGCGCCAGCCTGGCCTTGTTCTCCACCAGCAAACCGCGCTCGTTCATCGATGCCGCCAACCTGTTCACGGCGGCCGGTGAGGATCTCCATCAAGGCCTGGAGCTGAGCGTGTTCGGCAAGGCCGCCGACAGCCTGCGCCTGCTCGGCGGCGCCACCTGGCTGGATGCCGAACAAAAATCGACTGGCTCCGCCGCCACCGATGGCAAGCGGGTGATCGGCGTGCCGCTCCTGCAGGCCAACCTCGGCGCCGAATGGGATGTGCCCGGCCTGCCCGATCTGGCACTCGACGGGCGGGTGGTCTACACCGGCGCCAGCTACGCCGATGCGATCAACACCCTCAAGGTGCCGGGCTGGACGCGCCTGGATCTGGGTGCGCGTTACCTGATCGATGTGCAGGGCAAGCTCGTCACGCTGCGCGCACGCATCGACAACGTGACCAACCGCGACTACTGGAGCTCGGTAGGTGGTTATCCCGGCATCGGCTACCTCGTCGTCGGTGGGCCGCGCAGCTTCGGCCTGAGCGCCAGCGTCGATTTCTGAGGAGGCCCTCATGCCCACCGCCCGCTCGCTCAAGACCTGGTCGTGGCTGCACAAGTGGAGCAGTCTCGTCAGCACGGTGTTCATGCTGCTGCTGTGCCTCACCGGCCTGCCGCTGATTTTTCATCACGAACTCGGGCACCTGCTCGGCACCGAAGTGGAAGCACCGGAGATCGCGCACAGCGGGCCACGGGCCAGCCTCGACGACGTGCTCAAGGTGGCGCACGCGCGGCATCCGGATCGGGTGATCCAGTTTGCATCGCAGGCCGAGGATGACGACAAGCTGTGGTTCGTCACGCTCACGCCCACGCCCGCGCCCACCGACGATTTCAAGCAGGTGGCGGTGGACGCGCGCACCGGCCTGGTGGTGGCCGAGCCGAAGACCGACGAAGGCTTCATTTATGTGATGTTCAAGCTGCACGTGGATCTGTTCGCCGGCCTGCCCGGCAAGCTGTTCCTCGGCTTCATGGGCCTGCTGCTGCTGGTGGCCATCGTCTCCGGCGTGGTGCTGTATGCACCCTTCATGCGCAAGCTCGAATTTGGCGCGGTGCGGCGCGATCGCTCGCCGCGCGTCAAGTGGCTGGATCTGCATAACCTGCTGGGCGTCGTCACGCTGGTGTGGGCGTTTGCGGTGGGCACCACCGGCATGATCAACACCTGGGCCGACCTGCTGATCAAGTTCTGGCAGTACGACCAGCTGAGCACGCTGCTGGCGCCTTACAAGGATCAGCCCACGCTCACGCCGGCCGAGCGCGGCTCGGTGCAGCGCTCGCTCGAGGTGGCCCTGGCCAGGGCGCCGGGCATGAAGATGTCGTTCGTGGCGTTTCCGGGCACCGCGTTTTCGAGCCCGCACCACAACACCTTCTTCCTGCGCGGCGACACGCCGATCACCTCGCGGCTGCTGCAGCCGGTGCTGGTGGATGCGTACACCACCGAAGTCACCGCCTCTCCGGCGCTGCCGTGGTACCTGACGGCGCTGCTGGTATCGCAACCGCTGCACTTCGGCGATTACGGCGGCATGCCGATGAAGATCCTCTGGGCCCTGCTCGATATCGCCACCATCGTGGTGCTGGGCAGTGGCTTGTATTTGTGGCTCAAGCGGCGGCAGCCGCGTTCGCTGGTCGATGAGGCCGGTGTGGTGTTGACTTCCTCATGAAAAAAATCAGACGTCCCTCCCCCTTGTCGCTCGCCATCGCCGCTTCGTTCGGCGCCTCCGACACGCCGTCGAACGAAGTGCCGCAATCGATCAGCGTGATCTCCGCCGATCAGATCAGCGACCAGAACGCGCGGACGAGGCAGGAGGTACTGCGCTACACCGCCGGCGTGCGATCGGAGATGTACGGCCTCGATAACCGCGGCGATTGCTGGTTCGGCACCCAGCGCAAGGCGGTGCTGTCGGTGGGGTATCGGTGGTAGGTATGAGCTTCGCGCCGCCGCCCTTGGGCGCTCGCTACGATCCCTCGACACCGATGGCACGGCGCGCGCTGGTGGCGGGCGTGTGCTGCTTCCACCTGCTGGCCGCATGGGCCCTGTTGCAGGTGGACTCGGTGCGCCAGACCGTGAGCGAGATGGCGCCGATGATGGTGGATCTGATCGCCGCACCGGCGCCGCCGATCCTCCCCGCACCGCCACCGGCCGCGCCGCCCAAGCCGTTGACGCCGCCACCCCCGGTGCCTGTGCCGGTCATGGTGGCCCTGCCGACCACCGATCCGCCACCCACGGCGATTGTCCTGGCCCCCGCGCCCGAGCCGCCACCACCGATCGCCGAGGCACCGTCACCCGCACCCGTGGCGGCACCCGCCCCATCGCCACCCAGGAGCATCCCGGCCACCGCCGTGCAGTACCTGGAACCGCCGGCGCCGATCTACCCGAAAGCGTCGCGGCGCCTGGGTGAAAGCGGCCGCGTGCTGGTGCGGGTGGAAATCGATACCCAGGGCCGTGCGAGGCAGGTGCAACTGTCGCGCTCATCGGGCTCGCAACGCCTCGATGAATCGGCGCTCGCCGCCGTGCGCGCCGCGCGCTTCAAGCCGTACACCGAAAACGGCGAAGCCATGGTGGTGTGGACCACCGTGCCGATCTCGTTCGAGCTGGAGTGAGCAGTGGGCATCCGCCACCGGGGGATGTCGCGCGAAGCGAAACAACACATACTCAAGTGCTACACTTATTTATGTGTTTCCAGCTGGGGAGAGAGTCGCATGTCGAACACTGTGAACTTCACCGGCGCCGTTGATCGCGACTTGCTCAAGCGCGCCAAGGTGGTTGCAGCCAAAAGCGACACCTCGGTCAACGCGCTGTTCAATGCCCAGTTGCGCTACCTGGTGGAAACCTTCGAGAGTGCCGATGAGAGCCACAACGCAAACTACCCGACGTTGCTGGCCTTTTCGCTGGGCAAGCTGGACGGTGCAGGCGTTCTGCGTGCCTTGGGCAACGACAGTGAGGAAGACCTTTTCCTGCTGATGGCCCAGGCCCGGTTGCCCATGCCACGCCTGCCGGACGCGC
>JANMAS010000077.1:0-11133 GCA_031359975.1 Burkholderiales bacterium
TGGCGGTGCGCCTGCACCCGGACGACCGGGTCGATGCCAGCAACATCGAACGCCTGCCGATCGCGGTGGCGGGCAGTGGCCGCATGGTGCCGCTCGACCAGATCGCCACCGTGACGATGGGCAAGAGCCCTTCGAAGATCCAGCACTCGGAAGGCAAACGCATGGTGTCGGTGTCGGCCAATGTGCAGGGGCGCTCACCGGGTGAAGTAACGGCCGATGCGGTCAAGCTGGCCAAGGCCATCAATTTTCCGCCCGGCTACGGGTTGGAGCTGGCCGGTGCCTCGCGCGACCAGCAGGAAGTGTTCGGCGAAATGGGCATCGCGCTGGCGATGGGCATCGCACTGATGTACCTGATCCTGGTGATGCAGTTCGGCTCGTTCACCGCGCCGCTGCCGGTGATGCTGTCGCTGCCGCTGAGCCTGATCGGCGTGGTGCTGGCGCTGCTGCTCACCGGCAGCACGCTGAACCTGATGAGCTTCATCGGTGTGATCATGCTGATGGGCCTGGTGGCGAAAAACGCCATCCTGTTGCTCGACGCCGCGCGGGTGCTGGAGGCCGAAGGCGTGCCGCGCGAGGATGCCCTGATGGCCGCCGGCCGCAAACGCCTGCGGCCGATCCTGATGACCACTTTTGCGCTGATCGCCGGCATGCTGCCGGTGGCTATCGGCCTGGGCGAAGGCGGCGAGTTCTACCGGCCGATGGCGGTGGCCATCATCGGCGGCACGATCACCTCCACCCTCCTCACGCTGCTGGTGATCCCCAGCTTCTACGACAGCATCGAGATCTCGCGCGACCGCGCCCTGGCCAAGCTGCGCGGCCGCAGCCAACGCTGGCCCGCCGTGCTGGCATTTGTCGTCACGATGCTCGAAGTGGTGGCCACCTTGACGCTGCTGCGCGCGCTGTGGCGCGGCGGCCGGTGGCTCCTGGGCCGGTTGTCGAACCGGCGCCCGGCAGTGGCCTGAGGCCGTCGCAACCGCACACAAAGCGGCTGTTGGCAACGGCGAAACGCTCGCGGGGGCTACCTGGCCGCAGCCAGCGGCGCCAGTGTGGCCCGCAGTCGCGTTTTGGCATCCTCGGGCTGCGGGCTGTGCTGGCCGATCGCCGATTCCACGGTGCCGATGTGATCGAGCATCAGTGTGGTGGCTCGCTCCATCTCGCCCGCGGCCAGGGCGTTGACGATGCGCTCGTGATCAGCACAGGATTCGCGTGCCTCGTGCGTGGTTTGGTACAGCGCCGCCACCAGCGTGGTGCGGGCAGTGAGATCGCGCAGCATGTCGGCCAGCACGCGGTGGCCGAGGCACTCGGCCAGGCAGACGTGGAAATCGGCGAGCAGGAACGAACGCGTGGCGGCGTCGGCGCCGTCCACCGCACGTTGCTCGTCGCCAATGTGCTGGCGCAGGCGCTTGATCACCGCCTGCAAGGGCCGCCCCTCGATCTGCCGCAGCATGCCGCCTTCCACGGCACGGCGTGCGGCAAACGCATCGCGCGCTTCGGCTATCGAAGGCTCCACGACAAACCAGCCCTTGCGTGAGCGTACCTCGACAAATCCGCGCGCCTGCACCTGCATCAGCGCCTCGCGCACCAGGGTGCGGCTCACATCGAACAAGCCCGCCAGATCCTGCTCGCCCAGGCGCTCGCCGGGTTTGAGCTTTTGCGCCAGGATCGATTCGACGATGCGAGCGGCGATTTCGGATTGATTGGCGGCCATGGGTGCCGGCACTCTACCCGAGCACAGGCTGCGCGCTCGACTCCGGCGCATCCTCGATGTCGTTGAGCTCGCCCACCTCGCCGTTGAGCACCGCATGCGCGCGCTCGCGGTCGATGTCGCCTTCCCAGGCCGCCACCACCACGGTGGCGACACAGTTACCGATGAGGTTGCCCAGCGCGCGGGCGATACCCATGAACCAATCGACCGACAGCACCAGCACCAGGCCGATCGCGGGGATGGCGGGAATCGCCTGCAGCGTGGCGGCCAGCACCACGATGGCCGATCCGGGCACACCATGCGCGCCTTTGGAGGTAACCAGCGCGATCGCCAGGATGGTGAGCAGGTCGGTCATCGAGATCGGCGTGTTGGTGGCCTGGGCGATGAACACGGCGGCCAGCGTGATGTAGATCGAAAAGGCATCCAGGTTGAACGAATAGCCGGTGGGGATGACGAGGCCGACGGTGGAATCGCGGATGCCCATGCGCTTGAGCTTGGCCATGATCTGCGGCAGCACGCTGTCGGACGAGGTGGTGGCCAGCACCACGGTGACCTCTTCGCGCAGATAGCGCAGCAGCTTGATGATGTTGAAGCCCGCCAGCTTGAGGATCAAGCCGAGGATGCCGAACACGAAGATGAACACGGCGCCGTAGAACAGGGCCACCAGCATGCCCAGCTGCTTGAGCGAGCCGAGGCCGTACTTGCCTACGGTGAACGCGATCGCACCGAGCACGCCCAGCGGCGCCAGCTTGATGATGATGCCCATGATCTTGAACATGATGTGCGCCATGTCGTCGATCAGGTTCGTCACCGCCTTGCCGCGCTCGCCCAGCAGCGCCAGTGCGCAGCCGAACAGCACCGCGAACAGCAGCACCTGCAGCACATCGCCAGTGGCGAAGGCATTCACCACCGTGGTGGGAATCAGCTTGAGGAGAAAGTCGGTGAAGCCGCCGCCGGTGAGCTTGCCGGCGTTTTCGGTGTAGGCGCTCATCGCCTTGGCGTCGAGCGTGTTGGGATCCACATTCATGCCCACGCCGGGCTGAAACACAAAAGCCAGCACCAGGCCGAGCGCCAGCGCCACGGTGGTCACCACCTCGAAGTAGATCAGTGCCTTTACGCCCACACGGCCCACGCGTTTCAGATCGCCCGCGCCGGCAATGCCGTGCACCACCACGCAGAACACGATCACCGGGATCAGCATCTTCACCAGCTTGATGAAGCCATCGCCCAGCGGCTTGAGCTTGATCGCGAATTCAGGAACGATGAAACCGAGCAGCACCCCGATCACGAGGGCCAGCACCACCTGGCCAAAAAGCGAACGCAAGAACTTGGGCATGGAGATCTCCTGATGAGGCAAGCCAATCTAGACCACAAGCTTGCATACAAGCAATGTAGGCAAGAAATGCCGAGTTGGCCTTGAGGACAAACCCTGATACGCAAAGAATGCGCCTGCGGCTCTTGGCCTGACCGATTGCGCGTGAAGCGCAACCGCGTGAGCCTGCCTTGTGCGCGCACGATGCCAACCTCCTGATCGGCGCTCAGCCCGGGCTGACCAACTCCCGCGCCAGCCGGTTGTGGCGCTCGATCACGATGGGCAGATCCACCGTGGTGAGACGCCCGTCGCGCACCACGACCCGGCCGTTGACGATGCTGTGTTTCACGCGCGGCACCTGACAGAACACCAGCGCCGCGAGTGGATCGTGCAGTGCGCCGGCCATGCCGATGTCGTCGAGCGGCACCGTCACGATGTCGGCCGCCATGCCTGGCGCCAGGTGGCCCACATCATCACGCCCGAGCACCTGCGCACCGCCCCGCGTGGCCATTTCGAGCACTTCACGCGCGCCAAGCGCCGAAGGGCCCTTCACCGGCCCGTGGGCCACCCGATGCAGCAGCATCGCCATGCGCAACTCGCCGAGCATGTGGCTGCTGTCGTTGGAGGCCGAGCCATCCACCGCGATCGATACCGGCACGCCGGCATCGCGCATCGCGCGGATCGGTGCGATGCCGGAAGCCAGCCGCATGTTCGAGCACGGGCAATGCGCCACGCCGGTGCCGGTGCGGGCGAACAGGCGGATGCCGGCTTCGTCGAGCTTCACGCAGTGGGCGCACCACACGTCGCGGCCCACCCAGCCCAGCGACTCGGCGTATTCGGCCGGTGTGCAATTGAACTTTTCGCGGGTGTAGGCGATGTCGTTGTCGTTCTCCGCGAGGTGCGTGTGCAGCGATACGCCGTGCGCGCTACCAAAGGTGCGGGCGAGCAAGGCCGAATCGCGCATCAGCTCGCGGCTCACCGAAAACGGCGAACAGGGCGCCAGCACGATGCGCCGCATCGCAAAGCGCGCCGGATCGTGCCAGCGCTCGATCAGGCGTTGGCTGTCCTTGAGGATCGCGGCTTCAGGCTCGACCAAGCTGTCCGGCGGCAATCCGCCTGCCGACTCACCCACGCTCATCGAGCCCCGCGCGGCGTGGAAACGCATGCCGATGGCAGCGGCGGCCTCGATGCTGTCGTCCAGCCGCGTGCCGGCGGGGTAGACATAGTGATGATCGCTGGTGGTGGTGCAGCCCGAGAGCAGCAGCTCGGCCATCGCTGTTTGCGTGCTGGCGTGCACCATCTCGGGCGTGAGCCGCGCCCAGATCGGGTACAGCGCCTGGAGCCAGCTGAACAGCGCCGCGTCCTGGGCGCCCGGTACCGCGCGGGTGAGCGTCTGCACCATGTGGTGGTGGGTGTTCACCAGGCCGGGGATGACGATCTGGTCGTGCGCGTCGATCACCTCGTCGGCAATCGGTGGCAGCTCGCCGGTGGGGCCCACCGCCTCGATCACATGATCGCGCATGAACACCGCGCCATCGGCGATCTCGCGCCGCTGGTCATCCATCGTGACCAGCAGGCGGGCGTGACGGATCAACAAAGTGGCCATGTGAAATCCCGGCTCAATGCCCGCCCTCGGCCTGCTTGGCGGCCTCCATCGCCTCGGCTTCGCTGCCTTTGGCACCGTTGAAGAACAGGTTCAGCAGCACCGCGATCACCGAGGTGAGCAGGATGCCGGATTCGAGCAGCGGATGCAGGCTGTGCGGCATGTGCTGCGTCCACGCCGGCGCCACCAGCGGGATCATGCCGGCACCCAGCGCCACCGCCACTATGAACAGGTTGTTTTTGTTTTGCTTGTAGTTCACGCCGGCCAGGATGCGGATGCCGGTGGCAGCCACCATGCCGAACATCACCAGCCCGGCGCCACCGAGCACGAACACCGGCAGCGATTCCACCAGCGCCGCCATTTTCGGGATCAGCCCGAGCACGATGAGGATGACGCCGCCAGCCACGCACACAAAGCGGCTGCGCACGCCGGTGTCGCCGATGAGGCCCACGTTCTGCGAGAAGCTGGTGTACGGGAATGTGTTGAAGATGCCGCCGATCACCGTGCCCAGGCCATCGGTGCGCAGGCCGGCGGTGAGGCTCTTCTGGGTGAGCTTGCGGCCGGTGAGATCGGCCAGCGCGAGGAACATGCCGGTGGATTCGATGAAGGTCACCACCATCACCAGCACCATCGTGGCGATCAGCGCCGGGTTGAACAAGGGCATGCCGAAGTGAAAGGGCAGCACCAGATCGAACCACGGCGCGCCGTCGACCTTGTCGAAATGCATCTTGCCCAGCAGCGTGGCCACGATGCCGCCCAGGATGATGCCCAGCAGCACCGAGATGTTGGCGACGAAGCCGCGGCCGAACTTGGCGATCAGCAGAATCGCCACCAGCACGAAGGTGGCCACGGCAAGGTTGTCGAGCGCGGCGTAGTTCGGGTTGATCATCATCTGGCCGGGATTGGCCGGATCGGCGATCTTGGCCAGAAAGGCCGGCCCGCCCATCGCCCAGCCCACGCCCACCTTCATCAGGCTGATGCCGATCACCGCGATGATGCTGCCGGTGACCACCGGCGGAAAGAACTTCAGCATGCGGCTGGCCAGCGGCGCGATCAGGATGCCGATCACGCCCGCCGCGATGATCGAGCCGAACAACGTGCGTGCGCCATTGGCGCCGGGGATCGATTCGGCGATCGCCACCATCGGGCCCACCGCCGCGAAGGTGACGCCCATCATCACCGGCAGCCGGATGCCGAACCATTGCGTGGCGCCCAGCGACTGGATCAAGGTGACCAGCCCGCAGCAGAAGAGATCGGCCGATATGAGCAGCGCCACCTCCTGCGGCGAGAGCTTCAAGGCGCGGCCGACGATCAGCGGCACCGCGATCGCCCCGGCGTACATCACCAGCACGTGCTGGAACCCGAGCGCCACCAGGCGCGGCGCGGGGAGAATTTCGTCCACCGGGTGGACTGTGGCATCACTCATCGGGATATCTCCTCATGGCAGGCTCCGCCGCGCGGGCACTGGCTGGATCATCAACAGGACAAGGCTTTGTTCAGTTCACCGCGGCGCCGCTTTCGACCCACTTGCCGAGCACCGCGCGCTCGGCATCCGTGATGCCGGTGGCGTTGTTCATCGGCATGGCCTTCAGCACCACCGCCTGCTGGTACAGCATCTGCGCGTTTTTCTGGATCAGCTCGGGGGTGTGGAGCTGCACGTTCTTGCTGATCACCTGCGCGTTGTGGCACATCGTGCAGCGCTGGTCGATGATGGCCTTGACCTGCGCGAATCCGCCGGTGGCCGCGAGCGCGGCGACGGGGGTTGTCGCGTGGGCACCGGAGGCTGCGGGCAGGCCGGAGGCTGCCACCGCAGCGGCTGGCTCGGCGGCCATCACCGGCGCGGGTTCGGGCGCCACCAGGATGCCCACCCCGATGATCATGACGATCGCCGCCAGCACCAGATCCCAGCGCTGCGTGCCCTTGTGGCGGATGACGAAAAACGCGCGGATCAAGGCACCGGCCAGCATCATCAGGATGAGGATCAGCCAGTTGTTGGGTGCCTGATAGAGCATGCCGTAGTGATTCGACAGCATCGCGACGATCACCGGCAGCGTGAAGTAGGTGTTGTGCACGCTGCGTTGCTTGCCGCGCTTGCCGTGGTCGGGATCCACCGGATCACCGGCGCGCAAGGCCGCCACCACCTTGCGCTGCCCGGGGATGATCCAGAAGAACACGTTGGCGCTCATGATCGTGGCGATCATGGCGCCGGTGAGCAGAAAGGCTGAGCGGCCGGAGAACAGCTGGCAGGCGATCCAGGCGGCGGCGCAGGTGTAGAAGAAGATGAGGATGCCGACCTTCAGATCGCCACCCACCGAACCATCCTTCTCGCGGCCCACCACGCGGCAGATCAGGTCGTAGACGATCCAGCCGAGCACGATGTAGGCGATGGCTCCGGCCACGGCGGCGCCGGGCGACCAGTCGAACACCCGCTTGTCGACGAGGAACGACGACGCGTTGAAGAAGTACAGCACGGTAAGCAGCGCAAATCCGGAAAGCCAGGTGGAGTAGCTCTCCCAGTAAGACCAGTGCAGGCTCTCGGGCAGTGTTCTTGGCGCGGCCAGGTACTTGTTCGAGTGATAGAAGCCGCCACCGTGCACAGCCCAGGCTTCGCCGTCGACACCCTTTTTCAGCAGCTCCGGGTCGTCGGGTTTGTGCAGGCTGTTATCGAGCAGCACAAAGTAGAACGAGGCGCCGATCCACGCCACGGCGGTGATCACATGCAACCAGCGCAAGAGCAGGTTGGCCCAATCGAGGAGATACGCGTCCATGCGGAGTTCCCTATCGTTTTGCGCTCACCACGGCAGGCGCTGTGAGCATCGGTTCGGGTCGCGACCTCAAGCCGTGCATCGAGCACGACCCTCCCACGGCGACATGACATTCGAGGAAATCTCGTCGGGTAGCTCGTTCCTTACAGCCGGTTCCGGCTGCGACGATGCAAATGCTGTTCCAGGCAGCGAGCCACGCTCAACTGCCGCGGTAGGTGGAATACGACCACGGGCTCACCAGCAGCGGCACGTGATAGTGCGCGCCGGTGTCGGCGATGCCGAAATCCAGCGGCACGTCGCCGAGAAACGGCGGATCGGGCAACACGATGCCCTTGGCATCGAAGTACGCCGCCACCGAAAACACCAGGCGATAGCGCCCCGGCAGCAGCGTGTCGCCGTGCAGCAGAGGGCGGCCGGCGCGACCATCATGGTTCAGCTCGATGCGCTCGATGAGCACTGCGCCGCCCGGCTCCAGGCGGTACAGCGCAGTGGACATGCCCGCCGCCGGGCAGCCGTTCATCGTGTCGAGCACGTGGGTGGTGAGTTGTCCCATCTTGTGGCGGAGCTCCATGTTTTCCTTGTGATCTGGCGCAAAGTGTATACACTTCCGCATACAGTTCAAGCCCCATGAACCCTGAAACGCCGATTCGGCGCAAAAAAAGATGGCCCGAGGTTCCGCATCCCTGAAGGTGATCAAGCCCAGCGCTGACGCAGCCGGCATTGGCTTGGGCGCCGCCAAGCGCCGGCCTGCGGGCGCGGTTGTGTCGGTGGGAGATCAAGGCGCCACGCGGCGCATCGTGGATGCGATCACCGCGGCGATCGTCGAGCGGCGCTTGATGCCGGGCACCAAGCTGGCCGAGCAGAAGATCGCGGATATCTTCAGCGTCTCGCGCACACTGGTGCGACAGGCCCTGAACCAGCTCAGCCGCGACCGGCTCGTCACGCTGGAGCCGGCGCGCGGCGCGTTTGTGGCGCAGCCCAGCGTTGAAGAGGCGCGCCAGGTGTTCGAGGTGCGCGGCTGGCTGGAGCAGGCGATGGTGCGGCACATCGCCGAGCACATCACGCCGGCACAGATCGTCGAGCTGCGCGCGCATCTGCGCGACGAAGCCGCGGCCGTCACCCACACCGATATCCCCGGGCGCACCCGGCTGCTGGCTGACTTTCATCTCGTGCTGGCCCGCATGATGGGCAACGAGGTGCTCGCGCACCTGCTCGGCGACCTGCTCACCCGCTCGTCGCTGATCGCGCTGATGTATCAATCCGCGCAATCGGCCGAGCATTCGCTGGAAGAGCATGTGGCGATCGTCGATGCGCTGGAGCAAGGCAACGTTCGTGCCGCCGTGCGCCTGGCCGGCGCCCATCTCGACAACGTCGAGCGCAACCTGCGGCTCCATCCCCGGCTCGAAGATCTCGAGCAGGCTCTGCAACCCACGGCACGCCGGCCCTGAGCGCGCGCCCACCGCACCTCTGACGCCATGACACCCTCAACCTTCACCCACTACCCGCGCGACATGCGCGGCTACGGCCGCGATGTGCCGCACGCCCGCTGGCCAGGCAACGCCCGCGTCGCGGTGCAGTTCGTGCTCAACTACGAAGAGGGCGGTGAGAACAACCCGCTGCATGGCGATCCCACCTCGGAGACCTTTCTCTCCGAGCTGGTCACGGTGCAGGCCTACAGCAATCGACACATGACGATGGAGTCGATGTACGAATACGGCTCACGCGCCGGCCTGTGGCGCATCCTGCGCGAATTCGACAAGCGCAAGCTGCCGCTCACCGTGTTTGGTGTGGGCATGGCGCTGCAGCGCTACCCCGAGCTGGTGTCGATGTTCATGGAACGTGGCGACGAGATCGCCAACCACGGCATCCGCTGGATCCACTATCAAGGCTTGTCGGAGGCCACCGAGCGGCGCCACATCGAGATCGGCACGCAGGTGATGCAATCGCTCACCGGCGGCGCCTGGGCCAAGGGCTGGTATACCGGGCGCGACAGCCCCAACACCCGCCGCCTCGTGGTGGAACAAGGCGGCTACGAGTACGACAGCGACTATTACGGTGACGACCTGCCCTTCTGGACGCCCGTCACCAAATCCGACGGCGCGGTGGTGCCACACCTGGTGGTGCCGTATTCGCTCGACACCAACGACATGCGCTTCGTGCAGGCGCAGGGCTTCAACACCGGCGATCACTTTTTCACCTACCTGCGCGACAGCTTCGATGCGCTGTATGCCGAAGGCGAGGATGCGCCCAAGATGATGTCGGTGGGCATGCATTGCCGTGTGCTGGGCAAGCCCGGCCGCATCGGTGCCCTGCAGCGTTTTCTCGACCACATCGAGGCGCACGACCGCGTGTGGGTGTGCCGCCGCATCGACATCGCGCGCCACTGGAAGGCCACGCACCCCTACGAAGCCACGCCAAACCATGAGACCTCCGCATCATGAGCATCCCCACCCCTCTCACGCTGGCCTGGCTCAATGCGGCGCCCGCCGCCGAGGCGCTGCGCGCCCTCGACGGCCTGTACGAACACTCGCCGGGGTTCGCCGAAATGGCGCTCGCCAAACGCCCGTTCAAGAGCCTCGCGCAGATCAAGCTGGCGCTGGTTTCGGCGGTGCGCAACAGCGGCAAGGAAGCGCAACTCGCGCTGGTGCGTGCGCACCCGGAACTGGCCGGCAAGGCGATGGTGAGCCAATCGCTCACGGCTGAGTCCACCCACGAACAAGGCCAGGCCGGCCTCACCGATTGCACGCCGGAGGAGTTTGCCAAGATCCAGCAGCTCAACGCCCGTTACAACGCGCGCTTCGGCTTCCCGTTCATCATGGCGGTGCGCGGGCCGCGTGGCCTGGGCCTGCCGCGCAGCGAGATCATCGCCACCTTCGAGCGCCGCAGCGGCAACCACCCGGATTTCGAATTGGCCGAAGCGCTGCGCAACATCCACCGCATTGCCGAGATTCGCCTCAACGACAAGTTCGGCACCGCGCCGGTGCTCGGCAACCTGGTGTGGGATTGGCACGAAGAGCTGGCGCAGGATAGCGACCCAGGCTACGCCGAGCTCGGCCAGCTCACCGTGACCTACCTCACCGACGCGCACCGCAGCTGCGCCAATCGCCTGGCCGGCTGGATGCGTGCGTGCGGCTTCGACGAAGTGAGCATCGACGCGGTGGGCAACGTGGTGGGCCTGTACCACGGCACCGACCGCGGCGCCAAACGGCTGATGACCGGCTCGCATTACGACACGGTGCGCAACGGCGGCAAGTACGACGGCCGCCTGGGCATCCTGGTGCCGATGGCCTGCGTGCGCGAGCTGCACCGCGCCGGCCAACGCCTGCCCTACGATTTCGAGGTGATCGGCTTTGCCGAAGAAGAAGGCCAGCGCTACAAGGCCACGTTCCTCGGCTCCGGCGCGCTGATCGGCCATTTCGACAAATCCTGGCTTGCCCAGAAAGATGCCGACGGCATCACCATGCGCGAGGCGATGGCCCACGCCGGCCTGAACGTGGACGAGATCGACAACCTCACCCGCGATCCGGCGCGCTACATGGCCTTCATCGAAACCCATATCGAACAAGGCCCGGTGCTCAACGAGCTCGATCTGCCGCTGGGCATCGTCACCTCCATCAACGGCAGCGTGCGCTATGTGGGCGAGATCATCGGCATGGCCAGCCATGCCGGCACCACACCGATGGACCGCCGCCGCGACGCTGCCACCGCCGCCGCGGAGCTGGCGCTCTGTGTGGAAAAACGCGCGGCC
>JANMAS010000143.1:0-6129 GCA_031359975.1 Burkholderiales bacterium
CGGCGGCGAAAGCGCGGCGGCGGTGCCGGAGACACCAGCAGGCTCCCAGCAACTGACCGTGAATGTTTCCGGCATCGGCGCGGTGGCATCCATGCCGACCGGCATCGCCTGCGGATCGCGGTGCACCTCCACCTTTGCCAGCGGTGTTCAGGTCAAACTGGTCGCCGCCGCAGGCAGCGGGCAAGCCTTTGACGGCTGGAGCGGCGCCTGTTCGGGGATCGACACCTGCCTGGTGGACATGGCGGCGGCTCGAACCGTCACAGCAACGTTCACCTCCAAGTGGCTGGCCCTTGCGGTGACCAAATCGGGCTCCGGCGCCGTGACTTCGCTGCCGGCAGGCATCAACTGCGGGGCGGATTGCAGCTCGGAATTCACCAAGTACGCCAATGTGACGCTGACGGCAGCGCCGGCAGCGGGCTATGAATTCAGCCGTTGGACCGGCGCGTGTTCGGGCGCTGGTGCCTGCATCGTCCAGATGGGCAGGGCCCAGACGGTGGGCGCCACCTTCATTCCGTCGGCCGCCACCAAGTACACCCTCACGCTCAACCGCGTCGGCTCCGGCACGGTCACATCGACGCCAACGGGGATCAACTGCGGCAGCACCTGCTCGGCGGTCTACCCGGCAGGCACCCTCGTGACGATGACGGCCACGCCGGCCGCCGGCTATGAGTTTTCGGCCTGGTCCGGCGCCTGTACAGGTGCGGGAGCCGGCACCGGCAAGTGCAGCGTGACGATGTCTGCCGCGCGCACCGTGAACGCTACTTTCGTGGCCACGGATGGCTCCGGCGGCGATGGCGCCTGCGCCAACTTCTACTCGGACGGTTTTCAACTGGTCAGCGGAGAAGTCACCCTGCCGTGGTCGGTCACCGCCAAACCCACCCGCGGGTCTGCCATGCGGGAAGCGCAATACAACACCTGTCGCGTGCGGGTAACGAACCACGAAGTCGACGGCTTGGCGACATTCGCGCGCAACGACTACTCACGGCGCCAGGCGTTCAACGCCGACAGCAAGCTCGAAATCGTCTATGCGATCGACGGCTTCTGGTATCTCTACGACGCACTGACCTACAAGCGACTGAAGGTTCTGGCCGGCCCGGCGGGAGATGCCGAACCGCAGTGGCACCCCACCGATCCGAACCTGCTGTACTACCTGCCCACCTCCGGCATCGGCATGAAGGTGTATCAGCTCAATGTGCAAACCGGCGTGTCCACGGTGGTCGGCGATCTCGCCTCCCGATTGAAGGCGCGCTGGCCCACCGCGAATGCGGCGTGGACCAAATCCGAAGGCTCGCCCTCGGCCGACGGCCGCTACTGGTGCTTCATGGTCGACAGCGCCAACTGGTCGGGTGTCGGCATCGTGACCTGGGATCGTCAGACCAACACCATCCTGGGCTACAAGGATCTCAACGGCCAGCGCCCTGACCACGTGAGCATGAGCCCGAGCGGCAATTACTGCGTCTCCAGCAGCTACGGCAACCCCGGTGTCTTGTCTTACAGCCGCGACTTTTCCACCAGCCGGAAGATTGCCGACGTGGGCGAGCATTCCGACATCGGCATCGATGTGAACGGTGACGACACCTTCATCTCGATCGACTATCAATCGCCGAGCGGCGATGTGTTCATGACCAACCTGCGCACCGGCGTGCGCACGACGATCATGACCACCTATGCCGATCGCACCAGTTCAGCGCTGCACTTTTCGGCGAAGTCGTTCCGCAAACCCGGATGGTTCGTGATGTCGGCCTATGGCGAGTCGACCAACAACCCGCCCTACATCCAGCAGTGGTTCCACCGGAAGGTGGTGATCGTGCAGATGTCGGGTGCCCCGAAGCTCTATAACCTGGGCACCACCCATGCCAAGGCGCTGGGCTACTGGACGGAGCCTCAGGCCAGCGTGAATCGCGATCTGACCAAGATCGTGTGGACGTCGAACTGGGATGTCAATTCCTCTGACGACACCGATGTGTACATGATCGAGATTCCCGCGTCCGCAGTGAAGTAGCGGCCTCGTCTCCCCCAACCGACCGGGCCGCCCCTTTTCGATAAGGGGCGGCCCGTTTCGCATGGTGAGAGGGCGTTGCTTCAGGTTGTCGGAACCCGTTGAATTCGTCGCGCTCGCCTGGCGCTTTGGCGTCGCACCGCCTCGGCGTGCCTTCGCGCGGGCAACATAATTCAACCATTCCGCCTGCCGGCCTCCGCCGCGGCGGCGTCTCAGGAGAAATCAATGACAACTCTGGCAGTAGTCGGGCTCGGCTACGTGGGCCTGCCGCTGGCGGTCGAATTCGGCAAGAAGTACCGCACCATCGGTCTGGATCTGTCCTCGGAGAAGATCGACGCCTATCGACGGCACGTTGACCCGACGGGCGAAATCAGCGGTGATGAGCTGCGGGCGGCCGAGCACCTGTTTCCCACCACCGATGCCGCCGATCTGAAGGATGCCGATTTCATCGTGGTGGCCGTGCCGACACCAGTTGACGACGCGCACATCCCGGACTTTTCACCCCTGATCGGCGCCTCCGTGGCGGTGGGCAAGCATCTCAAGCGCGGCGCCACCGTCGTCTATGAATCAACGGTGTACCCCGGCGCCACCGAAGAAGTGTGTATCCCGCTGCTGGAGCAACACTCCGGGCTCACCTGGAAGAAGGATTTCTTCGTCGGGTATTCGCCCGAACGCATCAACCCGGGCGACAAGCAGCACACGCTCACGACCATCGTCAAGGTGGTGTCGGGCGATTCGCCGCAAACGCTGGACCGCGTGGCCGAAGTCTACGAAAGCATCATCAAGGCGGGTGTGTACCGCGCTTCGAGCATCAAGGTGGCCGAGGCCGCCAAGGTGATCGAAAACACGCAGCGCGACCTGAACATCGCGCTGGTCAACGAACTCGCGCTCATCTTCCACCGCATCGGCATCGACACACTGGAGGTGCTGCAGGCCGCCGGCACGAAGTGGAATTTCCTGCCCTTCCGCCCCGGCCTCGTGGGCGGGCATTGCATCGGTGTGGATCCTTACTACCTCACCCACAAGGCCGAGATGCTGGGCCACCATCCGCAGGTCATCCTGGCCGGGCGCCGCATCAACGACGGCATGGGCAAGTACATCGCGGAACAAACGATCAAGCAGATGATCCAGACCGGCATGTCGGTCAAGGGCGCGCATGTGATCGTGCTCGGGCTCACCTTCAAGGAAAACTGCCCGGACCTGCGCAACTCGAAGGTGATCGATGTGATCCGCGAGCTGGAGAGTTATGGCGTCACGGTGCACGTGCATGATCCGGTGGCGGAGCCCGCCCACGCCATGCACGAATACGGTGTCAAGCTGATCGCCTGGGAGCACCTGCCCCGGGCCAACGCCATCGTCGCCGCGGTGTCGCACCAGGAGCTGAACGATCGCCCGCTGGACGACTTCGTCGCCGCCTTGTGCCCGGGTGGCGTTTACGTCGATGTGAAATGCCAGGCCGACGCCGCCGCCCTCAAATCACGTGGTGTGCACGTGTGGCGGCTGTGAGCCTGCCCGGCCGCCCGAAAGGCGAACAGCGCAGTGCGCAGCACGGAGCTCGCGGTGTGAGCACGGTGGATACGGCATCCGGCCTGCCGAGCGCGCTGGTCGACCGCCTGCGTGCCGCACCGCGCCGCTGGCTGGTCACCGGCAGCGCGGGCTTCATCGGCTCGCATCTGCTGCAACAGCTGCTGCAGGCCGGTCAACACGTCACCAGCCTCGACAGCTTCGCCACCGGCCATCAATCCAATCTGGATGACGTGCGTTTGCGGGTGGGCGATGCGGCGTGGGCCAGGCATCATTTCATCCAAGGCGACATCGCCGATCCGGCCACCTGCGCTCAAGCGTGCAGCGGCGTGGATTTTGTTCTGCACCAGGCGGCCTTGGGCTCGGTGCCGCGCTCGATCGCCGATCCGCTGAACACCCATCTGGCCAACGGCACCGGTTTCCTCAACATGCTGGTGGCCGCTCGTGATGCCAAGGTGGCGCGCTTCGTCTATGCGGCGTCAAGCTCCACCTATGGCGATTCGCCCACCTTGCCCAAGGTCGAAGATCGCATCGGGCGCCCGCTGTCGCCCTATGCGGTAACGAAATACCTGAACGAGCTGTATGCCGATGTCTTTGCGCGCACCTACGGCATGTCGACCATCGGCTTGCGCTACTTCAACGTCTTCGGCGCGCGCCAGGATCCAAACGGCGCGTATGCCGCCGTGATTCCCCGCTGGGTGGCCGACATGCTCGCGGGCAAGCCGTGCGTGATCAACGGCGACGGCGAGACATCGCGCGATTTCTGCTTCGTGGCCAATGTGGTGCAAGCGAACCTGCTGTCGGCGCTCAGCGAGCTCCCCGAGGCATCAAACCAGGTCTATAACGTTGCCGTGGGCGACCGCACCACGCTCAACCAGTTGCACGACGCGATCGCCGAAGCCTTGGTGGGCCGCAACCCGGCGCTGACGATCGCGCCCGCCCAGCACGCCGACTTTCGTGCCGGCGATGTGCGCCACTCGCTGGCCGACATCACCAAGGCGCGCTCGCTGCTCGGCTACGAGCCTGTGTACGCGGTTCGCGCCGGGCTGGCGCAAGCGGTGGACTGGTACATCACACACGCCTCGCCGCGATAGCGCTCAGTGCCGCGACCAGGGCATGGTTCGCGGCAGGATCAACATGTAGGCGTCCACATCGGTTTCGCTCTTCGTGCCCCAGTTCGAGTTGAAGAGGATGCGGGTCATGTCGCGGTTGGTGGAGGCTTGCGGCTCGGTCCAGTATTTGGCGAACTGGCTCTGATGGTGGGCCAGCAGCACGATGCGCGGCGAGGCCTGCAGGCTCACCGCAAACAGCCGCCCCTGCAACCACTGCGGCCCGGGCTTGCCACGCGCAATGCCTTCGGCGTAGGTGGACACCAGCACCCAGCCACGCGCGTCGTAGGCCTTGCCGCTGATATGCAGCGCGGTGGTCGTGCCCTCCAGATAGGTGGGGAACAGATCCGTGCGCCGGCCGGTGCGCAGGTTGGTCATGAACACCTGCCCGCCCGGGGATTCGTAATCGATGGCCACGTAGACATCGTCGCCCTGGGCGTCGATCGCCAGATCGGAGTGCTCGGTGCCCTTGAGCAGCAGGCGCGGATGGGTGAGGTCGCGGTCGTAGACCAGGGTGTCGATGGTGGTTCCGGACACCACGCAGTAGCCGCCTCCCGGGCTCATGCTGACGTGGTCGGGCCGCTGGCCGTGGAGGTCGAGCATGCCGAGGAATTTGTCTTCCTGGCGATCCCAGGTCACCACACCGAGGCCCTTCCACTGCGCATCGTCGACCATGAAACACCAGTAGCGCCCATCGGCCGACGGTGAGCCTTCGCTTTTGGTCCACACCGCGTTGGCCAGCGGCCAGCGCGCGCGGATTCGCGGGCCGAAATCGGCCACCGTATCGGATAAGCCTGTGCGCACATTCAGCACGTGCAGCTTCATGCCCACCCCTTCGCGCGGCAGGTAGTAAAGGCGATCGGGATCAAGGCCATCCCACTGCGGCTCGGCATCGCCGGACAAGCCGTTCAGTTGTTCGAGATGCGCGAATGTGCTGGCGTCGTAGAGATGCCAGAAGCCGTCCTGCGCATCGACGATGAAACGCGTGTTGTCGGCATTGAAGGCCTGGCGGCGCGAGTAGTTGTTGCGCGCAAAGCCCTTCGGCGGCTCCTTGTCGTGTTCGGTGACGCGCACGATGCAGGTGCCGTGCACGGGGTCGCGCACCGGCAGGCCCTTGGTTGGCCGCGGCGGGCTCGAACGAGGCGAGACGATGCGGCCCTCGAGGGGCTTCCAGCCAGGAGCGTAGAGCGAGTCGCAGATCGTGGGGGTGGGTGCCGCGGCCAGGGCCGGTACGACAGCGCTTGCCGGATCTGCGAGCCAGACCAGGCCTGTGCAAGCCACCGCCGCCGCGATCGAACACGCGGCACGGAGAAGATCAGGCAGCCTTGTCCAGGCTCGTCGCTTTCGGAGAATCGGCACGCCGCGCTCCCAGCCGCTCAGACGGCATCGCGTAAGGACTGACCATTCGGCGGATGCACCGTTCGACTCCACGCCGCCAGCAGGTCGGTCAAGCGGCTTTGGCAGGCGAGCGTGGTGACGGTGTGGTCGATATCGGGC
>JANMAS010000158.1:0-4103 GCA_031359975.1 Burkholderiales bacterium
GACATCTGGCCCGGCATGGTCGTGGGCATCACGATACCGCTGGTGCTGGCCATCACCTTCGTGGCGATGTACTACTGGGGCGTGGGCCTGCACAAGATATCGCTGGGCTCGCTGATCATCGCGCTGGGCCTGTTGGTCGACGACGCGATCATCGCGGTGGAAATGATGGTGCGCAAACTGGAGGAGGGCTACGACAAGGTGCGCGCCGCCACGTTTGCCTACGAGGTGACATCGATGCCGATGCTCACCGGCACCTTGATCACCACCGCCGGCTTCCTGCCCATCGGCCTGGCGCAATCGGTGACCGGCGAATACACGTTTGCCATCTTCGCCGTCACTTCCGCCGCGCTCATCATCTCGTGGGTGGTCTCGGTGTACTTCGTGCCCTACCTGGGCGCGCGGCTGCTGCGCACCAAGAGCAAGGTCGACGGCTCGGCGCACGAGCTGTTCGACACGCCGTTCTACAGCCGCTTGCGCGCATCGGTGGACTGGTGCGTTGCGCATCGCTGGATCACGATCGGGGTGACGGTGTTGATCTTCGCGCTGGGCATCGTGGGCATGGGCCGCGTGCAGCAGCAGTTTTTCCCGGATTCGAGCCGCGCCGAATTGCTGGTCGACCTGTGGCTGCCCGAAGGCTCCACGATCCAGCAAAGCGCGGCGATCGAGCGCCGTTTCGAAGACCGGATGATGAAGCTGCCCGAGATGGTGTCGGTCACCGCCTGGGTGGGTTCGGGCGTGCCGCGCTTTTATCTGCCGCTCGACCAGATCTTCCCGCAAGGCAACGTCAGCCAGCTGATTTTGTTGCCCCGCGATCTGGCCGCACGCGAAACGCTGCGCAAGCGATTGCCAGCGTTGCTGGCGACCGAATTCCCCGAAGTGCGCGGCCGCATCAAGCTGTTGCCCAACGGGCCGCCGGTGCCGTACCCGGTGCAGTTTCGGGTGGTCGGATCGGATGTCACGCAAGTGCGCACGTGGGCCGACAAGGCGCTGGAGGCAATGCGCGGCAATGCCAACATGCGCGGTGTGAACGACAACTGGAACGAGTCGATCAAGGTGCTGCGGGTGACGATCGATCAGGACAAGGCGCGTGCGCTGGGCGTCACCAGCCAGTCGATCGCGCAGGTCTCGCGGGCGGCGTTTTCGGGCACGACGATCGGCCAGTTCCGCGAGAGCGACCGGCTCATCGACATCGTGCTGCGGCAGCCCGAGCAGGAACGTCAGGCGATCACCGATCTGAGCAATGCCTATCTGCCCACCAGCAGCGGCAAGTCGATCCCGCTGCCGCAGGTGGCCACGATCGCCTTCGCCTGGGAGCCCGGCGTGCTGTGGCGCGAGGGGCGCAACTACGCCATCACCGTGCAGGGCGATGTGGTCGATGGCATCCAGGGGCCCACCGTCACCAACGAGCTGTGGCCGGCCTTGCAGAAACTCAAGGCGCAGATGCCTTCGGGCTACGACATCCAGATTGCCGGCGCGCAGGAAGAAAGCAGCAAGGGCACGGGCTCGCTGCTGGTCAACGTGCCGGTGATGCTGTTCATCATCTTCACCTTGCTGATGCTGCAGCTGCACAGCATCTCGCGTGCTTTCCTGGTGTTTCTCACCGGGCCGCTGGGCATTGCCGGCGTGGCGGCGGCGCTGCTGCTGCTGAACCGGCCTTTCGGCTTTGTGGCGCTGCTGGGCGTGATTGCGCTGATGGGCATGATCATGCGCAATTCGGTGATCCTGATCGACCAGATCGAGCAGGATCGCTCGCGCGGCGTGCCCACCTGGACGGCGATCGTCGAATCCGCGGTGCGCCGCTTCCGCCCGATCGTGCTCACCGCCGCGGCGGCGGTGCTGGCCATGATCCCGCTGTCGCGCAGCGTGTTCTGGGGCCCGATGGCGGTGGCGATCATGGGCGGCCTGATCGTCGCGACCGCGCTCACCCTGCTGGCGCTGCCGGCGATGTACGCGGCCTGGTTCCGGGTGAAGCGCGAAGCGCCGACCGGCGCTTGAACCCCGCCGCCGACGGGGTGCGCGGCGCCGCGTAAACTACGCGGTTCGCCGATTTGCCAGCGAAGGCCGCCCGAATGGCCTTCGCCGATTGAAACGGTGTCGCCGGTCGTGCCTTGGGCGGGGCCGGCGACGCACCCAGCGCGGGTGGCGAAATTGGTAGACGCACCAGGTTTAGGTCCTGACGCCTTCACCGGCGTGCCGGTTCGAGTCCGGCCCCGCGCACCAGCCCTCCAATCCATAAAGAGTCCTCCATGGCCGTCACCGTTGAAACCCTCGAAAAACTCGAACGCCGCATCACGCTCACGATTGCGGCCGATGCGATCCACACCGAAGTCGAGACACGGCTGAAGAAGCTGTCGCGCACGGTCAAGGCCGATGGCTTCCGGCCCGGCAAGGTGCCGATGTCGGTGGTGTCGCAACGCTACGGCTACTCGGTGCAGAACGAGGTGCTCAACGACAAGCTGGGTGAAGCCTTTGCCAGCGCCGCTGGCGAAGCCAAGGTTCGCGTGGCCGGCGCGCCGAGCATCGCGCCGAAGGCCGAGTCGCCCGCAGGCCAGATCGCCTTCGACGCCACGTTCGAGGTGTATCCCGAGGTGGCGCTGGGCGATCTTTCTGGCATCGAGGTGGAACGTGTCAGCAGCGAAGTCACCGAAGAGGCGATCGACCGCACGGTGGAGATCCTGCGCAAGCAGCGTCGCACCTTCAGCCAGCGCCCGGCCGTCGAAGGTGTGCAGGAAGCCGATCGGGTGACGATCGATTTCGAAGGCAAGATCGATGGCGAAACCTTCAACGGCGGCAAGGCCGAGGCGTTTCAGTTCATCGTCGGCGATGGCCAGATGCTGGAGCAGTTCGATCAGGCCGTTCGCGGCATGAAGGTGGGCGAGTCCAAGACCTTCCCGCTGCAGTTTCCGCCCGACTATCGCGGCGCCGATGTGGCCGGCAAGGAGGCCGATTTCCTCGTCACGATGAAAAAGATCGAGACGCAGCATCTGCCCGAAGTGGATGATGCCTTTGCCAAGACGCTGGGCATCGCCGATGCCACGGTGGCCGGGCTGCGCGCCGATGTGCGCCGCAACCTCGAGCGTGAGGTGAAATTCCGCTTGCTGGCCCGCAACAAGGGTGCGGCGATGGACGCGCTGCTCAAGGTGAGCGAGTTCGATCTGCCCAAGGCGCTGGTCGAATCCGAATCCGACCGCCTGATCGAATCGGCGCGGGCCGATCTGGCCCAGCGCGGCGTGAAAGATGCCGAGACCGCGCCAATCCCCGCCGATCTGGTGAAGCCGCAGGCCGAACGCCGTGTGCGTCTCGGCCTGGCGGTGGCCGAGCTGGTGCGCGGCAACAACCTGCAGGCCAAGCCGGATCAGCTGCAAGCGCACATCGACGAGATGTCGCAGAGCTACGAAAAGCCGGCCGAGGTGGCGCGCTGGTATTTGTCGGACCGCAAGCGCATGGCGGAAGTCGAGGCGGTGGTGATTGAAAACAACGTCGCCGACCACATCTTCTCCAAGACCAAGGTGACCGAAAAAGCCCTGGCTTTCGACGATTTGATGCAGGCTCAGTGAGCCCTTTCAGCCAGCGCCATAATCGATCGGAAGTTTGATCCGACATCCAGGTTCATGAAGGAAATCAATGAGCGCAGTTGACACTACCGGTCTGGGCATGGTGCCCATCGTCATCGAGCAATCCGGGCGCGGCGAACGCGCCTACGACATCTACTCGCGCCTGCTGCGCGAGCGCATCGTCTTTCTGGTCGGGCCGGTGAACGACCAGACAGCCAGCGTGGTCGTCGCGCAGCTGCTGTTCCTCGAGAGCGAAAACCCCGACAAGGACATCTTCTTCTACATCAACTCGCCGGGCGGCAGTGTGAGCGCAGGGCTGTCGATCTTCGACACGATGGAGTTCATCAAGCCCGATGTGTCGACGATGTGCATCGGCATGGCTGCCAGCATGGGCTCGTTCCTGCTGATGGCCGGCGCCAAGGGCAAGCGCTTTTCGCTGCCCAATTCGCGCATCATGATCCATCAGCCTTCGGGCGGCGCGCAAGGCCAGGCTACCGACATCGAGATCCACGCCCGCGAGATCATCAAGACACGCGAGCAGCTCAATCG
>JANMAS010000220.1:0-21873 GCA_031359975.1 Burkholderiales bacterium
CGCTGCCGTGATAGGTGCGATAGAGCAAGAAGGGCTTGATGAGGGCGGCGTCGCCAGCCACGAAACCCGAGCGCATGCCCGGTACGTTGCTGCGCTTGGACAAACTGGTGAGCGCGATCAGGCGCCGGAAATCGCCGCGACCCAGCGCTTGCGCGGCCTGCAACGCACCGATGGGCGGCGCCGATTCGTCAACGTAGATTTCGGAGTAACACTCGTCGCTGGCGATGACGAAGCCGTGTCGGTCGGACAGCTCGAACAGCTCGCGCCATTCATCGAGGCCCATCACCGAGCCGGTGGGATTGCCCGGCGAGCACACATAAAGAAGTTGGGTGCGCGACCAGGTATGGGCATCGATCGCGCGCCAATCGGGTGCGAACCGGCGTGATGGATCGCTGTTGGCGTAAACCACATTGGCGCCCGCCAGCAGCGCCGCGCCTTCGTAGATCTGATAAAACGGATTCGGGCAGACCACAGTGGCGCCGGGGCGGGTGGGATCGATCACCGTCTGCGCCAGCGCAAACAGCGCCTCGCGCGAGCCGTTGACCGGGAGCACCTGCGTGGCCGGATCCACCACAACGGCATAGCGACGAGCGATCCACTGGGCGATGGTTTCCCGCAGCTTCAGCTCACCGGCCGTGGCGGGGTAGCTCGACAAGCCATCCAGCGCCTGAACCATGGCCTCGCGTATCAATGCCGGCGTGGCATGTTTCGGCTCGCCGATGCCCAGATGGATCGGTTTGTGGTCGGGCGAAGGCACGATCCCCGCCGTGAGCTGGCGCAATCGTTCGAACGGATAGGGATGCAGGCGCTGCAGCAGCGGATTCATCACCTGATGATAGGTGTGAGCCCCTCGACCGGCGAATACGCCGGCCACTCCCCCGAGGGGAGAAGCGGGCCGGCTTGGGGCGGCCCGGCGCTCGGCCCGCTGGTGTGGCGGTTTCAGAGCTTCCCCACGCAGTTGGCCGCGCCGCACCGGCAGGCGAGCCGCCCTTCGTGGTGTGTCTCGCCGTAGTCCACGGTGATTTCCTCGCCCACCGCGATGGCGCGCAGGGCGTAGAACTCGATGCGGCCGTCGCGGATCATCAGGCGCGCGTTGGGCGTGCAGCAATGGTTGGTGAAGCGCATCGGATCGGTGGATTTCGACGCGTCGATCGCCTTGCGCGGCGAGATCTCGACCATCATGATGCGCTGCTGCCCCACCACCCGGCGCCTTGCTTCGGCCACCGGGATCGACTCGCCACGGATCTCGCCGATCTTGCGCCGCATAGGCACCGGTTCGGCGGCAAACACGCCGTGGCCATCGATGCGGCTGCGCGCCACGGTGACGTCGAACTTCTGATAAGGCGGGCGGATGGCGAGCGCACCCATGGCTCGGGGTTCCGGCTTCCGGCTTCCGGCCTCAGGCCGGAAGGGCGGGCAGATCCACTGTCGGTGCCGGCTTCCAGCCCTTCTTGCGATGCTCGGCAATCACGTTGGTGTAGATGCCGCCGCGCACGTTCCATTCGGCGGTGATGCGCACGAAGCGCGGCGCGGTGGCCTTGACGATGTCGTCGAGGATGGTGTTGGTGACCTTTTCGTGGAACGCGCCTTCGTTGCGGTAGCTCCACATGTACATCTTCAGGCTCTTCAGCTCCACGCACAGCTTGTCGGCCACCATCTCGATGGTGAACTGCGCAAAGTCGGGTTGACCGGTGAGCGGGCAGTTGCAGGTGAACTCGGGGATGTCGAACTGGATCACGTAGTCGCGATGCGGCGCCGGGTTGGCAAACACATGCAGATCTTTCGACGGCGCGGTGGGCGGGTTCGGTGGCAGCGGCCGTTCGTTCAAGGCCGGGCTGGGTGAGACGGATTTGGCGCGGCTTTTTGCCATGGTGTGAGATGCGTCTGGATACGGCTTGGGGTGGGGGCGCGATGGTATCATCCGCAGCCCGAAAGGGCCCTCTCGCCGGGCTCGCTTGAGCGCCTTTTCTCCATACAAATCAAATACTTGCATGCGGACGCTCGCAACAGCGCAGCGGCTCGCAGGCGACGCTCGATGCGCCTGAACCAGATCAAGCTTGCAGGATTCAAATCCTTCGCCGAACCCACCACCTTCCAGTTGCCCGGCCAGCGTGTGGGCGTGGTGGGGCCCAACGGGTGTGGCAAGTCGAACATCATCGACGCCGTGCGCTGGGTGCTCGGCGAATCGAAAGCCAGCGAATTGCGCGGCGAATCGATGCAGGATGTGATCTTCAACGGCTCGGGCCACCGCAAGCCGGCCGGTCGCGCCAGCGTGGAGCTGGTGTTCGACAACCAGCTCGCCCGCGCCGGCGGCCAGTGGAACCAGTACACCGAGATCGCCGTCAAGCGGGTGCTCACCCGCGACGGCACGTCGAGCTACTACATCAACAACCAGGCGGTGCGCCGGCGCGATGTGCAGGATGTGTTCCTGGGCACCGGCCTCGGGCCGCGGGCCTACGCCATCATCGGCCAGGGCACGATCAGCCGCATCATCGAATCGCGGCCTGAGGAGCTGCGGCTGTTTCTCGAAGAAGCTGCGGGCGTCTCCAAGTACAAGGAGCGTCGCCGCGAAACCGAAAACCGCCTCAAAGATACCCGTGAAAACCTCACCCGCGTCGACGACATCCTGCGTGAGCTGAATGCCAACCTGGAGCGGCTCGACAAACAAGCCGAAGTGGCCAGCCAATACCGCCGCCTGCAAGACGACGGCACGCTGAAGCTGCACCAGCTGTGGTTCCTCAAGCACCGTGATGCGGCGAGCGAAGCCGAGCGCGTCACCCAATCGATGGCCGAAGCGGTGAACGCGCTCGAAGCCCGCGTCGCCGAACTGCGCCATGTGGAGGCTAGTCTCGAAAGCCTGCGCCAGGCGCATTTCGAGGCCGGTGATCATCTGCACACCGCGCAGGGCGTGCTGGCCGAAGCGGCGCTCGAAGTGAGCCGCCTCGAAGAGCGCATCCGCTATGTGGTCGAAGGCCGACAGCGTGGCGAGCAGCGCCTGGCCGAACTGCAAGCCAGCCGCGCCGACTGGGCCCTGCGCGAGACCACCGCCGCCCAGGAGATCGAGCGCATCGTTGCCGACATCGACGCGCAAGAAAAGGATGCGGTGCTGGCGGCCCAGGCCGAAGAGCAAGCGGCCGTGTTGCCGGCGATGGAAGAAGCCTTGCGCAGCGCGCAGGGCCGCACCAACGAACAACGCCTGCGTGTGGCCGAGGTGCAGCAGCAGATCCAGGTGCTGGCGGCGGAAAGCCGCAGCGTCGAAGAGCAACAGCGTTCGCTCAAGCTGCGACGCGACCGCCTGGGCGCCGAACGCCAGGGCCTCGTGCAGCCCGATGCCAACAAGCTGCACGAGCTGACGCAGCATCGCGCCTCGGCGGCCGAAAGCCGCGACATCGCCGAAGCGCGCCTGCTCGAACTCGCCGAACAAGTGCCCGCGCTCGATGAACAACGCCGCACCCAGCAGCTGCAGGCCAATCGCGAAGCCGCGCGGCAGGCGGATCTGAGCGCGCGCCACGACGCGCTCAAGGCGCTGCAGGAGAAGGTGCGCACCTCCGGCAAGCTGGAGCCGTGGCTGGCCAAACACGGCCTGGGCGGCCTGCAAGGGCTCTGGACGCGCCTGCACATCGAAGCCGGCTGGGAAACCGCGCTCGAATCCGCGCTGCGCGAGCGCCTGGGCGCGCTCGAAGTGGGCCGGCTCGACACGGTGCGCGCCTTCGTGGCCGATGCGCCGCCCGCGCGCCTGGCCTTCTACACCGCGCCGGAGCAGGCGCACCCGGATGCGCACCGCACACTGCCGCGCTTGTCCGACCTGCTGCGTTTGGGCGGCTCGCCCAACCCGACCGGCCTGAAGGCCTTGCTCGAAGACTGGCTCGAAGGTGTCTACACCGCCGACAGCATCGACGACGCGCTCGCCCAGCGCGCCAGGCTCACCCACGGCGAAGTGATCATGACGCGCGACGGCCATGCGGTATCGCCGTTTGCGGTGTCGTTCTACGCGCCCGATACCGAGCAGGCCGGCATGCTGGCGCGCGCGCAGGAAATCGAAAACCTCGAACGCGAATCGCGTGCCCAGTCCATCATCGCCAGCGAAGCCCGCAGCGCGCTCGTGCGTGCCGAGGCGGCCTATTCGCTCGCCGTGCAAAGCCTGGATGCGGTGCGTCGCGAAGCCACGCAGGCGCAGAGCCGGGCGCATGAGCTGCAAGTGCAATGGCTGCAGCTCTCGCAGCGGCACGAAGCCACATCGGTGCGCAAGAGTCAGCTCGACGACGAGCTCGCCGAGATCGATGCCCAGCTCGAAGCGCTCACCGAACGCCGCGTATCCGGCGAGGGCCGTTTCGAAGAGCTCGACATGCAGCTCGGCAACACGCAAGAGCGCCATGCCGAACTGGAAGACGCGACGATCGCCGCCGAATCCCGACTCGCCCAGGCCCGCGAACAGCAGCGTTCGCTGGAGCGCGATGCCCAGGCCGCGCAGTTCCAGGCCCGCACGCTCGATGCCCGGCGCGGCGAGCTGCAGCGCGCCATCGATACCGCCCGCGAGCAGATCGGCATCGGCGCCCAGGCCCTCGATCAGCTGAACGACGAGTTGGCGCGCCTGAACGACACCGCGGCCCAATCCGGCCTGCAGGATGCCCTGGCCCTGCGCACCGAACGCGAAGCCGCGCTCGGCCGCCAACGCAGCGCCTACGACGACCTCAGCGCCCGCCTGCGTGGCGCCGACGAACAGCGCCTGGGCTTCGAGCGCAGCCTGGAGCCGATGCGTGAGCGCATCACCAAGCTGCAGCTGGAGCAGCAGGCCGCGCAGCTCGGCGGCGCGCAATACCTGGAGCAGTTGCAATCCGCCCAGGTCGATCTCGATGGGTTGCGCGCCACGGTGGAGCAGGGCGGCGTCAAGCTCGCCGGGCTGCAGTCGGCGATCGATGCCATCCAGCGCGAGATCACCGCCCTGGGCGCGGTGAACCTCGCCGCGCTCGACGAGCTCACCAGCGCGCGCGAGCGCAAAACCTTTCTCGACGCGCAAACCGCCGATCTGCGCGACGCCATCCAGACGCTGGCCGACGCCATCCACAAGATCGATCTCGAAACCCGCGATCTGCTGGGCCAGACCTTCAACCAGGTCAACGAGCACTTCGGCCGCATGTTTCCGGTGCTCTTTGGTGGCGGCACCGCCAAGCTGGTGATGACCGGCGACGAGATCCTCGATGCCGGTGTGCAGGTGATGGCGCAGCCACCGGGCAAGCGCAACTCCACCATCCACCTGCTCTCCGGCGGCGAAAAGGCGCTCACCGCAATCGCGCTGGTGTTTGCGATCTTCCAGCTCAATCCGGCGCCGTTTTGCCTGCTCGACGAAGTGGACGCGCCGCTCGACGACGCCAACACCGAGCGTTATGCCAAGCTGGTGGGCGAGATGTCGGTCAGCACGCAGTTTCTCTTCATCTCGCACAACAAGATCGCGATGGAAATGGCCGAGCAACTGATCGGCGTGACGATGCAGGAGCAGGGCGTCTCACGCGTGGTGGCGGTGGATATCGACGCCGCCGCCCAACTGGCGCAGGCAGCATGAGACACCCTCAGCCCGCCCAAGGCGCGTGGGCCGAGCGCCGGGCCGCTCCCAAGCCGGCCCACATCCCCATGGGGGATCGGCTGACGTACCCGTCGGACGAGGGGCCCACTGAAGGAATGCAGCGATGACCTTGACCGTAGCGCTGGCGATCCTCGGCGGCCTGGTGCTCGCCGCGATCATTGCCCACGGGGCGTGGTCGGCCCGCCGCGCCGGGCCGATGCAGCGGCGCGAGGTGGTCGACGACCACCATCTCACGCCGGCTGAAGGTGAGCCTGGCCAGGCCAACGCCGATTTCGATGGCCCGCAGGTCGACACCGACGACATGCGCGTGGTGTCGCTGGCTGAATCGAGGCCGTCGATGGCCCGCCGCGCGGGCCGCCTCGATGCGCTGATCGACGCCATCGTGCCCCTGGCGATCGACGCGCCGGTGTCCGGCGATGCGGTGGGGCCGCACATGCCCACCACCCGCCGTGCCGGCACCAAGCCGTGGTTGATCGAAGGCCTCGAAGAAGCCTCCGGCGCCTGGGAAACCCCATCACCCGGACGGCGCTACAGCGAGTTTCAAGCCGGCGTGCAGATGGCCAATCGGCACGGCGCGCTCAACGAAATCGAGTATTCGGAGTTTGTGCAGAAGGTGCAGGATTTTGCCGACCAGGTGGGCGCGTTGCCCGATTTCCCCGACATGCTCGACGCCGTGGCGCGCGCCCGCGAGCTCGATGCCTTTGCCGGCTCGCACGATGCCCAGCTCTCGGTGAACCTGCGCGCCAACGGCGCCGCCTGGTCGGTGGGTTATCTGCAGCAATGCGCCGCGCGCCAGGGGCTGATCACCGGCGCCTTGCCGGGCCGCCTGGTGTTGCCGGGCGCCGAGGAAGGCGCTCCGCCGGTGCTCACGCTCAGCTTCGACGCCCATGCCGCGCTGCAGGAAGATCCCAACCTGTCTTCGGTGCGGCAGGTGACGCTGAGCCTCGATGTGCCGCAGACACCCGCCGCCGCCGAGCCCTTTGCCGCCTGGCAGCAGGTGGCGCGCGCGCTGGCCTCCGACATGGATGCCACGCTGGTCGACGACAAAGGCGCGCCGATCACCTTGCACACCTTCGCCACCATCGGCCAGGAGCTGACGCAACTGCACGAGGCGCTGGAGTCGCATGATCTGGCCGCCGGCTCGGCGGCCGCTCGCCGCCTCTTCAGCTGAGCGATGGCGCCTCCCGACAGCGCCGATCCGGCACACCGCGCCAAGGTGCTGCGCGACACCCTGATCGAGCATGCCCATCGTTATTACGTGCTCGACGATCCGCGGATTCCGGATGCCGAATACGACAAGCTGTTCCGGGAGCTGCAGGCCATCGAGGCCGCGCACCCAGAGCTGCTCACCGCCGATTCACCCACCCAGCGGGTGATCGGCAAGGTGCTCGACGGGTTCACACCGGTGCGCCACGCGGTGCCGATGCTCAGCATCCGCACCGAAACAGACACCGGCCCCACCGGCGCCGAAGCCTTCGATGCGCGGGTGCGCCGCGAACTGGCGTTGAACGAAGCCGATGAGCCGGTCGAATACACCGCCGAGTTGAAGTTCGATGGCCTGGCGATCAACCTGCGCTTCGAGGCCGGCGTGCTGGTGCGCGCCGCCACCCGCGGCGATGGCGAAACGGGCGAGGATGTGACGCAGAACATCCGCACCATCGGCCGCATTCCGCTGCGCCTGCGCGGGTGCGACGCCCCCGTGCTCGAAGCGCGCGGCGAGGTCTACATGAGCCGGGCCGATTTCAATGCGCTCAACGAGCGCCAGCGCGAGCGCATCGCCGCCGGCGCCAAGGGCGAGAAGACGTTTGTCAACCCACGCAACGCGGCTGCCGGCGCGGTGCGGCAGCACGATCCGGCCATCGCGGCGCAAAAGAAGCTCAGCTTTTTTGCCTACGGCCTGGGCGAGGTGGTGGGCTGGTCGATCCCCGCCACCCACAGCGCGATGCTCGATGCGCTCGCGGCATTCGGCCTGCCGGTGAACGCCGATCGGGCGGTGGTGCGCGGTGCGGCGGGGTTGGTCGAGTTTCACCGGGCGGTGGCCGCCAAGCGGGATGCCTTGCCGTTCGACATCGACGGCGTCGTCTACAAGGTCAACGATCTGGCGCTGCAAAAGCGGCTCGGCTTCGTCACCCGCGAGCCGCGTTGGGCGGTGGCGCACAAGTATCCGGCGCAAGAGCAGATCACGCGCCTGAACGGCATCGAGATCCAGGTCGGGCGCACCGGCAAGCTCACACCCGTGGCCAAGCTGGAACCGGTGTTCGTGGGCGGCACCACGGTGAGCAACGCCACGCTGCACAACCTTTTCGAGCTGCGGCGCAAGGGCGTGCGGGTGGGCGACCAGGTGATCGTGCGCCGCGCCGGCGATGTGATCCCGGAGGTGGTGGGCGTGGTGCCCGCTCGCCGCGAAAGCTACGTGCCCAACTTCCGCATGCCGCGCCAATGCCCGGTGTGCGGCAGCCGCGTGGTGCGCGAGCGCGACGGCATGGACCATCGCTGCTCCGGCGGCCTGTTCTGCGCCGCGCAGCGCAAGCAGGCCATCCTGCACTTTGCGGGGCGGCGCGCGATGGATGTCGAAGGCCTGGGCGACAAGCTGGTCGATCAACTGGTGGATGCCGGCCTGATCCGCACCTTGCCCGAGCTCTACACGCTGGGCGTGGCCAAGCTCGCGGCGCTCGATCGCATGGCGGAGAAGAGCGCGCAGAACCTGGTCGACGGCCTGGACAAGAGCAAGCAAACCACCCTGGCGCGCTTTCTCTACGCGCTGGGCATCCGCCATGTGGGCGAAACCACCGCCAAGGATCTGGCGCGGCACTTCGGGCAACTCGATCGCATCCTCGATGCCAGCGTGGAGCAGCTGCTGGAAGTGAACGATGTGGGCCCGGTGGTGGCGCAAAGCATCCGCACGTTCTTCGAGCAGGCGCACAACCGCGAGGTGGTGGAACAACTTCGCGCCAGCGGCATCCGGTGGGAAGAGAGCGATGGCCACGGCGACAGCTCACCGCGGCCCTTGCTCGGCAAGACGCTGGTGCTCACCGGCACGCTGCCCAGCCTGTCGCGCGACGAAGCCAAGGATCTGATCGAAGCCGCGGGTGGCAAGGCGGCCGGGTCGGTGTCGAAGAAAACCGACTATCTGGTGGCCGGCGAAGAAGCCGGCAGCAAACTGGACAAGGCGCGCAGCCTCGGCGTGCCGGTGATTGACGAAGCAGGCCTGCTGGCTCTGCTCAAACCGTGAGAAACCCAAGCCATGGCCATCCGTGAACTGCTGAAGATGGGCGATATCCGCTTGCTGCGCATCGCGCAGCCGGTGATCGATTTCGACACGCCGGCCCTGCGCGCGCTGATCGCCGACATGTTCGACACCATGGTGGCCGCGCGTGGCGCCGGCCTGGCGGCGCCGCAGATCGGTGTCGACCTGCAAATAGTGATCTTTGGTTTCGAAAGCAACCCGAGGTACCCGGATGCAGCGGCGGTGCCGCTCACCGTGCTGATCAATCCGGCGATCACACCGCTCGGTGACGCGGAAGAAGACGGCTGGGAAGGCTGCCTCTCGGTGCCCGGCCTGCGGGGCGTGGTGCCGCGCTGGCAGCGTGTTCGCTACACCGGCTTCGACGAGCTGGGCAAGCCGATCGAGCGTGAGGCCGAGGGCTTCCACGCGCGGGTGGTGCAGCACGAATGCGACCATCTCATCGGCCGCCTGTACCCCACCCGCATGCGCGATCTCACCCGCCTGGGCTACACCAGCGTGTTGTTTCCCGATCTCGACCCCGATGCGGGCGACGATTGATGCGCGTCGGCGCGTTTCGGCCTTGTAAAGGGCGCCTCGGTCAGCGCCCAAGAGGGCACCCAAAGTGCACCAAACGCCCGCTGCAGCCGTTGTATCGGCCACAAGCCGGCATTGTGCGCAACCCCGCGCCGACACCCGGCCAAGCTTGACGAGGAGATCCTCATGGGTTCGAAGACAACGTTCAGTATGGAATCTTCCGCCTCCGGTCGGGTGGCGCAGCCCACCCGCAGCCGCTGGGCGGCGATGGCGCTGTTGCTGGGTATCGCCCTGGCGGGCACCGCGGCGTGGGCCCAGGGTGATCCGCCCGGGCGTGTGGGCCGCATTGCCGATACGCAGGGCAAGGTGTGGATCTACGACGACGAGGGCAGCGCGTGGACCGAAGTCACCCGCAACCAGCCGATCACCAGCGGTGACCGCCTGGCCACCGACAACGGCGCCCGCGCCGAGGTGCGTGTGGGCTCCACCGTGTTCCGGATCGGTGCGGCCACCGACATCGAAGTGCAGCGCCTGGACGACGAGCGCATTGCCATCGGCATGACCGACGGCACCATGGCCATGCGCATCCGCTCGCAAGACAACGCTCGCGAGGTGGAAATCAACACCGCCGAAGGCCGCTTTGTGCCGCTCACAGCGGGGCACTATCGCGTCGATCGGCAGGAAGGGCGCCTCGACGGCACCAGCTGGCTCGGCGACATGCGCTACGAAGGCGGCCAGACGTCGACGCAGATTCCCGCCGGCCGCCGTGCCGCATTGTCGTTCGACGCCGGTGCGGCGCGTGTGCAGTGGGGCGATGTCGAGCGCGATGAGTTTTCCGACTGGGTAGCCCGCGACGACCGCTCGCAAGACACCCGCACCACGTCGCGCTATGTGTCGCCCGAGATGACGGGCGCCGAAGATCTCGACCAATACGGCGAGTGGGACAACAACCCCGAATACGGTGCCATCTGGACACCGCGTCAGGTATCGGCCGATTGGGCGCCGTATCGCTACGGCCGCTGGACCTGGGTGGCCCCGTGGGGCTGGACCTGGGTCGACGATCAGCCCTGGGGCTTTGCACCATCGCATTACGGCCGCTGGGTGAGCTGGCGCAACCGCTGGAGCTGGGTGCCGGGTGCCTATGTGGCCCGCCCGGTGTACTCACCGGCTCTGGTGGGCTGGTTCGGTGGCAGCCATGTGAGCCTGTCGTTTTCGATCGGCGGGCCGGCCGTGGGCTGGGTGCCGCTGGCGCCGCGAGAGGTCTATCGACCGGTGTACGTGGTGACGCCGGTGTACTGGCAGCGCCTGAACCCGCATGCGCCCTACCAGCCGCACCGGCCCACCGGCCCCATCATGTACAGCAACCGCGGCGTGCCCGGTGGCGTGACGGTGGTTTCGGCCAACACACTGCGTGATCGTCAGCCGGTGGCCTATGCCTACGGCAAGGTGGATGTGAAGGATCGGCAAGCGTTCATCGACAAGTCGGTCGGCGGCGCGGAGCCGGTGGCCCCAGCCGGTCGGCCTGTGGCGGGCACGCGTCCTGCGCCGGTCAAGGTGGTGGCCGCGCCACCGAATCGCCCGCAGCGGGCCGAGCCCAACCGGGGTATGGGTGAAACGGCGGGGCCGGCCCGCGGCAACGGCGCTACGCGGCCTGCGGCGGTCTCCGACGAGGCGGTGAGCCCGACCAGGGCACCTGCCGATCGGGTGACGCGCAGCCGTGATGCACAACCCGCCAATCAACCGGTAGCGCCGTCGCAGAGCAGCGTGCCATCGCGTGTGGGCGGCAACTCGCCAGCCCCGGCGGTAAACCGTGCGCCGAAGCCCGCGACGGAAGCGGTGCCCGAGCGGGGCCAGCCACGCCCGGTAACGGCGGCACCATCGCCACGTGACCGTGCGGTTCCTCGTGATGCGGCACCCGTGGCGAACAGGGCCCCCGCGCCGCTGGCCGAGCGTGCCCCCGTGGCCGTGGGCGAGCGTGCACCGTCCATCGAACGCGCCCCCGTGCCGCCTGTGGCCGAACGTGTGCCAGTGCCGACGCGAGATGCGCCGCGCGACGCGGTGCGTGAGCGTCAGCCGGAGTCGCGGATGCAGGTGGCGCCGCGTGTCGCTGAACGAAGCGAACGAGGCGAACGGCGGCAAGAGACGCAGTGATGCCGTGAGGCGTTGAATGCAACAACGGGGCCCTCAGGCCCCGTTGTTGCGTCAGCCACGCGCCTCAACGCAGCAGCGGCTTGAGCACCTTCCACACGTTGTCGAGGATCAGCGGGTGGGCCTTGGCCAGCGGATGGATGCGGTCGGGCTGGAACATCGCGGTGGCATCTGCGCCATCGGCCACCCCGGCGAGCAGAAAAGGCACCAGTGCGGCGTTCGCGGCCTTGGCCACCTGAGCGTAGAGCGCCGCGAAGTCGTCCGCATAGCGCTTGCCATAGTTGGGCGGCACCTGCATGCCCACCACCAGCACCGTTGCGCCGGCGGCTTGGCTTGCGCGCACCATCTCGGCGAGGTTGTTGCGCGTCATGTCCATCGGCAGGCCGCGCAGTGCGTCGTTGCCGCCGAGTTCGATGATCACCAGCGTCGGCTTGTGTTCGCGCAGCAGCGCAGGCAGGCGGGAGCGGCCGCCGGAGCTGGTGTCGCCGCTGATGCTGGCGTTGATCAGCTGCGCAGCGAGCTTTTCGCTGGCCAGGCGCTTGTCCAGCAGCGCCACCCAGCCGCTGCCGCGTTCGAGGCCGTATTCAGCCGACAGGCTGTCGCCCACCACCAGGATGCGCCGGCTTGGCCCTTGAGCCCTGACGGGTGAGGCGAGGCCCCACGCCCCGGCCATCGCGAAGAGGCTACATTGCGCCAGCCAGTACCGCCGCTTCAGCCCCGAAGAACCCAACCTAGATTCATGACCCATGCTTGACCCGATCATTGCGGTGCAGCGCCTGACGAAAGAAGTCAGCGATGCCACCGGTACCTTGACGATTCTCCACGACATCGATTTCTCTCTGGCGCGCAAGGAGTCTGTGGCCATCGTCGGCGCGTCGGGCTCGGGCAAGAGCACGCTGCTGTCGATCATCGCTGGCCTCGACGTGCCCACCCGCGGCACGGTGCGGCTGGATGGCGTGGATCTGTTCGCCATCGACGAAGATGCCCGCGCTGAGGTGCGCGCCACGCGGGTGGGCTTTGTGTTCCAGAGCTTTCAGTTGCTGGGCAATCTCACCGCGCTCGAAAACGTGATGCTGCCGCTGGAGCTGCTGGGCCGGCACGATGCGCAGGCGCAGGCGCGCGAGATGCTGGGCCGGGTGGGCCTGGGCGAGCGTTTGTCGCACTACCCGAAGGTGCTTTCGGGCGGCGAGCAGCAACGGGTGGCGCTGGCGCGCGCGTTTGTCGTCAAGCCGCAGGTTTTGTTGGCCGACGAGCCCACCGGCAGCCTGGATTTCGCCACCGGCGAGCGCGTGATGGCGCTGATGTTCGAGATGAACCGCGAATCCGACACCACGCTGGTGCTGGTGACACACGATCGCTCGATCGCGGCGCGCTGCGATCGGCAGTTGCGCATCGAAGCCGGCCAGTTGACCGTGGACGAGCTCACGCCCACTCACGCCACCTGATCGACACGCGGCGCGCAAGAAAAAAGGGGTGCTGCGTGCACCCCTCTGGTTTTGCGGTCCAAGCCGATCAGGGCTGCGGCACGAACTTGTAATCCGTCTTGGCCGAGGTGCGCATCTTTTCCTGATACGCCTGCAACTTGGCCTGGCCGAGACGCTGCTCGATCTGGGGCTTCACTTCCTCGAGCGGCGGGAAGGTGGCTTCGCGCGTGTCTTCAAGCTTGATGATGTGATAGCCGAATTGCGACTTCACCGGCTCCTGCGTCATCTCGCCCTTTTTCAGCGCCACCATGGCCTGGCCGAATTCGGGCACGAAGCTGTCGGGCTTGGCGAAATCGAGGTCGCCGCCGTTTTCGCCGGATCCGGGATCCTTGGAGTTCTTCTTCGCGGTGTCTTCGAAGCTGGCGCCGGCCTTGATCTCGGCGATCAGCTTCTTGGCGGTCGCTTCGTCTTCCACCAGGATGTGGCGGGCTCGGTATTCCATGCCGGTGCTCTGGGACTTGAGCTTGTCGTACTCCACCTTGATGTCGGCGTCGGTGGCGCGGTTTTTCTTCTGGAAGTCGGCGAACAGCTCGCGGATCAGGATGGTCTGGCGCAGCAGCTCCATCTGTTGCTTGTATTCGGCGGTGGCGGGGATGCCGCGCTTTTCGGCTTCCTGCGCGAAGATTTCGCGCATCACCACTTCATCCTTGGCACGGGCCTGCATCTCGGGCGAGACCGGCTGGCCGCTGCGCGCGGCTTGCTGCAACAGCGTATCCATGCGCGACTTGGGCACCGGCTTGCCGTTGACGGTGGCGATATTCTGCGCATGCACGGCCAAGGGCAGCACGATCGCGGTGGCGCTCAGCAGAGCGAGTCTCTTCAGGTTCATGGCGTGACGCCTCGTTGGGTGAGAAGGGGAGTTGTTCGGGGGGCCGATCTTCGACGGTGCCTCGGCACCTGGCCGCTTCGGCAGCCCAGCATCAGGAAGCGCATGCGCCACTCAACGTTTGCCGGGGGCCTTTGCTTCGATGGCCAAGGCATGTATGCCCTGGGCGATCAAATGATCGAGGGCATGATACACGAGGCGATGTCGGGCTACGGGCGTCAGGCCGTCAAAGCGGGCCGAGACGATCTGCACATGGAAATGCCGGCCTTCGCGGGCGCCGGCATGGCCCGCATGCAGATGGCTGTCGTCGCGCACGGTGAGTTCTTCAGGCGCCAGGGCCTCGAGCAGGACGCGCTCGATCTGCTCGGCGGTGACGGGAACCAGGGCGGTGATCGCAGTCATCTTGAGCTTTCCTGGCTGGCCGGGGCATCGTCTTCCGGCATGAAGCGGGCCATGTAGAAGGCCTGGGCCACGATGAAGGCCAACATGCCGCCCATCCCGCCGAAGAGTTTGAAATTGACCCAGGTATCCGTCGAGAAGCTGTAGGCCACCCACAGGTTCACCAAGCCCATCACGCCGAAGTAGGCGATCCACGCCAGATTGAGGCGGTTCCACACCGGATCGGGCAGGTCGATCTGCGACCCCATCATGGCCTTGATGAGATTGCGCCCGAAGAGCAAGGGCCCCAGCCACAGGGCGAGGCCGAAGATCCAGTACAGCACGGTGAACTTCCACTTGATGAAGGTTTCGTCGTGGAACCAGATCGTCGCGCCGCCGAGCACGGTCACGATGCCCAGCGTCACCCACAGCGTGATGCTCACCGCCTTGCCGCGCAGTTTCAGGTACACCACCTGGGCCAGCGTGGCCGCAATCACCACCAGCGTGGCCAGCAGCACCGGCGCCTCGCCCGGCCCCACCTTGCCCCCGGATACCAGGAAACCAAAATGCTCGGTGGCGAATTGCGCCGCCCAGTCCTTGTCGGCCCCGGCAAACTTGAAGGTGGCGAAAAACAGGATGATCGGCAGGAAATCGGCCAGGAGTTTCATCGGGGGCCTGTGCGTTGGGGCCGCCAGTTTACGCGGCGCCACGTTGGTGCCGCGGCGGCGCTGAAGGCGATCAGCGGGTCAGGCACGCGGGTTGAACTCGATCGCCGCCGAGTTGATGCAGAAACGCTCACCGGTGGGCTCGGGCCCGTCGTCGAACACATGGCCCAGGTGGGTGCCGCAGCGCACGCAGCGCACCTCCACCCGCCGCATGCCGTGCGTGGTGTCCACCACCCGCTCGACACGCCCGTCTTCCATCGCGCTCGACCAGCTCGGCCAGCCGCAGCCGGCGTCGAACTTCGCGGCGGAATCGAACAGCACCGCGTCGCAGCCCACGCAGCGGTAGGTGCCGTCGGCCCAGTGATCCCAGAACTTGCCGGTGAACGGCCGCTCGGTCGAGGCCTGGCGTGCCACGGCATACTGGTTGCGGTCGAGTTCGGCGCGCCATTGCTCATCCGTCTTGCGGACTTCATAACGTGCGTCGTCGTGGCTGTGGGGTGGGTCTTTGCGGATCATGATGAACAGGAGACTTCCAGGTGTTGCGCCCAATCGGGCGGGAACGCCGCATACGCGTCGTGCTCGGGTTGTTCGTCGTAGGGCCGCGACAGAACTTTCATCAAGGCCTCAACCTCGCTGAAATCACCCGCCTGCGCGCGTTGGATCGCGGTTTCGGCGAGGTGGTTGCGCAGCACGTATTTCGGGTTGACCAGGTTCATCGCCGCGCCGCGTTCGGCATCGCCGCGGCCTTCGCCGCGCAGGCGTTGGGCGTAATCCTGCGCCCAGGCGTCGAACGCCGGCCGATCGATGAACAGATCGCGGATCTTGTCGTTGCCGGCGTCGGGTGCGGTGTCGAAGCTGGCCAGGCGGCGGAAGAAGATGGAGAAGTCGACGTGATCTGCGCCGAGCCGCTCGTGCAAGCGATCGACCAGCGCCGCATCACCGTCGTGGGCGCTGGACAGGCCGAGCTTGGCGCGCTGGCTGGCCAGAGCAGCCTGGGCGAACACCGGCCCGAAAGGTTCGAGCGCCGCGCGCAAGGCCTCGACATCGTCGACCAGCGGCACCAGCGCCTGGGCCAGTGCATGCAGATTCCAGTAAGCCACGCTGGGCTGGCGGCCGTAGGCGTAGCGGCCTTGCGCATCGGTGTGGTTGCAGATGTGCAGGGGGTCGAAGGCGTCGAGAAAGCCGAACGGGCCGTAGTCGATCGTGAGGCCGAGGATGGACATGTTGTCGGTGTTCATCACGCCGTGGCAAAAGCCCACCGACTGCCATTGCGCCACCATCGCGGCGGTGCGCCGCGACACCTCGCCCAGCATCGCCGCGCAAGGCTGCGGCGCATCCAGGCAGGCGGGAAAGACGCGGGCCATCACCGCATCGGCCAGCGTGCGCAGCGCCACCACGTCGTGGGCGGAATGCGTGAAATGCTCGAAGTGGCCGAAGCGGATGAAACTGGGCGCGACGCGGGTGACGACCGCCGCCGTTTCGATCGTCTCGCGGCGGATCGGCGCCGGCGAGCCGACGATCGCCAGGGCGCGGGTGGTGGGGATGCCGAGCGCGTGCATGGCCTCGGAACACAGGTATTCGCGGATCGACGAACGCAGCACCGCCCGACCGTCGCCCATGCGCGAGTAAGGCGTGCGCCCGCCGCCTTTGAGCTGCAGCTCCATCGGCCCCTGGGCAGAATCGATCTCGCCGAGCAGCAAGGCCCGGCCGTCGCCGAGCTGGCCGGCCCACACACCGAACTGATGGCCGCTGTAGACGGTGGCCAGCGGCTGCGAGCCTTCGGGTAGCGCGTTGCCGGCCAGCAGCGGCAGTGCGTCGTCGCCGGCCAGCCAATCCTGCGCACCGAGCTCGTGCGCCAGCGGCAGGTTGCGCGCCACCCAATGGGGGTTGGGCAGCGGCTGCGGCGGCAAGGGTGTGTAAAAGGCCGGGCCGAGCGATTGCATCATCGGGCGCTCGCGCCACGGCAGATTCGTCTGCGCTGGCGCCGGCAAGCGTTCGAAGGGTGCGTTCATGTTCCGATTGTCGGTCGCCTCCGGTGCCCCGCGCACCACACGGGGAATCACCCCATGCCACCTGGGGAAGCTGCGCCGGATACTGGGCGTCGATGTTCTCTCCCTGGAGCCCACCATGCTCGGCCTGATGCAATCCCACCCGCTGCTGATTTCTTCATTGATCGAGTTTGCGGCGCACCATCATCACGACGCTGAAATCGTGTCGCGCCGGGTGGAAGGCGATCTGCATCGCTACACCTACCGCGACGCCGCGCGCCGCTCGCGCCAGTTGGCCAATGCGATCGATCGCCTGGGCCTGGCCGTGAGTGATCGCGTGGGCACGCTGGCCTGGAACGGCTATCGGCATTTCGAGCTGTATTACGGCGTGGCCGGCAGCGGGCGTGTGGTGCACACGATCAATCCCCGCCTCAACCCCGAGCAGGTGGCCTGGATCGCCACCCATGCCGGCGACAAGGTGCTGTGTTTCGACATGACCTTCCTGCCGATCGTCAAGGCGATCTGGTCGAAATGCCCCACCGTGGCGCACTGGGTGGCGCTGTGCGATGCCGACAAGCTGCCCGCCGACACCGGCATCGCCGGCCTGCAGTCGTACGAAGCCTGGATCGGCGGCGAGAGCGATGCCTATGCCTGGCCGCAGATCGACGAAAACCTCGCCTCGGGCCTTTGTTACACCAGCGGCACCACCGGCAACCCCAAGGGCGTGCTCTACAGCCATCGCTCGACGCTGTTGCACGCCTTTGCCGCGGCGCTGCCCGATTCGCTCGGTGCATCGTCGCGCGATGTGGTGTTGCCGGTGGTGCCGATGTTTCACGTCAACGCCTGGGGCTTGCCGTACATCGCACCGATGGCGGGCGCCAAGCTCGTGTTTCCCGGCCCGGCGCTCGATGGCAAATCGGTGCACGACCTGATGGAAGGCGAGCGCGTCACGATGTCGGCCGGTGTGCCCACGGTGTGGTTGGGCCTGCTGGGCTACATGAAGCAGAACGACCTCACCTTCACCACGATGCGGCGCACGGTGATCGGCGGCTCGGCCTGCCCGCCGGCGATGATCCGCGCCTTCAAGGAAGAGCATGGCGTGACGGTGGTGCACGCCTGGGGCATGACCGAGATGTCGCCGCTGGGCACGGTGTGCACGCTCAAGGGCAAACACGATCAGCTCTCGGCCGACGCGATCTACGCGGTGATGGGCCGCCAGGGCCGCGCGGTGTTCGGCGTGGAGCTCAAGATCGCCGGGCCGGACGGCGCCGAGCTGCCGTGGGACGGTGTGGCCAGCGGTGATCTGCTGGTCAAGGGGCCGTGGATCGCCTCGCAATACTTCCGCGAAGACAACAGCAGCCCGTTGATCGACGGCTGGTTCCCCACCGGCGACGTGGCGGCGATCGATACCGACGGCTTCATGCAGATCACCGACCGCAGCAAGGATGTGATCAAGTCCGGCGGCGAATGGATCAGCTCGATCGATGTGGAAAACATCGCCATCGCACACCCCGCCGTGGCCATGGCCGCCTGCATCGCAGTGCCGCATGCCAAATGGGATGAGCGGCCGCTGCTGGTGGTGGTGATGAAGCCGGGCGCGCAAGCCACGCGCGAAGACATCCTCGGCTTCTACGAAGGCAAGGTGGCCAAGTGGCAGGTGCCTGACGACGTCGTGTTCGTCGACGCGATCCCGCTGGGCGCCACCGGCAAGATGAAGAAGGTGGATCTGCGCGAGCGCTTCAAGGATCACCAACTGCCCGAGCGCGCCGACAAGGCCTGAGGCCGCTCTGCGGTACGGCCGCCATGGCCGGTGCGGCCGGTGCGTGGGGCATGCGATGCTTCGCACCCGAATCGCCAACTGCCGTGCGCCTGGATGGATGCTTCCTACCTGCTGATCTCGCTGCTCAACGGCCTGTCGGGCGGGCTGCTGCTGTTCATGATGGCATCGGGCCTCACACTGATCTTCAGCATGATGGGCGTGCTCAATTTTGCGCACGCGGGCTTCTACATGCTGGGTGCGTATGTGGCGGCGTGGATCACCGGCTGGGCGGGCTTCTGGTGGGCTTTGTGTCTGGCGCCTGCGCTCGTGGGCCTGGCGGGCGCCGGTTTCGAGCACGGGGTGCTGCGGCGGGTGCATCGCTTTGGCCACATGGCCGAGCTGCTCGCCACCTTCGGCCTGAGTTACGTTCTGGCCGAAGGCGTGGCGCTGCTGTGGGGGCGATCGGCGGTGGCTTTCGCTCCGCCGCAGGCGTTGCAAGGGCCGCTGTTCACCCTGGTCGAAGCCACCGGCGGCGGCTTGTCGGTGGTGATGGGTTCGGCCGGTGCGCTTTGCCGGCATGCCGACGTGCATCTGTGCACCCAGTTCCCGGCTTTTCGCGCCTTTGGCATGGGCTTGTCGCTGCTGATCCTGGCCGGGCTGTGGTGGCTGCTGGCGCGCACCCGCATCGGCCTCATCGTGCGTGCCGCGCTCACGCAGGCTGCGATGGTCGAGGCGCTCGGCCACAACGTACCGCGTGTCTTCATGGCGGTGTTTGGCGTGGGCACGGCGCTGGCCGCGCTGGCCGGCGTGATCGATGGCGCCTTGCGGGTGACCGAGCCGTCTATGGGCGTCACGCTGGGTGCGCTGGTGTTTGCGGTGATCGTGATCGGTGGGGTGGGATCGTTGGCGGGGGCGTTTGTGGCGTCGATGGTGATCGGCCTGCTCGACGCCTTGGCGGTGGGCAGCCAGCGGTCGCTGGGCGATCTGCCGGGCATCGATGGCCTGGCGGCCAGCGTGGCGCCGGCGCTGCTGACGCTCAAGCTCTCGCAGATCGCGGCGGTGTTGCCGTTTGCGCTGCTGGTGCTGGTGCTGGTGGTGCGGCCCGGCGGCCTGCTCGGTTCGCAACACCGTGCCCGAGAAGGCTGAACGATTGAACCTGTTCAGCGAATCGCTGGTGTGGACGATGCTGTCGCAGGCGGGCATCGCCATCATTGCCTGCCTCGCCTACAACATGCTGTTCGGTCAGGGCGGCATGCTGAGCTTCGGGCATGCGGTGTATGCCGGCGCCGGCGCCTACCTGGCCATCCACGCGCTGCGCTGGATGGCGGCCGGCGCACCAGCGTACCCGGCCTGGAGCGTGGCTTTCGTGCCGCTGATCGGCGGTGTGGGCGCCATGGCCCTGGCAGCCGTGCTGGGCTACGCCAACACGCGCAAGGCCGGCACCACGTTTGCGATGATCACGCTGGGCCTGGCCGAGCTGGCGGCCGCGGCGGTGTTGATGGCGCCATCGGTGTTTGGTGGTGAAGCCGGCATTGCCGGGGATCGGGGTGCGCGAGCCATGGGGGGGTTCAGCTTCGCGGCGCCCACGCATCTGGCGGCGCTTATCGCCATCTACTGCGCGCTGTGCACGGCGGCGATGTATGCCTTCACCCGCACGCCGCTGGGCCGACTGTTGAATGCGGTGCGCGACAACGCCGAGCGGGTGGAGTTTGTGGGCTACAGCGCCCGCACCGTGCGTTACCTGGTGTTTGTGGTGTCGGCATTTTTCATGGGTATCGCAGGCGGCTTGACGGCCTTGCATGCGGAGATCGTCACCACCGAGGTCTTGGGCGCGGCACGCTCCGGGGCGTATTTGCTGTTTGTCGTGCTCGGTGGTGCGGCGTACTTCGCCGGGCCGATCGTCGGCGCGCTGCTGATGGTGTTTTCGCTGGGTTGGCTGTCGCAATGGACACCGGCCTGGCTGCTCTATCTCGGCCTGGCCTTCGTGGCGATGATGATGTGGGCGCCGGGCGGCCTGAGCGCCGTGCTGTTGGATCACTGGCGGGTACTGCATCGGGGGCGCTGGCGTCTTCTGGCGCTGCGCTGGTGTGCGCTGGTGGTGGCGGCCGGGGTGACGATGCTGGGCCTGGCTGCGCTGGTCGAGCTGCTGTATCACCACCAGATGCGCAGCACACTGGGCCCGAGCCTGAGGTTTCTCGGCGCGGATCTGGATGGGCAGTCGCCTGGGGTGTGGCTGGCCGCGGGCACCGTGGGCCTGCTCGGGTTGGGCCTGTTGGTGCCGGCCTGGCGGCTCCTTGCGCCGGCCTGGCGCGAGGAGCTGACACGCATCGAGGCCGCGCGATGACAGCCCCCGCACTCGATCTGCGCGATATCCACATGCGCTTTGGCCAGACCACCGTGCTGCAAGGTGCATCGCTGGCCGTGCGCGCCGGTGAGCGGGTGGCGCTGATCGGCCCCAACGGCGCCGGCAAGAGCACCTTGTTCAACCTCGCCAGTGGCCGTGCCGTGCCGAGCCGGGGTGAGATTCGGCTGCACGGGCGGCGCATCGACGGCCTCTCGCCGCATCGCATTCATCGGCTCGGCCTGGCGCGCAGCTTCCAGGCCAGCAGCCTGTTCCCGCGCTTGTCGGCTCTCGACAACCTGCGCTGCGCGGTGATGCGCAGCGCCGGCGTGGGTTATGCGTTCTGGCGGCGCCTGAGCCGCCTGCGCGATGTCGACGACAAGGCGCAATCGATGTTGAGCCGCATCGGCCTCGAAGCGCGTGGTGATGAACCTGCGCAGCGCCTGACCTACGCCGAACAGCGCGTGCTCGAACTTGGCCTCACGGTGATCAGCGGCGCCTCCACCATCCTGCTCGACGAGCCCACCGCCGGCATGAACCGCGAGCAGGCGCGGCACATCGTGGCCCTCATCCGTGAGTTGACCGACGGCAAGACCTTGCTGATGGTGGAGCACGACATGCCGGTGGTCTTCGATCTCGCCGATCGCATCGCGGTGCTGGTGCGCGGCGAAGTGATTGCCTTCGACACACCCGATGCGGTGCGCACCGATGCGCGGGTGCGGGAGGCCTATCTTGGCGGCCTCGCCATGGTGGGCTGAGGCGATGCTGGCGCTGCGCGATGTGCATGCTGCGTGGGGCGCCAGCGTGGTGCTGACCGGGGTGGATCTGCAGGTGCGGCCGGGCGAGATCGTGGCGCTGCTGGGTCGCAATGGCTCGGGCCGTTCGACGCTGCTGAAGGCGGTGATGGGCTTTGTGCCGGCCAGCGGTTCGATCGCATGGCAAG
>JANMAS010000309.1:0-3292 GCA_031359975.1 Burkholderiales bacterium
CGTCGTCATCGCCGCGCCCGCGCTCGGGCCGTCTTTGGGCGTCGCGCCGTCGGGCACGTGGATGTGGATGTCGCGCTTCTCGAACATCTCGTCCTTGATGCCCAGGCGGCGCGCGCGTGAGCGCACCACCGAACGCGCGGCTTCGACGGATTCCTTCATCACGTCGCCGAGCTGGCCGGTGCGGATGATGTTGCCCTTGCCGGGCATCACCGCCGCCTCGATCGTCAGCAGGTCGCCGCCGACTTCGGTCCAGGCCAAACCGACAACTTGACCGACCTGGTTCTTCTTCTCGGCGCGGCCGTAGTCGAACTTGCGCACGCCGAGGAAGTCGTTGAGGTTTTCCTCGTTGACGATGACCTGGCTGGTGTACTTCTTGAGCTGGATGCCCTTCACCGTCTTGCGGCAGATCTTGGAGATCTCGCGCTCGAGCGAACGCACGCCCGCCTCGCGGGTGTAGTAGCGAATGATGCCGCGGATGGCATCCTCGCGGATCTCCATCTCGCCATCGGTGACGCCGTTGTTCTTGCGTTGCTTGGGCATCAGATACCGCTGCGCGATATTGAGCTTTTCGTCTTCGGTGTAACCCGCCAGGCGAATCACTTCCATCCGGTCCAGCAGCGCCGGCGGGATGTTCATCGAATTCGACGTGGCGACGAACATCACGTCGGACAGATCGAAATCGACCTCGACGTAGTGATCGCTGAACGTATGGTTCTGTTCGGGATCGAGCACCTCGAGCAGCGCCGACGACGGATCACCGCGGAAATCCATGCCGAGCTTGTCGATTTCGTCGAGCAGGAACAGCGGATTGCGGGTACCGATCTTCGACAAGCTCTGCAGCACCTTGCCCGGCATCGAGCCGATGTAGGTGCGACGATGGCCACGGATCTCGGCTTCGTCGCGCACACCACCCAATGCCATGCGGACGAACTTGCGGCCGGTGGCTCGCGCGATGCTCTGGCCCAGCGATGTCTTGCCCACGCCGGGAGGGCCCACCAGGCACAGGATCGGCGCCTTCACCTTGTCGACGCGTTGCTGCACCGCAAGATACTCAAGGATGCGGTCCTTGACCTTTTCCAGGCCGTAGTGATCTTCGTTCAGCACATCCTCGGCATTGCCGAGATCGTGCTTGATCTTCGTCTTCTTGGCCCAGGGCAGGGCCACGAGCGTGTCGATGTAGTTGCGTACCACCGTGGCTTCAGCCGACATCGGTGACATCAGCTTGAGCTTCTTCAGCTCGTTGTCGGCCTTCTTGCGAGCGTCTTTCGACATCTTCGCGGCGACGATCTTCTTTTCCAGGTCTTCAAGGTCGGCACCTTCTTCGCCGTCGCCGAGTTCCTTCTGGATGGCCTTGACCTGCTCGTTCAGGTAGTACTCGCGCTGGCTCTTTTCCATCTGGCGCTTCACGCGGCCGCGGATGCGCTTTTCAACCTGCAGGATGTCGACTTCGTGTTCGAGCAGCTCCAGCAGCTTCTCGAGCCGCTTCGATACGTCGACCAGGTCGAGAACGGATTGTTTGGCTTCGAGCTACAGCGGCAGATGCGCTGCGATCGTATCGGCCAGGCGGCCCGGATCGTCGATGCCGGCGATCGAGGTGAGGATCTCGGGCGGGATTTTCTTGTTGAGCTTGACGTACTGATCAAACTGCTGCGTCACCGCGCGGCGCAGCGCTTCGATCTCGGGCGAGCTGTCGGTGGACGGCGGCACGGGCACGATGTCAGCGGTGAAATGCTCGCCTTCATCCGACACACGCTCGGTGCGCGCACGCTGCACGCCTTCGACCAGCACCTTCACCGTGCCATCGGGCAGCTTGAGCATCTGCAGGATCGACGAGACGCAGCCCACCTCGAACATGTCGTCGGGCTTAGGCTCATCCTTGGCGGCGGCCTTCTGCGCGACCAGCATGATCTGGCGGCCGGCTTCCATGGCCGATTCGAGGGCCTTGATTGATTTGGGACGCCCCACGAACAGGGGAATGACCATGTGCGGAAACACGACAACATCGCGCAGCGGCAGCAGCGGCAACGTCACCGGTTCAGCGGGAAGGATGGGATGTCCGGACATTGAAACCTCGCTTTCTCAGGCCCACGTGGGGCCTGAGGTGTCGAATGCAAGTATGGGGCCGTGGCCGGGGAAATTCCGGGTATCCCTGGGGCGCTATGGGTTGCGCCCTGCCGTGCAGGCGAAATGGCGTGCGCAACCCGTCGTCAGTATCAAGCGCTGGCCTTGGCCTGCTCTCGATAAACGAGCAGGGGTTTGGCCCCTTCTTCGACGATGTGATCGTCGATCACCACCTTCGCCACGCCGTCCATCGTGGGCAGGTCGAACATGGTGTCGATCAGGGCGTGTTCCATGATCGATCGCAGGCCGCGGGCGCCGGTCTTGCGGGCCAGCGCCTTGCGCGCAATGGCATTGAGCGCCGAGGGCCGGATTTCCAGCTCCACGCCGTCCATCGCAAACAGCTTCTGGTATTGCTTGACCAGCGCATTGCGCGGCTCGGTGAGGATCTGCACCAGCGCTTCTTCGTTCAGCTCGGCCAGCGTGGCCACCACCGGCAGCCGCCCGACCAGCTCGGGGATGAGGCCGAACTTGATCAGGTCTTCGGGCTCCGCATGGAGAAAGAGATCGGAGACTTTCTTGTCGGTCTTGCTGTGCACCGTGGCGCCAAAACCGATGCCCGACTTCTCGGTGCGGTTCTGGATCACCTTTTCCAGCCCGTCGAATGCGCCGCCGCAAATGAACAGGATGTTGGTGGTGTCGATCTGGAGGAAATCCTGGTTCGGGTGTTTGCGGCCACCTTGTGGCGGCACCGAGGCCATCGTGCCTTCGACCAGCTTCAGCAAGGCCTGCTGCACGCCCTCGCCCGACACATCACGGGTGATCGACGGGTTATCGGATTTGCGCGAGATCTTGTCGATCTCATCGATGTACACGATGCCGCGCTGCGCCCGCTCCACCTCGTAGTTGCAGTTCTGCAGCAGCTTCTGGATGATGTTTTCGACATCCTCGCCCACGTAGCCGGCTTCGGTGAGCGTGGTGGCATCGGCGATCACGAACGGCACGTTCAGCAGCCGCGCGAGCGTCTGGGCGAGCAGCGTCTTGCCCGAGCCGGTGGGGCCGATCAGCAGGATGTTGCTCTTGGTGAGCTCCACCTCATCCTTGGCACCGGCCATGTGCTTCAGGCGCTTGTAGTGGTTGTACACCGCCACCGACAAGGTGCGCTTGGCAGGCTCCTGCCCGATCACGTATTGATCGAGGCTCGACTTGATCTCGGCCGGCGCGGGCAGATCAG
>JANMAS010000346.1:0-3285 GCA_031359975.1 Burkholderiales bacterium
GTGAGAAAGCGGCGCGAGAACAGATCGGCGGCGAGCTGGTCGCGCGATAGGTTGTCGCGCTCGGCCAGCCGAATTTCCATCATCTGGCGTGCGTAGTTCCACTCGTAGGCGGCGCTGGCCATATCCAGCCCTTCGTAACACTGCAGGCGAATGAGCGGCCGGTGCAGCATCGTGGCGAGCGTCTTGGCGATCTCGGTCTTGCCGGTGCCGGGCTCGCCTTCGACGAACAGCGGCCGCTGCAGGCGCAGCGAAAGAAACACCACCGTGGCCAACGCCCGGTCGGCCACGTAGTCGTGTTGCAGCAGCTGGGCGTGGGTGTCGTCTATCGACGCGGGGATGTCAGTCATCGGGTCTTGCCTCCTCCCCCGCCCACGGGAGAGGGGGAGGGCGTCTCAACTGGCAGCCACCGCCCGCTTGGCCATCACCGGAATCAAGGCCGCGCGATATTCCGCGCTGCCGTGCAGATCGCTGTTCAGGCCGTCAGCCGAAATGCTGACGCCCTCGCACGAAGCGGCTGACCAGCTCGCCGAGAGTTTGTCCTCGAGCGCCTTCACCCGAAACACACACGCGCCGGCGCCGGTCACCGCCACGCGCACGCCCTGCGGGCCTTTGCTGATAAACACACCGACCATCGAAAAGCGCGACGCCGGCTGCTTGAACTTCTGCCAAGCGGCTTTTTCGGGCACCGGAAAGCTCACCGCGGTGATCAGCTCGCCTTCGGCCAACGCGGTTTCGTACAGGCCCTTGAAAAAGTCGTCCGCGGCGATCTGGCGGCGATCGGTGTGGATCGTTGCGCCCAGGCCGAGCACGGCGGCCGGATAACAGGCGGCCGGGTCGCTGTTGGCGAGGCTGCCGCCGATCGTGCCGCGGTTGCGCACTTGCCGATCGCCGATACGGCCGGCCAGATCGGCCAGCGCGGGGATGGCCTTGGCCACGTCGGCCGAGGCGGCCACCGCCGCATGGGTGGTCATCGCGCCGATCTTCACCTGGCCGCCGCTCACCGTGATGCCGCGCAGGTCGGCAAGGCCGGAGAGGTCGATCAACGATTCCGGCGCGGCCAGGCCGAGCTTCATCGAGGGCAACAGCGATTGACCGCCGGCCAGGATCTTGGCGTCGGGGTGCCCTGCGGCGCGCGCCGCATCGGCCAACGTGGCCGGGGAATGGAAAGCAAAGGATTGCATCTGGTTCTCCTGATGGTTCTTGCCGGATCAGCCCGCTGCCTGCCGCGCGGCCTTCCACACCGTATGCGGCGTGGCCGGCATCGGCACATCCTTCACGCCCAGGGCGTGGCAGATGGCGCTGATCACCGCCGGTGGCGAGCCGATGGCACCGGCCTCGCCGCAGCCCTTCACCCCCAGCGGGTTGTGGGTGCACGGCGTGCCTTTGAGCGTCTCCACCGTGAAGTGGCAGAAGTCATCGGCGCGCGGCATCGTGTAGTCCATGAAGCTGCCGGTGAGCAGCTGGCCCGATGAGGTGTCGTAGATGCCGTGTTCGAGCAGCGCCTGGCCGATGCCCTGCGCGAGGCCGCCATGCACCTGGCCTTCGACGATCATCGGATTCACCACGTTGCCGAAGTCGTCGCAGGCGGTGAAGCGGTCGATGCGGGTGACGCCGGTTTCCGGGTCGATCTCCACCTCGCAGATGTAGGTGCCCGAGGGGAAGGTGAAGTTGCTCGGATCGTAGAACGCGTTTTCGTTCAGGCCGGGTTCGAGCTTGTCGTGCGGAAAGTTGTGCGGCACGTAGGCGGTGAGCGCCACCTGGGCAAACGGGATCGATTTGTCGGTGCCCTTGACCGAGAACACACCGTTGGTGAATTCGACGTCGGTATCCGCCGCTTCCATCAGGTGCGCGGCGATCTTGCGGCCCTTGGCGATCACCTTGTCGACCGCCTTCACGATCGCGGTGCCGCCCACGGCCAGGGAACGGCTGCCGTAGGTGCCCATGCCGAACAGCACCTTGCCGGTGTCGCCGTGTTCGATCGTCACATCCTCCATCGGCAGGCCCAGGCGTTCGGCCACCACCTGTGCGAAGGTGGTTTCGTGCCCTTGGCCGTGGCTGTGCGATCCGGTGAAGATGGTGACCTTGCCGGTGGGATGCACCCGCACTTCTCCGGCCTCGAACAGCCCCGCGCGCGCGCCCAGGGCGCCTGCCACGCTCGACGGCGCGATGCCGCAGGCTTCGATGTAGGCCGAGTAACCCAGGCCGCGCTTCAGGCCCTTGGCCGCCGAGGCCGCCTTGCGCGCCGCAAAACCAGCCACATCGGCCAGCTCCACCGCGCGGGTGAGCGTGGCGTTGAAATCGCCGGTGTCGTAGGTCAGGCCCACCGGCGAGGCGGACGGAAACTCGGTGATGAAGTTGCGGCGGCGGATCTCCGCCGGATCGAGGCCCAACTCATGCGCCGCGGTTTCAACCAGCCGCTCGACGACGTAGGTGGCCTCTGGCCGCCCCGCGCCGCGGTAGGCATCCACCGGGCAGGTGTTGGTGAACACCGCGCTCACCTCGCAGTAGATCTTCGGCGTCTTGTACTGGCCGGCCAGCAGCGTGGCGTGCAGGATGGTCGGGATGCTGGAGGCAAAGGTGGAGAGATACGCGCCCATGTTGGCGGTGGTGGTGGAGCGCAGGCCGATGAAGTGGCCGTCCTTGTCGAGCGCCAGTTCGGCCTTGGTGACGTGATCGCGGCCGTGCGCGTCGGACAGGAAGGCCTCGCTGCGTTCGCAGGTCCACTTGATGGGCCGGCCGATCGACTTGCTGGCAAAGACCATCGCGGTTTCTTCACCGTACAGGTAGATCTTGGAGCCGAAGCCGCCGCCCACGTCGGGCGCCACCACGCGCATCTTGTGCTCGGGGATGCCGAGCACAAACGCGCACATCAGCAGGCGCTCGACGTGCGGGTTCTGGTTGGACACATACAGCAGGTAGTTGTCTTCGGTGAAGCTGTAGCTCGCGTTGGCCGCGCGCGGCTCCAGCGCGTTGGGCACCAGGCGGTTGTTGCGGAAATTGAGCGTGGTGATGTGCGCGGCGTTCTTGAATGCCTCCTCGGTGCCGGCCTTGTCGCCGTGGCCCCAGTCGTAGCAGACGTTGTTCGCGACGTCGTCGTGCACCGAGCCTCGGTGGCCGTCGGCCTTCGTGATGTCGATGACGGCGGGCAGTTCCTCGTAGTCGACCTCGATCAGCTCGCAGGCGTCCTTGGCCTGCAGCAGCGTCTCGGCGACGACCAGCGCGACCTGGTCGCCGACGTGGCGCACCTTGCCCTGCGCCAGCACCGGGTGCGGCGGCTCCTTCATC
>JANMAS010000357.1:0-6951 GCA_031359975.1 Burkholderiales bacterium
CCTGCCGCAGCCCCGAAGAGATGAGCTGCACCAGTCGGGGTTCGCTGGTCGAGTCGGCCAGCTGGCCATCGAAATTGCAGCTGAAGTGAATGTCGCCCGACAGCAGCACGATGGATTTCAAAGCCTTTTGCGACTGCTGCAGGCGCTTGAGCATCGCCTTGAGCTGGTCCCACACCGGGTTGCCGGCGGGATGTTCGATATCCGAGTCGCGCTTGAACGCGGTGGTCGAGCGCGCACCCGCCAGCACCGCCGTGAAGCCGGGGTTGCGAAACGGAAACAACATCGGATCGGGCATCAAGAAGGGCACCGGCAACACCAGCACCGCCACCGGGCTGCGGGTGCCGGCCAGTGACTGCTCGATCCAGCGCAGGCGCGCTGGCGACATGCCGCCGGTGCCGTGCACGTCGCGGTCGGTTCGCAGGTCGATCACGTGGAAAGGCAACCCCGGCGTGGGCAGCGAGAAATGCCAATCGAGCTTGTTTGCCGGCGAGCTGCCGGGTGCGGTGGTGTCGATCGCGCGCGCCAGGATGAGGCGGCGCAGATCGGGCAGCGCGTCGCGCCCTTCAAGCCGGGCGCGCGCCAGCAGTTTCACGCGTGGGTCGTCGGCCGCCTGTTCCGGCGCCAGGTTGCCCCAGCCTTGGTACAGCCAGTAGGCGCACAGCGCATCGGTCATCGTCATCGGCCAGCAGCGCAGCGGGTCGGACTTGGCATGCACGATGTTCAGCCAGCCGGCGTCGGCGTTCCAGTCGTCGGTCACCTCATGGTCGTCGAACATCATGAACGAGGGCAGATGCGCCAGCAGCCGCCGTGTCGGACGCAGGCCGAAAGCTTGTTCGTACAGGGCCGCGTATTCGGCGTAATCGGCGGCGTGCACGCCGAGGTTGTCGCCGGCGGCCGGGTATTCGAGGTCGAAGTCGCGCTTGGGCGGGCCGGGAAGCTGCATCACCTGGCGCGCGCTCAGGCCCTTCTGCGCATCGAGCCTCGGCACATCGGCGACTTCGTCGGGCGGTTGCCAGAGCAGGCCGTTCAAGATGCGGTAGCGGTAGCGCTGGCTGCGTTCGCGGTCGGTGGCACGCGGGTCGTGGTTGCGAAACCAACCCGGCTGCTTGCGTGCCCGCTCGGCACCGTTGATCACGATCTCCATCTGCTCCTCGCGCGCTGCCGTGAGGGCGCGGGGCCGCAGCTTGCGCAGGGCATCGAAATCGCCGCGCGCCGCGCTGCCGGCTTTTTCGAACGGCGCGCAGCGCCACCCGAAACGGCCCGCCCAGGCGCCGTAGCCGATATCCAGCGCCCCGGCCGGTGCCGGCCCCGGCAGCACCGCCGACACGCGCTGGGCGAGCATCGTGTTGGCCATGCGTACGCCGACGTCGTCGGCGTAGATCTGGTCGCCGCTGTGCAGGAAGAAGCGCGGCCATTCGGCCCACGGTTTGCGTGCCAGCCAGCGGTCACCGAAGGCATCGAGCATGTCGCCTTGCGGTGCGCGCTGTTGGGGGTCGGTGTCGTTGGGATATTTGCGGCACGAGCCATGGGCAAAACGCAGGCTGCCGCCGCCGCGCTCGGCCAGCGTGCGCACGAAGAGCCACGACGAACCGCTGTACGAGTGGCGTGTCAATGTGCCCTGGGTGGCCACGTGCATTGCCGCCGGCAGCTCGCGCGGGAACACGGCCTCGGTGTATTCGCTTTCCTGCGCCGGCAGGTTGCCTGTCGCGGGCTGCGGTGCGAGCGCCACGCTGTACTGGTAGCCGGTGTCGGCGTCGAGGCCGTCGATGCACACCAGCGCATAGTGGTGCCCGCCCACGCGCACGGTGCAGCCATGGCGCACGCTGCGCTGCGCCGGCTTGTCGGCCGCTGCCGGCAGCTTGTGCTGTTCGCTGGCGCGGCCGTAGGTGATGCGCACGAGGCCCGGTGTTTCGAGCTCGATCCAGATCAGCGCACGCCGCGAATCGGTATAGCGCACGATGGGCCCGAGCCGGATCGACAGCGGCTGCACCTGGAACACCGCCCGTGTGTGGCGTGCCAGCAGCTGGACCGGCCTGCGCATCACATGGTCGTGCTGCAGAAAGGTGGATACGCGTTGGGGCCCGGGGCCGGCGCGCCGGGCGATGTCGTATTCCTTCCAGAACTGGCTGCGGCGCGAACTGTTGCCATCGTCGTCGGCAAACTGCCAATCGACCGACGAGCCGCCATATTCGACGCCGGGCGCAGCCGCCATCAGCGCAGCGCCGCTGACGATGCAGCACACGCCGCCATCGATGTGCAGGTGGAACGGCTGCCGGGTATCGAATCGGCCACCGGCACGGTCGATCGGCCCCGTCCAGCCATCGGCGTCGAGGCCGCCTTCGAAGCGGCTGCCACCCTGGTGCAGCACCCAGCGGCTCGCGCTGTAGGGCTTGCCGCCGGGCGTGACGAAGCGCAGTTGCGGCCGCGAGGCCACTTCCTGCGTCGGTGCGCCACCGCCTCGTGCCGGCTCCGGCAGCGCCTGCTCGACGGCGGGCGTATCGAATTCGAGCTCGTGCAGGAAGGGGCTGCGCAGCTCGCCACGCGGCGCGCCCTGGCGGGCTGGCGTGGCCGTGGCTCCGTCGGCGAACAGCTCGGGATGCGTGAAGGGCGAGTCCATGTCAAGCCGCCGCCACCTTGCGCGCCTTCACATCGCGCCCGGTGATGGCGGTCCAGTGGGTGATGATGCGGCGCATCGCCACCTCCGGACTGTCCAGCGCCGGGTCCACCGGCGTATACAGCGCCGGCACCGCGGCGGGATTGTTGAAGTCGCCGGTCTCGACCTGGATCAGAAACCGCGACAGCGGATCGGCGATCTCGAAGAAATTCTTGGCCAACCCATGCGCCGGCATGCCCACCCTTTCGGCCACCTTGAACAGGCGCTGCTCGACGCCGGTGGCTTCGGCTCGCAGCGATCGCACGATGGGTGAATCGAACTCCAGCGTCAGGTGGAACCACGACATCGCCGTCACCAGCGCGAACTCCTCGCGCGACAGGTTGCCGTTCTGGCGCCGCGAACGCAGCATGTCGTGCAGCTTCTTGGCGAGGTCGGCAATCTTGGACGGATCGGTCGGGTTGCTGCTGCTGGTGGCGGTGACGTAGATCATGCCCACCCACACCTCGCGCAGCAGTTCTTCCAGCGTGGCGACGAAGTCGGCGTTGCGGGCATCAGTGCGCACATAGGCGTAGGGCTTGCCGTCGTCGCCGCCATGGTTGAGCTCCATGTCGAACATGCGCGAATAGGCGTTGCGGCCCATCGCGCGCCAGTCGCGCCGCAGCTGGCTGTCCAGCGTGGTGATGAGGAACGGCGCGCCCTCGCGGAAGAACAAGGCCTCGGTGGTGCGCACCCAGCGCTGCGCATCCGGGATCGGCGTGCCGAGCTTTTCGCCGTGCACCAGTTCGTGCATCACGCGCCTGAAGATCTCGAAGACGCGCGTGTTCTCCACCATGTAGGCATAGCTGAGGTGATCCCAGCGCAGCGGCGGAGGAAATTCGCCGCCGGGCAGCGGCTCCGGGCTGGGCCGGGGCAGCCACGTCGGCAACGGATTGATGTTGCTGCGGTTGTTGGGATGGCCCAGCTCCTCGGGCAGCGCAACACGACGCGCCCATACGTCTTCCAGAACCGCAGCCAGCTCGGCGGGATGCATGTCGAACAGCTGCGTGGCGGGCAGGAACCTGGCGAATTGCCTGAACATGATGTGTCTCCTTGGGCTCAGGGTTTCGTCGCGACGAAGGTTCCGCCACGCAAGCCGCTGCCGCCGTTGATGCCGGTGGCCAGATTGGCGCTGATCTCGCGAAAACGTGCCACGGCGGCCAGCGCCTCGACGCTCAGGTTGGGCGTCAGGGTGGCGGTGTTCCGGCCCACGTCGCGCAGCAGGTCGAGCAGCAGTGCGGCGGCTTCCGGCGTGGGGTGGGTTCGGTGGTTGTCGGCTTCGGCAGGCGTGTCGCCGTATCGTTTGCTCATCGCAGGCTCCTTGTTGTCAGGCAGTTGTCAGACCGTGGTGGTGGCACCGCCGAGCCGTAGCATCGATTGCCGTTGCAGCTCCAGCGTGGATCGGGTTTCGAGCGGGCGGGTGGCCAGGCGCAGCCCGGTGAGGCCGAGGATTCGCAGCGGCTCGGTCCACAGCCAGTGCGCCGAGCTGAACAGCGCGTCGCCGATGCGCTGGTGCAGCTCGTCGAGCGCCGTCGGGCTCACCCGCGCCGGATCGACGATGGCCCGCAGCGCGCGGCCACCAAAGGCGCGCAGCGGTGTGCCCAGCGCCGCCCGCACCACCGTGTCGAGCAGCGGCAGCGAGGCTTGCACCAAGGTGCGCGAATCGTCGGGCGCAGCCCGCAGCGGATGGGTGGCGCACCAGGCCTCCTGCAGCGCATCCCACGGCCCGGCGCCATAACTCGAGCGGCACATCGCCACACCGAGCAACACGCGCAGGTAGGCCACCGGATGCGGATCGCCGGGCAGGTGGCGGAAGACGCCCGCCGTTTCGCCATCCACCACGTCGTGCAACGCCGCCACGCTGGCATAACCGGCGTGCGCAAAGGCAAACGCGTCAGCCGCGATCTCGGAAGCCCAGCTGGCCCATACCGCGGCCAGTTCGGCACCCGCGCCGGCATCTTCGAGCTGGCGCGACAGCGCTGCCGCGAGCGCCTCGTTCCAGCCCAGAATCGCCGCCACCTGGTGCCCCGATTCGTGCAGCAAGGCGGTCGGCCTGAGCAGGTTGTGGCGCGTGATCTTGATGGCCGCGACCGGGCACAGCTCGCCGCCATCCCACAGGCGCTGGTGCGCGCGCAGGATCGACGCGCCGCGGCCTTCGCCGAGGTAGGTGAGTGCCGGCGGCGCCACCTTGCCCAGCGGCTCCAGCAGCGCCGCCATGCAACGCTGGGCCAGTGTGTCGCAGGCGCGCAGCAGCGCGGCCATGTTCGGATTGGTGCGGCAATTGATGGCATCGGCAAAGAACTCGAGCGTTCTTTCGGTGCGCAGGTAGCGCGATTCGAAGGCGATCAGGCGCCGGCGCAGCGCGCTTCGCTCGTGCCGATCCTTCAGTTCGCGGTCGATCGTGGCCAGCACGCGGGCTTCCGACGCCAGGCGTTCGATCACGCCCTCCAGGTGCTTGCGCAGCGACACACCGAGGTAACGCTCCAGGTGCCCCCAGGCCTCGCGCGAGGCCAGCGCATCGAGATCCATGCGCTCGCTCGCCGCCACCCAGTGCAGCACCTGTCGCCGCATCTGCACGGCGATGGCGTCGTCGAGCTCAGCCACAGCGCAGCCCCGCATGCACGTCGACGCGTGTCGTCGGCGTGCCGCCGCTGGCCACCGCGGCAGCCAGGCCGGCGGCGGCCGTGGCATCGCCCGCCAGGGCGCGGCACAGCAGGTTCAGGCCCGGCGTGCGTTCGAGCGCAAACACCAGCGTCATGCCGTCGGCCGGATCGGCGGCGGCCGTGGCGATGCGCTGCGCCTGGGCCTTTGCAAATTCTGCAAAGGCCTGCACCACAGAGCCTTGCAGGCGTGCGACGAAGGCCTGCAGCGCGGCCGGCGGCACCTGCGCCAGCGCGGCCGAGGCGAGCGTGCCCGGCCGCATCGCCGCATGAATCACGCGCAGGCGCGCCGGTGCCAGGCCACGGAAGATCACGTCGAGCCGGCGCGCCAGCGAACGCTGCAGGCCGCTGGCCAGTGCCGCCACCGAGCCACCTATGCCGGCCTCGCGCAAACGCAGGGCCAGCCGCTGCGCGCGCGCTTCGCTCACATACACGCACAGGCGCACCTGATCCTGCACACCGTCGAGCACCACGCTGACCCGCAGCATGCGGCGCAGGCGACGGCTCTGGTCCGACGCCAGCAGCGCACGCCGGCCGGTGTTGGCGGCATACAGGCGCAGCCCCGCCGGCAGCGGCATCCACGGCCGCCAGGCGGGAAACGCGCGGCCGAGCCCCGGCCGGCCGAGCAGCACACCGGCGGCACGCGGCGTGAGCGGATGGAACTGCTCGACGTTGGCTTCGTCGGTGAGGCCCGAGCCCAGCGTGGCGCGTTCGCCGTGGGCGATGTCGGCCAGCGTGGTGCCGGGCAGGGCTTCGAAGAGATGCAGCTCGGCATCCACCGTCTCGCCTTCTTCCACACCGAACTGCTCCTGCAGATGTTCGGCCAGCGTCGCGCCTTCGAAACTTTCAACCTCCGAGGCGATATGCGGCGCCAGCGCGACGCGAAAGCTGCGCGTGCAGCGCTTGTAGCGCTTGGGCCCGCGCAGCGGCAGCAGCACCCAGCCCGCATTGAGACCGCCTTCCAGCAGCTCGGGCCGGCGGCGATAGGTGTCTTGCGACAGCATCGCCGGCAGGTTGGCCGCCGCAGCCTGCTCGAACGCCTCGACGGCATAGCCTTCGAGCAGATCTTCGTTGTCAAGCACCTCGTCGGGCAGCGAGGCGATGCGGGTGATCGTTTCTTCCAGCGTGGCCGCCAGCGCCGGTGCCGCCAGGTTGCCGGCCTCGGATTCATCCATCTCCAGGTTCATCAGCTTCAACCCGGCATCCACGATGGCGCGCGACAGTGCCGGTGCCGACTCCGGGCCGCTCATGCCCGCGATCAGTTTGGCGAGCAGCGGCGACACCAGGTTGATCAGGCGCCCGCGGCCGAAGAAGCGGATGCCGAGCTTGATGGCCGGCAGCACCGCGGGCAGGAAGTTCTGCACCAGCGGGGCGGCATCCTGCTCCGGTGCCAGTGATTGCAGGCCGGCGATGAAGCGCTCGCGCGCATCCTCCAGCTCGGCGAACGCGGGCGATGACGCGCGCGACACCGTCTCCAGTTGCTGCGCAGCCTCCATCTGCAGCTCGAGCTCGTCCTGCGCCAGCAGGGCCGAAGCGATCTGCTCATTGAACTCCTGCTGGGGCGACGGCGCCGCATCCCCCGGTGCGGCCTGCACCGGCACGCCTGCGGGGCTGGCACCGCCGGGCGCGGCCGGTTCGGCG
>JANMAS010000412.1:0-3256 GCA_031359975.1 Burkholderiales bacterium
GCGAACGCCGCGCGCACGCGCGCTGTCCCACAACCCCTTGACCAGGCTCGACCATTGCGACACAAGCTGTATCTCGTCGAGCACAAGAGCAAAGGGCACCCCGTCGGCAGCAGGGTGATTGGATCCATCCCACGCCGCCGCGCGTCGTTCTGCAAGCTCCCAGTGGGTTTGCAGCCAGTTGGCCGCAGGCGTGACGCCGTAATCAGGCAATGCGATTTGCGACGACGAATCGTCGTGCAAAGCGTCGGCGCGCCGGGTCGGGTTGTCTGCGGCGACGGCGTAGTAAGACGCGGTCGGCCGATCGGCCAGCACCTGCTGGATCAACGTCGTCTTTCCGACTTGGCGTGGGCCGGCAAGAATTTGCAGTCGCTGAGGCACCTCGCCGAGCCGGGTGCGGAGAACGCGCGAAATGGGTCGCTGGTAGGCAGTCGTCATATGTACTGAGTTAATTTACTCAGTAATGTATCGCATCTACCGCGCCAGCCCCTCATGCACCTCTGACCCGCTGAGGTGCAGCACTCCGCGCGAGGGGCTCCAGGGCTGCGCTCATCGGCTGCCCAACGGAACCAGCGGCTCGATGAACGCCGCGATGACGGTCAGGTTCGTCCTGGCCAGCTTGCGCATGGGTGGCGTCAGCCGCCGCTCTTGCGCTGCGCGCTCCCAGAACCGGTGGGCCGCGGCGTATGCGGCCTGCCACACCACACCGGTCACGCCGATGGTGCCGACCGTGGGGGAGATGGGTGTGAGCGCCGGGTCGCCGATGCCGGCCACTTGCGGCGCGTAGCGCATCGGCAGCATGTCGTAGGCCGGCGCCACCGCGCTCGGTTGGCCTTTCTCGTCGAGCATCAGCGAGAGGTTCTCGAAGTGCGTGTCGTCGTTGCCGATCAGTTCGCTGAAGGCGGCAAACGTGCGGATGACGGCGCCCTGGCTCGCCGGCAGGTGGCGAGCCTGGATGCAGCGGTCGGCAAACTGCGACCAGGTGTCGCGGTGGCCGAAGTGCTCGTCGTCCCAGGCGCCGGCGGAAACCACCGCTCGGCGCCCGAAGCGGCCGACGCGGTCGAAACGCTGAGATTCCATCATCACCCAACCATCGGCATCGAAGAGTCGAGTCACCGCTGCCGGCGCGCCTTCATCGGCCAGCGACGACAGCGCCAGGTGTTCGAGCACCAGCAAATCAGCCATCCGCGAGCCCGCGAGCGCGAACTTCACGATCACATGCCCGACGTCGGCTGTTTCGCAAGTAAACTTCGGCTGCTCACCGCCCGCGCTCGAGCCCCCGATGGTGTGGCCAACGTCGCGCGTGCTTGCCGGGTACATCGCGAGCTTGTCTTCGGGGGCAACGACCAAGTGTGTCTTGCGCTGCGCCAGCATCATCGAAAGCGATTCGTCGCCGAAGATGAGATTACCCGGCGCATCCGGCTCGCTCATGAAGAGGAAGGCGGCGCGGTGGTCATCGGTCCAGACGTTGAGCTTCGGCGGTAGCCCGAGCTGTTTTGCACCCTGCTGCACCACGTGGCGGCCCAGGAAGCCGGACGGGCACGAGAAGATCATCGCGGGCGGCAGCCCTTCGAAGATCCGGGCGCCCCCGCGCTCGGACTCCACCACAGTTTGTCCGCCGCTCAGCAGGTTCACGGTGCCTGTGCGCTCGACGCCTCCTTCCTCTGTCACCCGATAGACAGGCTGACGCGACGGTACGCGCGGGATCGATCGCAGCAAACCATAGACAGGTGTGCGCTGCCCCTTGATTCGGAAGAGCAAAGCACCGATTTCATGAATAATTCGAGATAGCGTAGGCTGGCTCACACCGAGCCCTTGCATCAGTGCCTCAGCGCTTTTCGAGCCCGACTCCAAAGCACGACGAAGCCTCGCAATTCGGTCGTCAGTTTCCGACACGCTGAAGGTGGGCACCTGGCCTCCAATGAATATTTGGTGAATAGTTCATTGGATATTCTACAAGGACAACACGCCTTCCTCAAATCGCGGTGGCTCGCGCGTTCCCGAACCGCCTTCGCCGAGCACCATCACCCCACCCAGCCCAGGACAGGCCCGAGCAGCCACAGGATGACGCTGATCGTGACGAAGGAGAGCACGGTGGCGAGCAGCAGCGCCGCTGCGCAGAAGCCTTCGAAGCCGTATTTCTGCGCCAGGATCGGGTAGATGCTGAGCATGGGCACGCTCGCGAACACCACCGCCGCGGCGGCCAAGCCGGGGTCGGCGGGCGGCACGAGCCACACCATCAGGCCCACCGCCAGCGGATGCAGCAGCAGCTTGCCCAGCGCGATGGCGGATACGTCGCGCCTCATGCCTTTGACCTGCAGCCCGAACAGCGTGCCGCCGATCACAAACAGCGACAGCGCCGTCGACGACATCGACAGCATGTTGATCGTGCGCGCCAGCACGCCGGTTATCGGCAGCCCCAGCAGCGCCACGCCGAAGCCGCCGATCATGGCCAGGATGATCGGGTTGCGAGCCAACTGGCCCAGCGATTGCATCAGGATGCGGTGCCACTTGCCGGCGCCCGCATGGCCGCTGTCGGCCATCAGCAGCGCCAGCGGGATCATCAGCAGGTTTTCCACCACCATGCAAAGCGCCAGGCCGACGGCCGCTGTGCTGGCGCCCACCAGTTGCACGGCGATCGGGTAACCGATGTAGCCGCTGTTCGAGCTCGACACACCCAGGCCGCACAAGGTGCTTTGCGTGAAGCTCTTGCCTTGCCGCCACCGGCACCATGCAAAAGCGATGAACATCACGACGAGCGAGCCGCAGGCGTAATCCAGCACGTAGCGGCCGTTGAGGATGTCGTTCACCGGCCGCTGGGAAAGCGCGGTAAAAATCAGTGCCGGCAGCGCGAACTTGACGACGAACGTGCCCAGCACACGCATGTCCGCCTTCGAAAAAACGCTGAAGTGCACGGCCAGAAAGCCGAGCGCGATGACGAGGTAGATCGGGCCGGTGATGGCCAACGTTTGCAGCATCGCGCGGGCAGGGCGTGGCAAGGCCGGCCAGTCTCGCACGGCGGCTGCAACGCTGGCTATCCGGCCCGCGTGGGCTGATCTGCGGGAATGTTGACCGGCCCGAGCGCGCCATGGCGCGCTTCGTGCCTTACCGCGCCATGGCGCGCTCCGTGGCTTACCGCGCCGCGCGCACGCCCTGAAACTCGATCTCGGCGCGCCGGTTCTCGGCGCGGCCGGCCGGCGTGTCGTTGCTGGCTACCGGTGCCTGCGCGGCCTTGGCTTCGGTGGCGATCATCTCGGGC